>JACVCS010000022.1 GCA_016741915.1 Phycisphaerales bacterium | reverse complement strand
GGGTGGGGGAGTGGGGGGTGTCGGTGCGCGGTTCTCTTGAGTGATTCGGTTTTCGCTCACACGGCTCTGGAGAGATGTTCCATCAAACGCACGGCTCTGGAGAGCCGTGCCACCAAAGACCGCTCTTCTGCGCGGCTTTGGTTTTCTCTGTGCTCTCTGTGACTCTGTGGTGAATACGTCTTCGCCTTGCACCGAACCGAGCACATCTCGGCTGAACTCGTGAAGAAACCGTTGACCGACTACGCTTCTTCGATGTCAAAGCCCATCCCATCACCATCACACACTCCGCGGCGTCTGACCGTTTCGGCGCTCTCGAAGTTGTCCGAGCCGTTCGCCTGCCTGACCTGCTACGACGCCACCACGGCGCGGTGGTTGGCGCGGGCGGGGGTGCATGTGCTGCTGGTGGGGGATACCGCCGCGGAGATGGTGCTGGGCCTTTCGCGGACGATCGATATGCCGCTGGAGGTGCTGCTGGCCCTGACGGCGGGCGTGAAGCGTGGGGCGATGAGTGGTGGGGGTGGGGCGGAAGCTGTGTTCACCGGCGGGCCTTTGGTCATGGGCGATATGCCCTTCATGTCCTACCACACGTCCGATGACGAGGCCGTGCGGAATGCCGGGCGGTTCTTGACCGAGGGGAAGGCGGATCTGGTCAAGCTCGAGGTCGACGCGTCGTTTGCGGGCGTGGTCAAGAAAATGACCCGCGCCGGGGTTCCCGTCGTCGCCCACGTCGGCAGCCGCCCGCAGCGCGTGATGATGACCGGGTCGTACTCGTCGGCGGGTCGCACGCGCGAGGATCTCATTTCCATCGTCCGTGATGTTGAAGCGATGCAGGAGGCCGGGGCGGTGATGCTGCTGCTTGAGGCCGTCCCCGACGAGACCGCCGCGGCGGTGATGAAGATCGCGAAGGTGCCGGTGATCGGCATCGGCGCCGGGCCACGCTGCCACGGGCAGGTGCTCGTGCTGCAGGATTTGCTGGGCCTGACGGACACGCCCCCGGTCTTCGCAGCGCCCGCGGCACAACTCGGCAACGAGCTCATCAAGGCCGGTCGGGCGTGGGTCGACCGCGTCGCCCGCCGCGCGGTGGGTGCTTCGCCGTACTCGATGAAGAAGAGTTCTCACAAAGAGACGCAGAGGGCGCAGAGGCGGAAGTAGGACAGGGCCACATGGCACAGGGCCACATGGCACAGAAGACAGGGGGAAGGTGCTTGGGGACGGGGACACGCGCGCCGTGAGGTGAAACCGGCTACGCTTTCTTCATGGCCAGCAACGGACTGCTGCCGGAGCTTTTCCATCGTCGCGTCGCCCTGCTCTGCGCGCTCGCGGGGCTGGCGATGACCCCCGCCGTCGCGCGGCTGATTTACCTCACCACCACCAAAGGCCCCGAGCTTCGCACCAAGGCCGAGAGCCGCCTGGTCACGCGGCACTGGGAGCCGACGATCCGCGGCAAGATCCTCGACCGCAAGGGGCGCGTGCTGGCCGTCGATCGGCCCGGGTTCGATATCGCGGTGGACTACAGCGTCATCAGCGGGCAGTGGGCCTATCAGCAGGCCGGCGACGCCGCGCGAAAGGAAATCGGCGCCGCGGCGTGGCGACAGTTGTCCCCTCCGCAGCGCGAGGCCGCCATCGCCAAGCACGCCGAGCGATTCACGAAACTGCTCGACGACGCGTGGCAACGCTTCGCGGTGCTCGCGGGCGTGCCGACAGAAGAGATCCAGCAGCGTCGCGACGACATCGTCGCCGAGGTGACCCGCCGCGCGAGTACGGTGTGGGAAGCCCAGCGCCGCGCACTCGAAGACCAGATCAACGAAGGCTTCGAACTCACCGAAGAGATGGCGTATCAGGAAGTCCCAACCGCGCGCGTGGCGGCACCCATCCGCGAGCAGGTCACCTCGCACGTCATCCTCCACGACGTCGACGACGAGACCGCCTTCCGCTTCCCGCTGAGCACCTCCAGCAAAGCCAAGCCGCCGACGAACGCCGACGCCTCGGGCTTCTGGATGCCCGGGCTGCACCTTATCGACGGCACCGGGCGCGATTACCCCTTCGAGAACCACATCATCCAGATCGACCGTTCCACCTTCCCCGGCCCGCTGCGCTCCAGCGAGCCGATCGACGTGCGCGTCGAGGGCGTGGCGACGAGCATCGTCGGGTGGATGCGTCAGCGGGCATTGGATCAGGACCTCTGGTGGCGCAGCCGCGTGCGCGAACTGGGCGTCATCGGCGCCGGCCCGCGCCGCACGCCCAGTGAAGAAGAGCTCCGCATCTGGCAGGCCGAGCGCCGCGCCGCCGATGCCGCCGACGCGCCGGGCTCGGCCGACCCCGGCGCGTACCTCGCCGGCGACAACGCCGGCGCGTCGGGGATCGAATGGTCGCAGGAACAGGCCCTCCGCGGCCTGCGTGGCAGCGTCCTGGACCGCCTCGACACCGGTGAAAGCACCCGCTCCGAACGCACGCTCGGGCGCGACGTCAAGCTCACCATCGACGCGGCGCTGCAGGCCCGCGTGCAAGCACTCATGAGCCCCGAGGTCGGCCTCGCGGTCGTTCAACCCTGGCAGAAGAACAAGGCCCTGCCCGTCAACACGCCCCTGCACGGGGCGGCCGTGATCATCGAGGTCGCTACGGGCGACGTGCTGGCGATGGTCTCAACGCCCACGTTCTCGCGACGAACACTTCGCGAAGAGCCCGAGACGGTCTTCGAAGCCAGCGAGGACATGCCCGCGCTCAACCGAGCCATCGCCAAGCCCTACCCGCCCGGCTCGATCGTCAAGCCGCTGCTCTACTGCGCCGCGGTGGCGGAAGGTTTGTTCGACGTCGACCGCGCCATCGCCTGCACGGGGCATCTGTACCCGGATCAGCCGAACCTCTTCCGTTGTTGGATCTACAAGCAGCCGCCGCACACGACCCACACCGCGCAACTCGGGCGCATGCTCAACGCCAGCGACGCGATCATGGCGAGTTGCAACATCTACTTCTACAGCGTCGGGCGTGCCCTCGGGCCTGAGCGCATCGGCGCGTGGTTTGAACGCCTCGGCTGCGGGCCGAACGCCCAACAACCCATGCTGGGCGTCGGGCCTCAGTTCACAGGCATCGCCGGTCGATTGGTCAAGTCCGCCGAGCCCGGGCCCACCGACGAACTCTCCGACGAGGACCGCGCCGAGATCGGCGCTCCGGAACCGCTCCGCCGCGGCACATCCGACCGCACGCGCCAAACCCTCTCGCTCAGCGAAGCCACGCTCATGGGCATCGGGCAAGGCCCCGTCGCGTGGACGCCCCTCCACGCCGCCAACGCCTACGCCACCCTCGCCCGCGGCGGCATCCACGTCCTCCCGCGCCTGATGATCGACGCGCCGCTCATCACCAGCAACCTGAACTTCAACCCGCGTTCGGTCGAGCTCGCCCTCGAAGGCCTCCGCCGAAGTGTTCGCGAAGACCGCGGCACAGGGCACCACATCACCCTTGAGAACAACCGCCGCGAGGACATCTTCAACATCCCCGGGGTCGAAGTCTGGGGCAAATCCGGCACCGCCGACTCGGGCTTCCGCGCCCGCGATGAGAACGGCCGGGCCCTCTCCGACGAGTTCGGCCGACCGATCAGCGTCGATCACGCCTGGTTCGTCGTCCTCGTGGGTGAGCAAGGCCAACGCCCGAAATATGCCGTGAGCCTGATCGTCGAGCGCGGCGGCAGCGGCGGGCGGGTCTCGGGCCCGCTCTGCAACCAGATCATCAAAGCCCTTGTCGATGAGGGATACCTCACCAGCGCCGCCGCGAGCAAACCGCTCAGCCGAGCGAGCACGCCGACCGGTTCGACCGCCACGCCATGACCATCACCGAACGCATCTTCGGCAAGGACGCCACGCTGGCCAACCCCGCGTGGCTGTGCGTCGTTGCGGGCGTGTTGCTCTCGCTCATCGGGGTCTACTGCATCGACGTGGGTTCGCAGATGACCGCGCCCACGGTGCCGGGCGATCTCTCCGCGCGTGCGATCAAACACCTGGTCTTTCTCTTCGCGGGGCTGATCGCCGCGGCGGTGGTGGCGTTTCCGGATTACCGCAAGCTCCGCTTCATCGCCTGGCCCGTGCTGGGCGTGTGCCTGGTGATGCTCGTCTTCCTGCTGGTGCCCTTCGTGCCCAGCTCGATCGTCTACCCCCGCAACGGCGTGCGCGCCTGGATCAACTTCGGATCCATCGACCTTCAACCCAGCGAGCTTGCGAAGATCGCGTATGTGCTCGTCATGGCCGACTATCTCCGCGTGCGTGAGAATCACCGCACGCTGCTGGGGTTGATTCCACCGGCGATCATCACCGCCATCCCCATGGGCCTGATCTTCCTTCAGCCCGACCTGGGCATGGCGATCCTCTTCATCCCCGTGCTCTTCGCGGTGCTGGTCGCCGCGGGCGCACGGCTGAAGCACCTGCTGCTGGTTGTGGCACTCGCGACGCTCACCGCCCCCGCCGCCTGGCCCTTGCTGAAGCCCTATCAGCGTCAGCGCGTACTCGACGCGTACTACGCCTTCACCGATCAGGCCCGTGTGCAGACCGCCACCAGCACACAACCCGAAACCGCTCGCACGGTCCTGGGCGCGGGGCAGTGGGGGGGTTACACCGACGCGCAAGCCCGCGCTGTCGTGCGCTACAGCCGCCTCCCCGAACGGCACAACGACATGATCTTCGCCGTCGTCGTCGCCCGCTTCGGGCTTGTCGGCGGGCTGGGCGTGATCGCCCTCATGGCCCTCTGGCTCCTTGGCGCGATGCTCACCGCGAGTTTCACCAAAGACGGCTTCGGGCGACTCCTCTGCGTGGGCCTCGCCACCTTCGTTTTCTGTCAGGTCGCCATTAACATCGGCATGGTCGTGGGCGTCGCGCCGGTCATCGGGCTCACCCTCCCCTTCGTCAGCTACGGCGGCTCCAGCATGATCGCCCTCTGGATCATGACCGGGCTCATCTTCGCCGTCGCGGTGCGAAAGCCCAACACCTTCGCCGGCCCGGCCTTCCACTTTAAAGACTGACCAACCGCCGCGGGACAAGCCGCAGAAGCATTGCAAAGCAGCACGCAACACCCGTGCGTCTGTTGATGTGTTTGCGATCAACTCTCGTTCACAGTCCGAAAGCCCGTTCGCGCTGGCTCAGCCCTTCGCGCTGACCGTCAGCGGCACCGCACCGTACGTCGCCTCGGTGATCTGCCAGTTCCCCACGCGGATCTTTCGGCCTTCCGGATCGATCCCCTTCTCACGCATCAGCTTTTTCAGCGTCGCGGGCAGGCCGAACTCGACATCCTCGGGCACGATGTCGCGCTGCTCAAGCTGCCCGCCGTACTTCTTCAGAAGCGTTCGGCAGATCTCCGCCACCAGATCCTCCGGCGCGCTGGCGCCGGCCGTCAAAAGCACCGTCGCATCATGCCCGTGCCCGGGCGTGTGCGCAAACCAGTCATCACGCAACTCGCGAACATCGTCGAGCAGGAACGCCTTGACGCCAACGTTCTCCGAGATCTCCGTCAACCGAACCGAGTTGCTGCTGTTTTTGCTCCCCACCACGAGCACCACGTCGCACTCCGGGGCGATCTGCCGCACGGCGTGCTGGCGGTTCGTCGTCGCGTAGCAGATGTCGCTCCCCGGCGGCTCCTTGATGTTCGGGAACGCCTTCTTCAGCGCGTCGATGATCACCCCCGCGTCGTCGGTGCTCAGCGTCGTCTGCGTCAGGTACACGAGCTTGTTCGGATCGATGATCTTCAGGTTCGCGATGTCCTCGGGGCTCTCCACAACCTGCGTCGCCTCGGGGGCTTCGCCGCGGGTGCCGATGATCTCCTGATGATCCTCGTGACCGACCAGCAGAATCTGATACCCTTGCTTGGCATAGCGGATCGCCTCGCTGTGCACCTTCGTCACCAGCGGGCACGTCGCGTCGACGGAGGTGAGGTTCCGCTTGCGGGCGACTTCGCGGATGGCGGGCGAGACGCCGTGGGCGCTGAAGACCACGATCGACCCCTCGGGGACGTCCTCAAGGTCCTCAACGAACTTCGCCCCGCGGTCGATGAACCGCTGCACAACGTGCTTGTTGTGGACGATCTCGTGATAGACGTAGACCTTGGGCCCGTCGCTGCCCTCAAGGTCGAGCAGCTGATCGACCACGTCCACCGCCATATGTACACCGGCGCAGAAGCCGCGAGGATTCGCAAGGATGATCCGCATAGGACCGGATGGTATTCCGCCCGCCGCCCTGAGCCCGAACACCGTTTCTCATTCATCGGCGCAATGCCCGCACATCAAACCTGACCAGAACCCAACCACCCCGTCTTGCCGTGTGAGCGAATCCGGTACACTGCAGCGACTTTTCGCCGCGGCCTTCCTTATCATTCCCGAATCGTTCGACTGATTCGGACATCGCAACCCGCTGCGAGGCCGCACGAATCCGTCCCGACCTGCCTGCTTGGAGCTCCACGGTTGTCCGCGCTCGTGATCGATCCCGCCGCCCCGGTTGTCTCGCTGTTGGACCGTTTCGGTCCGGGCGGTCAGAGCAGCGCGGTCACGCCCGATCAGGCCCTCGCTTATGTCAAGGGCCTCGCGAACAGCCATTACGAGAACTTCAGCGTTCTCTCCTCGCTCGTCCCGCTCGATCTCCGCGACGACTTCGCGGCCGTATACGCCTTCTGCCGCTGGTCAGACGATCTCGGCGACGAGACCGGGCGCGATCAGGCCGCGCGGGATCGCTCGCTCGAACTGCTCGCCTGGTGGCGCAGCGAGCTCGACCGCTGCTACGCCGGTGCTCCATCGCACCCGGTCTACATCGCCCTCGCGAAGACCATCGAACGCCGCAAGCTCCCCCGCAAGCCCTTCGACGACCTCATCAGCGCCTTCGAGCAGGACCAACGCCTCCGCGAGTACTCCACGTGGGACCAGCTCGTGGACTACTGCACCCGCAGCGCCAATCCCGTCGGGCGTTTGGTCCTCATGCTCGCCGGCTATTTCCCTGAGCATCAGAAACCCACCGATCCCGACCGCTTCGCCATGAGCGACGCGATCTGCACCGCGCTGCAACTGACGAACTTCTGGCAGGACGTCCGCCGTGACCTGATCGAGCGCGACCGCATCTACCTCCCTGAGACCGAAACGGGCGTCTCACCCGCGATGCTCCGCGACTGGCTGAACCGGGGCGATGAGCCCGCCATCCGCATCGCGTACATCCGCGCCCTTCGGCCGTTGGTCGACCGCACCGAAGAACTCTTCATCCAGGGCGACCCTCTGCCTTCCACACTCAACCCCGCGATCCGTCCTGTCGTCGGGCTCTTCTCCGCCGGCGGGCTCAGCGTGCTCCACGGCGTCCGCCGCACCGGCTGCACCACCCTCTGGCAGCGCCCCAAGCTGAGCAAACTCACCAAGCTCTCCCTCGTCGCCCGCGCCTTCATCTCCGCCAAGCTCATCGGCACATCCTCAACCCGCACAAACAGGGAGGCCGCCGCGTGAGTTCCGCCAGCACGCTGGCCATCCCGACCCTCGCCGCACCGAACACCGCTTCGGTCCGCCCGCGATTGGAAGGCTTCAGCGATGAAGCCCTCAACGCCGCCTTCGAGGCCTGCCGCGAGGTCGTCCGCACCCGCGCCCGCAACTTCTACTACGGCCTGCGCCTCACCCCTGAGCCGCGCCGCTCCGCCGTTTACGCCATTTACGCCTGGATGCGCTTCGGCGATGACCGCGTCGACTCCACCAGCTCCCCCGAGGCCCGCAAACTCGAGCTCGACCGCTTCCGCGAACTCTCGCTGAGCGTTCTCTCGGGCTCATCACTGGGCGGCCCCGAGCCCTTCTGGCCCGCCTTCGCCGCTACGCTCCGCAGCTACCCCATCGACCCCGCCCATGTCACCGCCATGATCGAAGGCCTGGGCGAAGACATCGACCACCAGGGCTACCACACCCTCAGCGAGCTCGAAGGCTACTGCTACCGCGTCGCCTCGACCGTCGGCCTCGTCTGCATGAGTATCTGGGGCTATCGCGCCGGCGTCACCCTCACCGACCTCCAGTGCGGCGCCGTCATGGCCGAGCGCCGCGGCAAGGCCTTCCAGCTCACCAACATCCTCCGCGACTTTGCTGAGGACTTTGATCAGCAACCCTCCCGCGTCTACCTCCCGCGCGAGCTCTTCGACGAGTTCAACCTCACGCCCGGCGATCTCCGCCGCTGGCAGAACCCCGCCGCATGCTCCGCATTGGTCACCAAAATCGCCACCATCGCCCGCGATCATTACGCCGCCTCGCAGGCCCTCGATGAACTCGTCGACTCGCCCTGCCGCAGCACACTCTGGGCGATGACCCGCATCTACTCGGGCCTGCTCTCGATCATCTTGAAGAACCCCGCCGCCATCGTGGGCCCATCACGCATCCGCCTCCCCTCTGCGGGCAAGGCCTGGATCGCCTCCTCCGCCCTCCTCCGCGGCAAGTTCAACCTCTGGCCCGCCTCCACCATCATCCACCCGGAGCGGGCCCCATGACCGCGCGTCAACGCGTGCTCGTCGCCGGCGGCGGTGTCGCTGGCATCGCCTCCGCACTCGCCCTCGCTCAACTCGGCGTCCAAGTCACCCTCGTCGAAACCCGCAAAAAACTCGGCGGCCGCGCCACCAGCTTCACCGACGTCCGTACCGGTGAGCACCTCGATAACTGCCAGCACGTCGTCCTTGGCTGCTGCACCAACTACCTCGACTTCCTCCGCCGCCTGGGCTCGCTCGACAAACTCACCTGGACCCGCGAGCAGTACTGGATCGAACGCGGCGGGCGCACCAGCATCATCCGCCCTTCCTTCCTCCCCGCCCCCACACACTTCTCCCTCTCAGTCCTTGCAGCACGCTTCCTGAGCATCCGCGAAAAGCTCGCCCTCGCCCGCGCGATGAACGCCATCCTCCGTGCTGATCGCTCCCGCTGGACGAACAAGGCCTTCGCCGATTTCCTCGCCTCCGTCGGCCAGCCTCCACGCCTCATCCGCGTCTTCTGGGCCCCGGTGGTCATCAGCGCCTGCAACCTCCCGTGCGAGCGCTGCTGCGCGTCGTCGGCGCTCCAAGTCTTCCAAGAAGGATTTATCGCCAACGCCCACGCCGCCGACGTCGGTGTCTCGCGCGTCCCGCTCGTTGAGCTCTACGACCGCGCCGAATCCATCATCTCCGCCGCCGGCGGGTCGATCCGCCTCGGCGCGTCGATCCAATCCCTCACCCCACGCTCCATCACCCTGAGCACGGGCGAGGTGCTCAACGCCGACAAGGTCATCTCCACACTCCCCGCGGAGCGTCTGCGTGAAGTTGTCAGCGACGAGCTCATCGCCAGCGACCCGCGCCTCAGCGTCACCACGCGCGTCGCGCACAGCCCGATCCTCGGCGTGCACATGCGCTTCGACCGTCCCATCCTCTCGACTCCCCACGCCGTGCTCGTCGATGCGAACGTTCAATGGCTCTTCCGCAAAGACGACGAGGGCAAGTCGATCCACGCGGTGATCAGCGCCGCCGACGATTGGTTGCCCCTGACCGAGGAACAGGTCGCCCAGCGCGTGCTCAGCGACTTGCACGCGCACATCCCAAGCTCAGCGCAGGCGAAGCTGGAATGGGTCCGCCCGGTGAAAGAGAAACGCGCGACTTTCGCCCTCACGCCCGACTTCGAGCCGCTCCGCCCGGGCGTCATGCCCCAGAATCCTGAGGGCCTGATCCTCGCGGGCGACTGGGTCCAAAGCGGCTGGCCCGCGACGATGGAGGGTGCCGTCCGCACGGGCTACGCCGCCGCCGCCGCCGCGCTCAGCCGCCCCGCGGGCGAGCTCGTCGTCCGCGACATGCCCCCCTCGCGCCTCTGCCGCCTGCTCGGCCTTCGATCGGTCCCCTCGCCCTTGTTGAAGGACTCTCCCGCAGACCACACCCCGCCCGCACACCGCACGTCGATCGCCCAGATCCCCACCACCCCGGTCCTGACGTCCTGAAGCAGGCCGCCGGGTTCTGTGCCCCGCACCTAAACTCCTCCGCGGTTTCTGCATCGTCGGCCTCCTGCCCGCGAAATCACCATCAAGCTCGCCCTGACAACCCGCCCCAGACCGCATATTCGGAACATCGCCATGCACACCAAGCCCGATCCCTTCCGCCCCTTCGCCCGCGCTCGCGCCCTCGTCACATACGCCTTCGTCGGTGCGTCCATCCTCGCCCTTTCCACGGCCTACATCGCCTCCGACCGTCTCGCGATCGGCTTCACCACGCAGCAGCAACCCGCCAGCGCACCGAAGGCCCCCGCGACCAAAGACGCCGCGCCGAAAGCCGACAAGCCCGCCGAGACCCCCGCCTCCTTCCGCTTCGGGCGCGCCAAGCCCATTCCCCGCACGCCCGGCACCTTCCGCCTCATGACCTACAACATCGAAAACCTCTTCGATGACAAGGACGATCCGACCCTCTCGGGCAAGTCCGACGACAAGGACATGACCAAGCCCGCCGATCACTGCAAGAACGCCGCGGATGCGATCCGCGCCGCCGACCCCGATGTCATCGCCCTGCAGGAGATCGAGTCCTACGACGCCCTCATCCAGTTCCGCGACACCTACCTCAAGGGCATGGGCTACGACCACGTCGTCTCCATCGACTCGGGCGACCCCCGCGGCATCGAGAACGCCGTCCTCTCCCGCTTCCCCCTCTCCGATCCCAAGGTCTACCGCGACATGCCCCTCGGAGGCGTCCACCCCGATCTCTTCGGCAACGAAAAGAACGACTACGCCGGTCAGCCCATCGCCTTCAAACGCTCACCCCTCCGCGTGACCGTCGAAATCCCCGAGGGCAAGGTCGCCGAACTCATCAAGCAGCAGCAGGCCAACCCCGATCCCTCGAAGCCCGCCGCTCAGCCCGCAACCGCCAAGACCTACAAGCTCACCCTCTTCGTCGCGCACCAGAAATCCGGCCGCGGCGGCGACTACTGGCGTGAGAAAGAATCCGCCAAGACCGTCGAACTCGCCAAGGAACTTTTCGCCAAGGACCCGAAGGCCAACATCATCATCCTGGGCGACTTCAACGCCATGACCCGCGACGAATCCGTGAAGATCTACGAGCGTGCGGGCTACACCGACCTCTTCAGCGACGCCGCCGACCGCGATCTGAGCGCCATCACCCACGCCTCCAACCGCCGCATCGACCACGTTCTCTACAACCCCGCCGCCGCGAACGAGGTCGTCCTCGCCAGCCGCTTCGTCCTCGCCACCGCGACGCGTCCGGAGCGGACCGACTTCCGCACCACCCCGCCGCCGAAGGGCTACGCCTCCGACCACTTCCCGGTTGTCGTGGACATCAAACCCATCGACGAAACCGCCTCTCCCGCCTCAACGCCCGTTTCCCCCGCGCCCCCCGCGGCCTCGCCGAGCAAAGCCCCCGGTCGCTAAGCTCCTCCGCCCGATCATTCCCCACCCCGCACCTTCGCCACGACGTTCGCGACGCCTCAGCTCATGAGCGAACCCGAACCGTCACAACACGAGCTCCCCGCACCCTTGCTCGCCTCAGAGCTCTCGGGTCGGCTCCCCTGCGTGCGCTGTCAGTACGATCTGCAAGGCGTCTCCGTCCTCGGCGTCTGCCCTGAATGCGGCACACCCGTCCGCGCAACCATCCTCGCCGTCGTTGATCCGCTCGCCGACGAACTCCAACCCATCCGTGCCCCGCGGCTCACCGCGCTGGGGCTCTGCCTCTGGGTCATGTCGGCCCTCGCCGCCGCCCTGCTCATGTGGGCCCTGCTCCTGCCCGTTGTGCTGGCGCTCTGGATCGACCGCCCCCCGTCGCCCGTCTCGCCCATCCTCCCCAGCGTGATCACCGCCCTGCTCGGGCTCTCCGCCATCGGTTCCGTCGCACTCTGGAGACCTCAACCAGCTCTCGACCGCACAACGAAGATCTCCTCATTCTTTGCCACGCTCACCTTCGCCCCGCTGCTCTACGTCGTGCACGACCTGCTCTCCCGCACGCGCGAGATGAAGGTCCGCTCGATCGCCGAGGCCTGGCCCCAATCCGCCATCGAAGCCATCGAACGCCCGCTCGCGGTGCTCTTCCTGCTCATCATCATCCTGCTGGCCCGCCCCGTCCTCCGCGTGCTCGTCGCCCGCTCCCTGGCCATCCGCACCGGACGTGTCGATCGTCAGACCGTCGTCGCCATGGCCGCCGCATTGCTCACCGTCCTGCTCGGCGAAATCCTCGGCCGCCTCGCCACCTTCGATCCCAACTCCGCACTCAGCGACTTCCTCTTCCAACTCGGTTTCGTCATGATCGTCGGCGGCCTCGCCCTCTTCACCCTCGGGCTCCTCGGCGCATCCATCGACGCCCTCCGCGTCGCGCAAGCCATCCTCACCCCCGCGCCGAGCCTCAACCAGGTCCTCGCTCCGGCCCCGCTCAAGGACCGTTCCGCATGAGCCCGGAGCTCCAAGACCGTTTCGACGCCCTCCTCGAAGACGCCATCGACGCCCTTCCCCCCGCCGCCCGTCAGGTTATCGAGGAGGTCCCCATCATCGTCGAAGACCGCCCGAGCAAAGAACTCGCCGAGTCTCTCCGCACGCAGTGGCAAAGCGACCCCGACTCGCGCCCGGTCCATGCCGCCGAGGATGCAGAGCACCACCCCGACGACCCCAACGACCTGATGGGCCTGCACGTGGGCGTCGCCATCACCGAGCAATCCATCACCAGCCCCACGCAACTCCCCACCACGATCTACGTCTTCCGCGAAGGCATCGTCAGCGCGGTGGGGGGGTGGGAGGTCGACAACGCCGACGACGAAATCTACGAAGAGATCCGCATCACCCTCCTCCACGAGATCGGCCACCACTTCGGCCTCACCGAGCAGGACCTCGAAGACCTCGGCTACGACTGATCGTTCCACCCATCATCCAAAGAGACCGTGCCACCGATCGTCAAAGACGATCGGTGCTCTCACGCACTTCAGTTGCACTTCAGCAACAACGACTCGCACGCACGTACGACGCAAAGCCAACGCAAACCAACTCACCCGCCACAACAACCCACCACCCACTCACTTCTTCTTCGCCGGCCCGTCATCAGCATCATCGTCGTCATCATCAAACTTGAAGTCCTTGAGGATGTCCCCAAGGTCCCCGTCCTCGTCGTCCTCTTCAAAGATCGACGGCTTCCCCGCACCGCCCGCGCCAACCGCACCCTTCCCGCCCGCCGCTCCGCCCGCACCACCTCCACCGCCCGCCACCGGCCCGCCCATCATCTTCGTCGTCGGCGCTGCCGCCGCACCCGGCAGATCATCATCGTCGTCGTCATCAAGCCCAACCGTCCCCGCCGCGTAGCAGTCCTTCGCGTCGATCTTCCCGGGCTCCCCGTTGATCTTCACCACAAACACCACCGGCCCGACCGTCACCAGATCCCCCGGCGCCAGGTCCGCCTCCCGAACCTTCCGCCCGTTCACATACGTCCCGTTCGACGAACCCATATCCCGGACCTGCACCTTCGGGTCCTTCACCACCACCTCGCAGTGCTTCCGCGAAACCTGCGGCACCGGAATCCGCAGCCTCGCGTGCTCGTCACGCCCGATCACCGTCACTTCGCGATCCAGCGGCAGTTCCCTGCTCGTCCCGTCGGCTTTCACCATCACAAGCGCAACTTGCACAGGGTCGTTCCTTGTCGTGTGGGGAGGATTCTCTTTCGGGCCTTCAGTCTAGCCATTTCCACCGCCCGCCGCACACGCCGCCGGTCAACAATCTCCCACCATGCCCGACCGCCCCACCGATCCCGCCCACCCCAACCCGGGCATTTCACTGACCACACTCCCCAGCAGCGCCCAAATCTCACCCCCGCTCTCCGCCGCCGTCGCCTTCGATCCCTCCGCCCAACGCAGCCCAGTCCGCTCCCTCTACATCCACATCCCCTTCTGCGTTCACAAGTGCCATTACTGCGACTTCTACTCCTTCGTCGACACCAAAGACCAGCAGGCCGCCTTCATCACCCGCCTCCTCGCTGAACTCGCCGCCCTCGCCCCGCACACCCACGACCTCCACCGCACACCCGTTCCCCTCCACACCATCTTCATCGGCGGCGGCACCCCCAGCCTCCTCCGCCTCGATCTCTGGGCCACGCTCCTCTCCAAGCTCAACCAACTCTTCGACCTCTCACACATCCGCGCCCGCGCACCCGGCACAGAGTTCACCGTCGAGTGCAACCCCGAATCCACCACCGACGAACTCCTCCGCATCCTCCTCGCCGGCGGCGTCTCACGCATCAGCGTCGGCGCACAATCATTCCACCCGCACCACCTGCAAACCCTCCAGCGCCTCCACAACCCCGACAACGTCGCCCGCGCCCTTACCCTCGCCTCAAACGTCGGCATCCCCCGCACCTCCCTCGATCTCATCTACGCCATCCCCAACCAAACCCTCGCCCAGTGGCAGGCCGATCTCACCACCGCCCTGTCGCTCAACACCACGCACATCTCCTGCTACAACCTCACCTACGAGCCCACCACCGCCATGACCGCCCGCCTGTACGCCGGCGAGTTCACGCCAACCGACGAAGACCTCGAAGCCGACATGTTCCAGCTCACCAGCGAACTGCTCGCCTCCAAAAATCTCCAGCGCTACGAAGTCAGCAACTACGCCCTCCCCGGCCACGAGAGCCAGCACAACCTCGCCTACTGGCTTCAGCACCAATGGCTCGCCGCGGGCCCGAGCGCCAGCGCACACATCCACGCCGCCGCCTCACCCCTCCTCGGCTCCCACCGCTACAAAAACCGCCCCACCCTCGCGCACTATCTCGACTTCTCCGATCGCGGCTACGCACCCATCACCAGCCACGAACCCCCGGACCCCAAACGCCTCCTGCAAGAAACCGCCATGACCGCCGTGCGCCTCGCGCGCGGGCTCGATCTGAACTCCTTCCTGCCTCAGCTCAACCACATCACCCCACGCTCCCTCGAACCCTTCACCCGCCAAGCGAACGAACTCCGCTCCGACGGCCTGCTCCACCCCGCCTCAACCCACCCAACCACCCTCGCCGTCACCGATCGAGGCTGGCTCCTCGCCGACCTCATCGCCCGCAAACTCATGGCCGCGATTTGATGACTTCAGGTGGCACGGCTCTCCAGAGCCGTGCGTACAACCGCGTCAAACTCCCCTTTCACACAATCAGACAAGAGTGAATCGCCGGACCCAATCCCCTTAGCCCCCACGCGAGCACCCCTCAATCCTCTTCCCCACCCTCTGCGTCCTCTGCGACCTCTTTGTGAGATTCTTCGTCTTTCCCCTCGACTCGCACATCCGGCCGCGGCAGATCCAGCTTCGACAACAGCGTCTTCAGATCCCGCGGGCACCCCGCGCGGATATCCATCCGCTCGCCGCTGATCGGGTGCGTGAAGACCAGCCGGTGCGAGTGCAGCGCCAGCCGCGAGGCCACCCGCGCAACGCCCGTGGGCGCATAGATCGAATCGCCGAAGATCGGGCAGCCGATCGACTCCAGATGCACGCGCACCTGGTGCAGCCTTCCCGTCAGCGGCTTCGCCTCAACCACCGCTCCCGTCCGCGGGTTCTCGCTCAGCACGCGGTACGCCGTCACCGCCGCCTTGCCTTTGGGTGAGATCTTCGCCGTCTTCTTCTCGCCATACGAGCCCGCCTTGGGTTCAACCTCCAGCAGCGGGCGATTGATCATCCCCACCGGCTTCTTCGGCGCCCGCGAGCACACCGCCCAATAGAACTTCCCGATCTTGCGATTCTCAAACTGCTCGCGCAGCCCGTCATACGCCGCTCGCGTCAGCGCCACCACCAGCAGCCCGCTGGTCGCCTTATCCAGCCGGTGCAGCAAACCAAAGTCCCGCGCCGCGCCAAGCTGCTGCAAGCGCGTGCCGTGCCGCGCAAACAAGCCGTTCAAAACCGTGTCCCCCTCGTGCCCAAGCCCCGGCTGCGTCGCCAGCCCCGACCGCTTGTTCACAACCACCACCGCCTCGTCCTCATACTCGATCGCGTACGTCACCCGCTCGTTCGGCTGGACAGAAAACGTGCTCATCGGGGGCACGCCTCCGCATCCATGTACCACCGCAGTTCACCCGCCCGCGGCCTCACCCCAAGGATCGGCAGTTCCTCCACAGGCAACTCCCCGCTCGCCCCGTTCGCCACAAACGCCGCCGAAACCTTCTCCAGCGTCTTCCGCTTCGACTCCCCGATCACCAGAACCGCCACAAACCGTGCCGCGTTGATCGCCTCCAGCGTCATCGTTACCCGGTCCGGCGGCGTAACCCGTGGCCCAGCATTGATCCGCACCAACGCCCCGCGCGACCCCGGCGGCGGGTTCGCCTCCGCCAAAAGCGCGGGCGAATGCGGGAACAGCGACGCCGTGTGCCCATCGCCCCCCATCCCCAGAACCACAAAGTCCAGCCGCTCATGCCCCGCACCGCGCCGCTTGAGCACCTCGCGCAGCCGCCGCTCATACCGCGTGTCGGCATCAGGCTCCAGTACCTCCATCGGGTGCGCCTGCTCAACCGGAATCCCCGAGTGCTGCACGATCAGTTCCTCGATCTGCCGATAGTTCGACCGCTCGTCGTCCATCGCCACGCGCCGATCGTCCACCATCCACAGGTGCGTCCGTCCCCAGGGCAGTTGCCGATACGTCGGGTCGTACATCAGCCTTCGATACAGCGGCAGCGGCGTCGACCCGCCCGACAACGCAACCTGAAAGTCCCCGATCTGCCGCGAACACTGGATCGCCTGCACGAGCATGTCCGCCGCCAACGCGTCGATCGCATCGTCCGCGGTGTCGCGCAGAACCACCTTGCCCGGCAGTTTCGGCGCCACCATCCGCGGCTCCAACGGAATCAGGTCTTCGCTCATCATCGAGCCCAGTGTATGACCACGAACACACCACCGCCCGCACCCACCACTCCACCAACGAAAAAGCCCCGGACCATTCGGCCCGGGGCTCGGTGCTTTTCAGATTCTCAGGACTTCGGACGATGGCTTCAGGTCTTCACCCTCGGCCCTCGGCCCTTTCCCCTCAACCCTTCCTCCCGCATCAGATGCACGGCAGGAACAGGTTGTTGAAGAAGCAGTTGTAATCGCCTTCGTTCACGCCGTTGTTCGTGCACCCGGGAGCCTGGCTCAGCGGCGTGCCGTCATCGCACGCAATGTCGCACGAGCCGCCGATGCCGCCCGCGCCCAGACCGGCCTGGAAGAAGAACCCGTCGGCCGAGAAGAACGCGTTGTAGTCACCCTCGTTCGGGCCCGCGGTGCTGTTCGTGCACCCAGGCGCAGCCGCCAGCGGCGTGCCATCGTCGCACGCGATGTCCGCCGGGTTGCAACCCGCCGAGCCACCGCACCCGCCGACCTGCAGGCTCGCCGAGGATTCGATCGAACCCAGCGCGTTCACCACGCGGACCTTGTAGCTGCCCGCGTCCGTCGCCTGAACGTTGCTCAGCGTCAGCGTCGAAGACGTCTGACCAGTCAGCAGCGTCGTGCCCTTGAACCACTGGTAGCGAACCTTGTCGCCACCCGCCGCAACCGTAAAGGTCGCCGTGCCGCCGACCTCGGCGCACTGGTTCGCCACCGGAGTGCCGATCGACGGCGCAACTGCCACCATGTCGAACACGTACACGTCGCCGTTGTTCGCGCGGTCCAGCAGCAGCAGACGCTTCTCGGCCGGAACCCACGCATAGTCCACCAGCGCCGTCGAAGCCGAGTTGAACGTCGCGGGCACATACGCCGCCGTCGCCGCGTCATACTTCTGCCAGCTCGTGTTCAGCCGAGCGAACGGCGTGTTCGAATCCACCGGCAGCACAATCTTGAAAACCTGCGACTGCGAGAAGGGGTTCTGCCCCGCGTTCGTCGTCCGACGATCGTTCAGGATCACCAGGTCGCCGTGCGGCGTGCCCTTGAGGATCTTCACGTTCTGGTGCTGAATAAAGTTCGCAACCGGGAGCTGCGCGTCCGCGATGCGGAACTTCTTCGTCTCCAGCGTGATGTTGTTCGCTTCGCGCTGCGCAACCACCAGCGTGTTGTCCGCACGCGCCACCATCAGGCCCGTCTCCGGGTCGATGTCGTGGTCGCGGTACGCCGAGTTCGTCGTGTTCGCCGACACGCCGAAGAAGTTCGCGTCATACACCGCCGGCACGATCGTCGCGCCCAGCGGCAGACCGTTCTCGCTCAAAGGCGAGGGGTTGCGACCGAAGAAGTAGCGGTACCCGTCCGGGTTCCCCGGGACGTTGTTCGGATCCACCGGCGTCTCGGTGTACAGCACCGTCCGAGGGCACGCACGCGGACCGGCATACCCGCCGTCCAGCGTCGTCACCAGCGGCAACGCATCCTTGATGTACGCCGGCAGCCCCGGATTCCCCGCCGAAGGCTGAGGACCGAAGTCCCACGCCGCGCCGCCCGTCTTGCGGAAGTCAAACAGCGTGTTGATCAGGATCGGATACCCCGCCGGGGTGGTGTCATACTGCACCCAGTCCGAAGACCCGAAGCCGTCGGCAAACGCCAGCAGCCGCTTGTTCGTCTTGTCCATCGACAGCGAGATGTACCCGTAACCGTTCAGACGCGTCGCGCCGTCCGTCGGGCGCCGCGAGCTGGTGATCTCCCAGAACGTCCGCGTGCCGCCGTCAAGATTCGAGAAAGTCACCTTGCAGATCGCCTGGTTCCACGTCGAACCGGCGAACGAGCCGTTGCCCACGCCACCAAGGAACCACGTCTTCGAGTCATCGCCGACTTCGATCGTCGCGGCCCGACCAACAAAGAAGTTGTTCGGCGCACTGGCCGTGCCCGTGGTCGCTAGACCAAAGAAGTTTTCCACCCGCTGCAGCTGGAACGTCACCGTCTGGGCGCTCAGCGCCGAGGTACAGCCCGCAACCGCCATCATCGCCATCAGCCTGGTCGTCGACTTCATACTCTGTTCTCCTGTTCCTCGTGTGTGCTGCAAAATGACTTTCGATCTGGGCAACCGCCCTCCTCCGCGCCGGCGAGAACTCGCCAGCCGCCCGGATGAGTTGAAATTCTATAACATATCGGCTCCCGCGCCCAGCGAATTCTGCGCACCAACGCCGATTCCTTGATTCCAAGGCTCAGCACCCTCGGGTAAACCCTCGGTTTCCCAGTTTCACGCGCCCCGCACGCCCGCGTTTCAAACAAACCCCTCAGATCCCCCGCGCCGCCCGATTTCCCGCACCCCGTGCCGAGTAAAAACCGTCCGCCGCGAACTCCAACCGCCAGTCCATCGGCACCACCCTCGACACATCTCTCGAAACCGCCCCCTGCAACTCCCTCGCTACCGCCGCCTGGCCCAGCGCTGTCCCCACCCCGCCCAGCAGCGCCACAACCCGGGGTTTGTAGATCGCCAAAACCACCCGCAGCCCGCGCACCAGCGCCCGGATCGGGTCGTCGTCCACCGTGATTCGTTCGAGAGCCCTGCGAAGCTGCTCCCCCTCGCCATATCGGGCCTTGAGCGCCGCCAGCCCGATGTACGCCTCGAGCGAGCCGCGCCCGCCATCGGGCCCAATAGGCACTTTCGACTCGTCGCGATCGAGGCTCACGTCGATCTGCCCGAAGTGCCCGCTCGTCCCCGGGTTCACCAGCAGTTGCTGCTGCCCATCAAGCACGACCATCCCCACGCCCGTTCCCAACGCAACGGCCATGAGCCGCTCATGCTCCGCGAGTTTCAGCATCCGCCCACACTCTTCAGCCGCCGCGAGCGCATCGCCGACCACGCTGACCTTCAGCCCTTCCTCCACCCCGCGCGTGCCCACCGCCTCCGCCGCCAACTCGCGCAGCGACACACCCACGAGCCCCGGCATGTTCACACTCGCGCTCACCCGCTGCGTCGTCGGCTCCACAACCCCCGGCACGCACAACCCCACCGCCCCCACACGCTCCGCACCATCCCTCGAATGCATCAACTCCGCGGCCAAATCCCGCAGCGCCGCCCGCACGTGCTCAACCGTCGGCTTCGTGTACGCCGCCGACTGCGCCCGCACGACCCACTCCACACTTTCGTGCTCACCGCCACCCCCGCGCATAACCCCAAACACGCCCTTGATCGACGTGCCGCCCACATCCAACCCGAGCACCAAACCGTTCCGGGCGTTCTGACGCATGCGCAACCATACCCACCCAAACTCCCGCGCCCCCGCAAAGCCTCACGGCCCCTGGTTCCCGTTCTGCATCTTCTGCGGCTCCTGCTGCCTTAAAAACTCCCGCAGCGCTTCCTGGTCCGCCACGTTGATGGAACCGTCCTTGTTCACATCCGTCGCCGCCCGGCTGAAGCTCACCAGGTCCTCGATGTTCACCACGCCGTCGTTGTTCACGTCATACGCGAAGGTCAGATCCACCGTCGCGTTCGCCCGCAGGATGTCCTCATCCAGCGAATCGACCTTTCCGTCACCGTTGAGATCCCACCGATTCAAAATCGTCGGCACCGACCCCGTCCCCTGCGTAAACGCCGCGCGCAGGGCCCACAGATCACGGAAATCCACCACCCCGTCATCACCGAACCGCCACCGCTTGATCAGCCGATCGAGTTCGACCGAGTCCTTCCCGTCGATCACGCTGTCGTTGTTCAGGTCGTACCGCGCGTTCCCGGCGTTCCGCGTGATGGGCGTCCCCGTGTACAACGCATCGAAGAGCACACGATCGCGCACGTCCACCCACTCGTCAAGATTGATATCGCCGATCTGCTTCGCACCGACATTCGTGATCCAGTCCGACAGCATCGTCAGCATGCTCGTGTTGGCGATGAACGTCGGCGCGTCAAACCACGAGAAGTCCTCAAGCCCCTTGTTCTTGATCGTGTTGAGCTGGTCCGTCACCGTCGGGCGCGTCCCGCTGGTGAGGTTCGCAAGCCCGACCACCAGCCGCTTGCCCGGGACCGCCGCGATGGCGCGGTCGCAGTCCGTCGCGATCGACGTGGTGCTCGAGAAGTACGCCATGAACATGTATAAGTCCGCGGCGTTCGTGCTCCCCCAGCTCGGCAGATCGATCATCTTGCTCAGGTGGATCGAGCTCGACCAATCCGCGAAGCTCACGCAACTGAACGCGATCGACGTGGGCGAAACGTTCCGCACCGCGTCACGCAGTTGCGTCAGCGCGGTGGTGATGTTGCCGCGGTTCCACGAGAGCCAGTTGCTGTGGTACGTCGAGCCGCTGACATTCGCGAACGTCGCGGGGTCAACGCCGAACTGCGTCTGATACGCCGAGCGCGCCCAGTTGTCGTAGCTCCACGGCGCCGTGTTGCTGGCCTCCAGCGGGAAGAAGTGGTAATCCGCCTGGATTCCCTCCAGCCCGTGATAGCGTGTCGCCAGCGTGCCGAAGTACGAGTTGAGGATCGACCGCACGCCCGGGTTGCCCAGGTTCACGAACCGCTGATTGGCCAGATCGCCCGTCGCGGGGCTCGCGGCGGGATCAATGTTCTTCACGACCCAGTCGGGGTTGGCCTGCAAAAGAGCCGAGGGCGTGGTGCCGAAGTCGAGGTAGCCCGTCTCGCACCACGCGTGGGTGCGCACGCCGTACTTATTGCAGACTTCGATGGCCTGCTTGAGGTAATCGCCCGGAACGCTGGGGAAGCTGCGCGCGGGGAAGATGCCGGTCTGCGCGGTGTCCTGCCCCCAGTAGAGCGTTTCGATGAAGAGATCGCGGATGCCGTTTTGCGCGAGTGTCTGCACGGTGGATTCGAGCGAGCTCAGCGTGGTGGGTGGGCGAAGCCACGCCCCGCGGATGATGCGTCGTGCCCGCTCACCGCTGCCCGCCAGCGTGCCGTTGACCATGATCCCCAGGTGGTTTGCCACAGGGCGGAAGACGTTCCCCGAGTCGCTGGGTCGGTTCTGCAGCGTGGTGCCGTTGTCGAGCGCCGCGACGAACGACGACGACCCGCCGCCATCGAGGTTGATCGCGCGCCAGACATTCCGCTTGATGAGGTAGTCCGCCACTTCGGGGTTGGTCATCCCCACGCTCCAGCCCGTCTGCCTTCCGTCGACGACGAACAGGTACAGGCGCGTGCCGTCGCGATTGACGCCCACGACGGTGCGCGGGTTGCGGTTGTTCGGATCGACGCGAGCGCCGCCGCCCGTGTTGGTGCCGTCGGTGATGAGCAGCGTCCCCGCGTCGGTGTCGGTGTTGCTCGGGCCAACACCCGCCACCGCGTTCTGCACGCCGCTGGTGTTCCCCGGTGCGATGTAGTCGATCCGCGCGGTGCGGTCGGCATTGAAAACAATCGCCGGGTCGGGCAGCCCGCTGCCAAACTGCCGGGCGGGCGAGACGACCACGCCGTCGCTGACGCTCAGACCGACCAGGTCGCTGTACCCGCCGCTGAGGGTCGCGAAGAAGTTCGCGTTGATCGCCACCTTCGCACCCGTCGCCGTGCGCCACGCCGGGACCGTCTGCAACTGACTATCCGCCCCGACCGGCGGCACAGGCGTCTCGGGCAACGCCCCCGTCACCTTGATCGACACCCGCGGGTCCAGCAAATCCACCGTCGCCAGATACGCCCGGCACGTCCCGCCGGGGGTCGAGATCGTCAACTGCTCAACCACCACCGGCTGCGCAACCGTCACCCCGTGCAGCGACAAAGCCCCCACACAGGCCACCAGCGCCCGCGCAAAGAACCGCCCGAGCGAAGAATCCCGCGAATGTGAAGAACCGTTCTGAGCGTGCATCAACACCAACTCCCTGCGTTCAGGCATGAACGCGCATGTCTGTAAGTCTTCTAGAAGATTACCCGGCAAGTGTGAACGACAAACCCGGGCCGTGCCAGCCCGCCTTCATGGATTCTCGGCCCTTCCCGTCCCGCCCTTGATCCGAAACCAACCACTTTCAGCCCGACGCCTCACCGCGCCCCGGACAAACCCTTGCGGTCCGCACGCCGATCGCGCAGCAGTTCCACCTGCGTGAACTTGCCCGGCACCGAGACGCCGAACCCGGATTTCACCGCGGCATCACCGATATCCCAGACCTGGCTCGTCAGGTACGACCACTTCGTTCCATCGTGAACGATCACGCGGTACCGACCGGGCTTGACCGTGGAAACTTCCCAGCGCTTCTCATCCTTCGACGCACCGCTCTGGTCTTTCGCAAGACCCATCTTCGTGCTCGGCTCGCGCCAATCGGCGGGGTAGCGCGGATTCGGCACCCAGCCCTGGTACAACTCCTTGGTCTGCTGCGGATAGACCTCCAGCGTCCCCTTACTGAACCACCAGACGTGACCGCCGCAGTTCGTGGCGCGGGTCAGTTCCACGGCTTTTTTCACATCGTCCCACGCAACCGGCTTCGGCTCGCTGCCCGTGGTCATGATCCCCGCGATGAGGTCCTTGCGGCGGCCCTTGCCCATCTCGTCGATGTACTTCACCTGGTCGAACCAGGTCTTCTCGAAGGCGGGGAAGTTGTAGCGGTAGTTCTGGGGGATGAACTCGTCCCAGTGCGGGGCGGTCTTGGAGGCCTTGTCAAAGTCGCCCAGATTCACCGCGTCTTTCGGTGTCCATGCCGCCCACAAAGGCCATTCGAGCAGGTAGTTCTCAAAGCACCACGGATAGACCGCGGGGCTGAGGCTGATGGTCACCCCCGGGACGCGGCTGCGGACCGACTGGGTGAAGATCTTGCCGTATTCGTTGACCTTGTCGGCGCGCCAGCGCATCCAGCCCTTGTCCTTGTGGTCGGTGGGGGGCTGCTTGCCGCCGTTCTCTTTCGCGTAGACCTGCTTGGTGTAATCGTCGTAGCCCATGTTGATGTAGGGCCAGACGATGCGGTCGTCGAGCTGCACGCCGTCAAGGTCGTACTTTTCCGCGGCTTCGACGACGAGGTCGATCAGGAACTTGCGCGGCTCGGGATGCAGGGGGTTCATCCAGACAAAGCCGTTGGGCGCCACTTCGCTGCCCTTGATGTCGCGCGAGAGCCACTGTGGGTACTTTTCGCGCAGGTGGTTCTTCGTGTCCTTGTGGGCGGCCATGAACCCATACTCAAACCACGCGACATAAATCAGCCCGTTGCGGTGGGCCTCGATGAGCGTTTCTTCCAGCAGGTCGCGACCCTCGGTGCTGATCTTGTCGGGGGTATCACTGGGGTCCTGCTTCATCAGGGCGGGGCGGCGGTCGACGCCGATGGTGCGCTTGAGGGTTTCGCTGGGGAACTGGGTGTAGCCGTTCTTCCAGGTTTCGACATAGACGGTGTTGAGCCCGATTTCGCGCAGGGCCTGCATGGTCTTGGCGGTGTTTGCGGGAGAGCCGATGGCGTCGTTGGCGGTGGTGGTGACCCAGGTGCCGCGGACTTCGGGGCGGTTCTGGGTCGCGGGGGTAGCGGGGGCTTTGTCGGCGGCTGGGGGCTGCGCGGCGCAGGCTCCAGCGAGCAGTGTGAGCAGTGAGGCGACGACCATCGGGGCTTTGGACAGTGCGGTTCTCAAGGGCCTAACCTCCGGGCCCGGCGCGGGACGCTTGAAAGTGCGTTCTCGCGGACGGGCGGTTGATGAACATACGCAAGCCCGCGGCTCACCATGAGACCGCGGGCGACACAAAGGACTGACACATGGCTGACGGGACGTTTCGTTTGGCGATCATCGGCGCGGGCGGCATCGCGGGAGCCCACGCCGGCGCGGTCAAGGCTTCGGGCGACCGCCTGACCATCACCGCGGTGGTGGACCTCAATGCCGAGAGCGCTCAGAAGCTCGCCGGTGACTTCGGTGCTCGCTCGTACGCCAGCGCCGCGGAACTCTTCAAGGCCAACAAGGCGGAAAAGTTCATCGACGGCGTGGTGATCTGCACGCCCCCATCCGCCCGCATCGCCATCGTGGAACTCGCCCTGAAGCAGGGCGTGCCCGTCCTCAGCGAGAAGCCCCTGGCGCACACCTTCGCCGACGCGAAGAAACTCGCCTCGCTGGCGAAGAAGTACAAGAAGACCCCCAGCTTCGTGGGCTACTGCCACCGCTTTGTCCCCGCGGTGCACGACATGCTGCGGATGACGGGCGAGGGGAAGATCGGCTCGGTTGTCCGCTGGGAAAACGCCTTCGCCTGCGATCTGCCGGGGCACGAGACCAAGTGGTTCAGCGACCCGAAGAAGGCCGGCGGCGGCGCGTACCTGGACATGGGCAGCCACTCGGTGGACCTGTTCCACTTCATGTGCGGCGTGAGCACGACCCTCGGCGCGGTCTTCAGCCACAAGTGGAAGGGCCGGACCGAGACGGCCGCGACGGTCCTGCTGAAGTCGGGCAAGCCCAGCAAGACCAACGCCGCGGGCGCGAACCTGAAGGCGGGCGTGGCGGGGAGCGTGGTTTCGGGCTGGGCGGAATCGAGCCGCTTCACCGTGGCGCTCGTGGGCGATAAGGGCAGCTTCTTCTATGATTACGAGAAGCCCGCTGAACTGATCTTCAAGGACCTGCTGGGCAAGAGCGAGACGATCACGGTCGAGTCGCACGACGTGCGGTTCGCCCGCCAGCTCGTGGCCTTCGCCGACGCGGTTCAGAACAAGGCGAAGACGAATCTGGCGAGCTTCGAGGACGGGCTGGTGGCGGCGAAGGCCTTTGACGTTGCCTTGAAACTCGCGAAGAAGAAGTGACGATCGCGTCGGTTTGATGTGATTTTGGGCAAGATCGAACGAACTCCACCGCTTCCCGATCGGGGAACCGGTGGAGTTTTTCACAATCGGGGGTCGATGGTGAAGGGGGTTGCAGCCGGTGGTCGCCACGGTAAGATTATAGAAGACTTTGCCCGGTTCGTGTTGCGGCAAGTCCGAAGAAGACCGGATCGCCCCTGTTTCTCTATCCAACTCCCCCAAACCGGAGCCAACCAGCATGAAGACCAACCGCTCGACAGCCGCCGGCGTGTACGACCGTTCGAACTCGGGTTCTGCGTCGAAGCGTGAGATTGGTGTGGTGTACCCGATCGGGCCCAGCGATCTGGCGAAGGGGATCGAGAAGATCCCGGTGACGGTCTTTTCTTCGAGCGGCGGGGCGAGCAAGGCCGTGGCGCGGGAGATCGCGGAGGTGATTCGCTCTCGGGCGGCGGCGGGCAAGAAGGCGGTGCTCGGTCTTGCGACGGGCAGCACCCCGCAGGGCGTCTACGAGGAACTGGTGCGGCTTCACGAGGAAGAGGGGCTGAGCTTCTCGAACGTGGTGACGTTCAACCTCGACGAGTACTGGCCCATGCGGCGCGACGAACTGCAGAGTTACAACCGCTTCATGCGCGAGTACCTCTTCGACCACATCGACATCCGCCCGGAAAACATCCACATCCCCGACGGCACCATCGCGATGGAGGAGACCGGGGCCTTCTGCGAGCGGTACGAGCGGCTCATCCAGCAGCACGGCGGGATCGACCTGCAGATCCTGGGCATCGGGCGCACCGGGCACATCGGGTTCAACGAGCCCGGCTCGCCCCGCGACTCGCGCACGCGGCTGATTACCTTGGATCGTGTGACACGCATCGACGCGGCGAGCGATTTCTTTGGTGAGTGGAACGTGCCCCGCAAGGCCATCACCATGGGCGTGGGGACGATCCTCGCGGCGAAGAAGGTCGTGCTGCTGGCCTTCGGCGAGCACAAGGCCGGCGTGATCAAGCGCGCGGTGGAGGGAGAAATCTCGACCCACGTCGCGGCGTCGTTCCTTCAGGAACACCCCAGCGCGAAGATGTACCTCGACCCGTCGTCGGCGGCGGAGCTCACGCGGTTCAAAACGCCCTGGATGCTCGCGGAGATGAGCCAGTTCTCGCTGAAGTGGGACACCCAGCAGACGAAGAAGGCGGTGATCTGGCTCGCACGTACGCTCAGTAAGCCGATCCTGAAACTGACGGAAGAGGATTACAACGAGCACGGCCTACAGGAACTGCTCAGCACGCGCCGGGGCGGCGCATACGACATCAACATCGAGGTCTTCCGTGCGCTGCAAGGGACGATCACCGGCTGGCCGGGCGGCAAGCCCCTGGAGAAAGGGCGCGGCGAGCGGCGCGAAGTTGCGCGGGCGCTGGCGCAGAGCAAGGGCGCCGAGGTCTTCCCGAAGAAGGTCGTGGTCTTCTCGCCTCACCCCGACGACGACGTGATCAGCATGGGCGGCACGTTCATTCGTCTGTGCGAGCAAGGGCACGAGGTGCATGTGGCGTATCAGACCAGCGGCAACATCGCGGTCTTTGATGAGAACGCGGTCCGGCATACGGAGTTCGCGGCGGAGTTCTGCCGGGCGTTCAAGCTCTTCGGCGGCAAGGAAGCGCAGAAGCTCGAGGACAAGATCCTCAGTTTCGTAAAGACCAAAGAGCCGGGCGAGATCGACAGCCCCGAGTTGCAGGTGATCAAGGGGTTGATCCGCAGAACCGAAGCACGCAGCGGCGCGCGGTACAGCGGCGTGAAGCCCCAGAACATCCACTTCCTGGATCTGCCGTTTTATGAGACGGGTCGCGTGAAGAAGAAGCCGCTGGGCGAGGACGACATCAAGATCACGATGGACCTGCTGGAGAAGGTGAAGCCGAACCAGATTTATGCCGCGGGCGATCTGAGCGACCCGCACGGAACGCACCGTGTGTGTCTGGCGGCGGTGGTCACGGCGGTGCATCGGCTGAAGGATCGTCCTTGGATGAAGCAGTGCGAGGTGTGGTTGTATCGCGGTGCGTGGCAGGAATGGGAGCCGCACGAGATCGAGATGGCGGTGCCGCTGAGTCCGGATGAGGTGGCGCGGAAGCGGATGGCGATCTTCAAGCACGAGAGCCAGAAGGACCGGGCGTTGTTCCCGGGGCCCGACTCGCGCGAGTTCTGGCAACGTGCGGAGGAGCGGAACAAGGCCACCGCGGCGGTCTACGACACGCTCGGTCTGCCTGAGTATCAGGCGATCGAAGGGTTCGTGCGCTGGAAGCCCAGCGAGATGGACAACGCGATCGTTGAGATCAAGGCGAGCAAGAAGGGCAAGGCGCTGCACAGCGGGCTCAACGGCGTAGCGCACCGGAGCGGCAAGCCGAGCAAGGCGCGGACGCACTGAGTTAGAGGTTGAGGTTGAGGTTGAGTTGCCTTTGAGTCCGCTCGGGTGATCGTCATCGAGAGTGTGATTCGCTCGGGGCAGAGAGCCCTCGGCGAACCAGGTTGATCCGGAGAAGTTCCATCATGCACAGCAAGCTCGGCGTGTGTTCGTGGTCATTGCAGGCAAGCTCGCCCGCGGATCTCTGCGGCAGGATCGCGCAGACCGGGCTGAAGGCCTGTCAACTGGCGCTCGATCCGCTGCTGGAAGGGCAGTGGGGTGAGATCGAGACGATCAACCAGCTCAACAGCGCCGACATCGAGATCCTCAGCGGCATGATCGGCTTCAAGGGCGAGGATTACACCACTCTTGAAACCATCAAGCACACCGGCGGCGTTCGCCTTGACGCCCACTGGGAGTACAACAGAACTCACGCGAAGCACGCCGCAGCGATGGCGCAGCGGCTGGGGCTGAGGCTCGTGACCTTCCACGCGGGGTTCATCCCGCACGAGGCCGGTCGCGAGCGCACGCTGATGATCGATCGGCTGCGCCAGGTCTGCGACCGGTTTGACGATCGCGGCGTGCGCGTGGGCTTCGAGACCGGTCAGGAATCTGCCCACACGCTGCTCGACGCGTTGAACGAACTTCAACGCCCGCACGTGGGCGTGAACTTCGACCCTGCGAACATGATCCTGTACGCGATGGGCGACCCGATCGCGGCGCTGCGCGAACTTTCGCCGCGGGTGGTGCAGGTGCACGTCAAGGACGCGGTGAAGACGACAACGCCCGGACAGTGGGGGAGCGAAGTGCCCGCGGGGACGGGACAAGTGGATTGGAAGGCGTTCTTCGGCGTGCTGAACGAACGCGGGTTGAGTGTCAATCGGCTGATCGAACGTGAGGCAGGGGAGAGCCGGGTGGCGGATATCAAGACCGCCGCTGCGGTGGTTGGTCGGTTGGCGTGATCTGGGGTACGCTCCAACGCGAATGGGTGAGGGCTCATCTCCCGCACGCGGCGGGCCACGCGTTGAGCAACGACCGAAGGGGAATCAGGCCTTGACGAGTGAAGACGCCCATCTACGACCAGACCGCAATGAGGGTCGGCCCACGCCGCCGAATGAGGCAGCGGGTGAATCTCTCGAAGCGCGGGTAGCAAGGCTGGAGGCGGAGGTTCGCATGCTTCGGCTGCAACTGCCGCAGCATAGCCAAGCGGCGGGTGACCCAGCGACGACTGGGGATCTTCAGTCCTCAAGGTTCACTGAACCCGCAGCGCCGGTCGACGCGACAACGCCGGCGGCGCGTCCGACAAGCGAGCCCGTCGGGTCGATGGCGGATCAACGCGAACGCTGGATGCAGACGCTTCGAGATCGTCGCAAACGGTCGCAGCAAGTTCCAACGGACGCGGCGGGCGAACCTCCGGCAGAGCCCCCAGCACCGAGTTCCACCGGTTCGAACAATCTTGGCGAGAAGTTCGTTGGCGAGCGACTGCTTGCGATCGCCGGTGGCGTGGTGCTCATTCTGGCGATGGCCTTTTTCCTGCGTCTGGCGTATGAGAACGGCTGGATCAAGGGGATCTCGCCCGAGTTGCGATGTGTGATCATCGCGGCCGTGAGCGGCGGGTTGTGCTGGTTGAGCACGAGCCTGCGCAAGCGCGGGTTTGAATGGCCCGCGGCGGGTGTCGGCTCGGCCGGGCTCGCGGGGTTATACGGCGTGATCTACGCCGGCGCGTCGCTGTACGCGATCTTCACTGTTGAGTTCGGCTCGATGCTGGCGCTGGGGTGGTTCGTCGCCGCGGCGTTCTTCGCGTGGACACAGCGCAGCGGCGTCATGGCGACCGTCGCGGTGATCGGCAGCATCCTTGCGCCGATCCTGCTGAAAACCAGCAACCCGCCGATCTATGCCTTCCCGGTGCACATGCTCGTGCTGGCGACGACGGCGCTGGTGCTCTCGGTGCTCGATTTTTCGAAGTACCGCATCGCCGCGGCGTTGGCGCTGGGTGCGAACTTTGCACTCGGGCTCGGCTGGTCACGGTCGCATTGGCAGAGTGACCCGACGCTGGTCATCGCCTACGTCTGCGCCGTGTGGTTGCTCACGCACCTGACGCTCACGCGCCTGGCACTGAGGGCCCAGACGGACGACAGTGCACGCTCGCTCGCAGGCTCGACCTTCGCGATGGGCTCCACCGCCTGGTGCGTGGGCATCGTGATGCACACGGCGTACGCACACCATGAGCAGCTGGCCTGGGTTGCGCCGGCGGTCTTTGGGAGCGTGTGCCTTGCGTGGTCGGGCTTCGCGGGCAATATGCTCAACGCACTTCGGCGTAGACCGAATACCAGCCGTGAAGCGTTGGCGACGCTCATGCTGGTGCAAGCCGCGGCGTTGCTGATGATCGTAACGGCGGAACTGACCAGCGGGCAGAGCGCGTATCTCGCGTGGACGGCGCTGGCATGCGGCGCGTTTGTCGCTGCCGGGGTGCTTCGTGCGCCGGGGTTGATCGCGTACGGCATCGCCCTCGCGTGCCTTGCGGTGACTCGGTTGCTCATGACGTTCTTCGACGAGAACCTCGCGAATGAGCGGTGGTTCGATTCGTCGATGCTCATCGTCTCGGCCTTTACGGCGCAGGCGGCGTTGGTTGCGAGCGCCTGGCTGCTCGGCGCTCGGATGGTTGTGCGCAGCGGCCGGCTGCCAAGGATGGTGAAGGCTCATACGGCCGCCGCATTGATGACGTTCGTTGGCTGGTTTGTCGTCGCGATCGGGCTGACGATCTCGCAACGCAGCACACCTTCGGCGATCTCGGCGCTCATGCTCACGGCCATGCTCGCGCTGGCGTTGGGTATGGTGCACGCCGCGTGGCGGCTGCACGTGGCGGTCTACCTCACGCTCTCCATCGCGATGCTCATATCGATCATGAGCATGTGGGATCGGTGGGCGTCGTATGCCGAGCACGTCGCTGTCCATCCCGGCGTGGTTCATCTGGGAATCATGGCTGCGGGCTTTTTCTGGATCGCCAGGTTCGAGCGTGCGCTGCCCATGCGTCGTCAGTCCGCGATCTTCCATGTCAATCCGTACATCCTGCCGGGCGTTGTTTTCGTCATGGCGTTCATCGTGACTTCGCACGAAGTTTCGCGATTGGCGGCGAGCGTGAGCCGGGACTTGACCACACGCGATGCGGCGGTTTCGATCTGGTGGGCGGTTGTGGGCGTAGCGCTGGTGGTGCTGGGCTTCGTGCGTGCGATGCCGATCGCTCGGCGCACGGGGCTCGGGCTGTTGATGGTCGCGGGGGCCAAGGTTGTTCTCTGGGATCTGGCGGATTCGGACACGGTCCTCCGCGTGGTGGCGATGGCGGTTGTGGGTGTGCTCATGATCGCGGTGGCGATCGGATACTCCCGGATCGGCAAACTCACCGATCGCGGCGGCTCAGCCGGTACGAACTAAGGAGCGTCTTTCGTGGTCAACATCGGGATCATCGGGCTTGGGTTCATGGGGCGCACGCACCTGGCGGCGTATCAACGCGCTCGCGACGAAGGCTTTGAATGCCGGGTGGTTGCGGTCGCCGACAAGAACGTCGAGGCGGTCGTCGCGGGCGCCTCTGCAAGCGGCAGCGTGGGGAACTTCAAGACCGGCGCGGGCAACGCGCTCTTCGACCCGAGCGAAACCACCGCGTTCAGCGATGCGACGCAACTTATCAACGATCCCAGCGTGCACGCCGTGAGCATCTGCACGCACACCGATACGCACGTGCCGCTGGCGCAGGCGGCGCTGCTCGCGGGCAAGCACGTTCTGTGTGAGAAGCCCGTTGCGCTCAAGGTCGCGGACATCGAGATGCTCGCGGCGCTCTCGGCCAAGCAGAATCTGGTGTGCATGCCCGCGATGTGCATGCGATTCTGGCCCGGCTGGTCGTGGCTGAAGGAACGCGTGGTCGACGGCTCGCTGGGCAAGGTCCGCAGCGCCGTCTTCCAGCGGCTCGGCTCACCGCCCGATTGGGGAACGGATTTCTACCGCGACATTCAACGCACCGGCGGCCCCCTGGTGGACCTGCACATCCACGACGCGGATTTCGTGCGGTTCCTCTTCGGGCAGCCGCGGGGTGTGATCTCGCGCGGGAGCCTGATGCACGGCACCACGCTCTACGACACGCGCGGCGCGGCGGGCACGCACGATGCCGGAGCGCATGTCATGGCGGAATGGGGGCAGGATCATCACCCGGGCTTCGGGTTCAAGATGCGCTACGTCGTGGTCTTCGATCATGCCACGGCGGATTTCGACATCGGGCGTGATCCGGCGCTGCTGCTGTGCCGCGATGGCAAGAGTGAGCCGGTGACGCTGCCGCCGGGCACGGGGTACGACCATGAGATCAGGCATTTCGTGCAAGCCGTGCTCGGGCACGCCAGCAACGAGCAACTGATAGCGACGATCGGCGACGCGATCGACGTGGCGAAGCTGCTGGATAAGGAGCGTGCGAGCCTCGCGGGAGGCTGAACTTCAACACCCGTCTGCTAAAAGACGGCATGATCCGCCGCGTGCTCTGACTGTTTTTGCTTTCCTCTGTGCTCTCCGTGACTCCGTGGTGAATAATCTGCCCCCTCTGTGGTGAACAATCACCACCCTGAAAGGAACCCCATGCGTATCGGCGCCATCGGCATTGACTCTTCCCACACCCCTGTCTTCACCAACCGCATCAACACCCTCTTCAAAGAGGGCAAGACCAAGTGTCAGGTCACCCACTTCTGGGACCCCGGCACGCACCAGTGGCAGCATCCCGACGGGCCCGCGCAGTCCGCAAAGGACGTTGCCAAGTGGCGTGAGGATGCCGTCAAGGAAGGCGCCAAGCAGGTCGACACCATCGACGATCTGCTCAAGAACGTCGACGGCGTCATGGTGCTGAACATCGGTGGCGCTCGGCACCTTGAACTCGCGGTACCCAGCCTTGCCAAGGGCATGCCGACGTACGTGGACAAGCCGTTGACGTGCTCGACGGATCAGGCGAAGGCGTTGCTGGCGATGAGCCGGCTCTACAAGGCGCGGTGCTATTCCGCCAGCTCGCTGCGCTTCATCACCGAGATCCCCAAGCTCGACAAGGAAAAGCTGGGCGACATCGTCGCCATCGACGCCTTCGGCAACGGCGAAGTCATGGACCTCATGCCCGACCTCTGGCACTACGGCTGCCACTCGATTGAGATGGTTGATGCGATCTTCCGCTGGGCGGGGCAGGGCGGCGGCGGGGTGAAGCGCGTCTCGGCCGTGAAGTCCGCGACGCCGTTCGTCAAGGGCGGCAAGGCCCAGCCGGGCGTTGAGGCGAAGAGCGGCTATCACCTGCTCGATATGGAGTACCACGACGGTCGAATTGCCCGTATCCGCTGCGACCGCAATGGTTCGTGGGCCTTCGGCGCAACCGTCCACGGCACCAAGGGCGTCCAGCAGTTCGTCGTCGATTTCGCCCCCGTCTACACCCGACTGGTCGAGGGCATGGTCAAGTTCTTCGAAGGCGGCCCGGCCCCGGTCGACCTCCGCGACATTGTGGAAAACGTCGCGGTCATGGAAGCCGGCAACCGCTCCATCGCCTTGGGCGGCGAGTGGGTGGAAATCCCGACCATCGAGTGATCAACGGGAAGCAGATTCGCGTGCGGGGAACCCCGGGCGCGGTTGAGCTCTGAAAAACAAGCCAAAAACGCGATCAACACCGGCATCCACCGGTGTTGGTTGAATTTTGTACGGATCGAAGTTTTTTGGCAATCACCTTGACGGCGGGTGAATATCGTGCGAGATTATAGAAGTACGGACGTCTGGAACGTCTGCGCGGCTGCCGAGGCTGGGCTTGGTCTCGGGGCCGGAGGCGAGGATCGAGAGAGGTTCTGAAAGATTGCAGGGTTGGGCGGGGGATGGGGAGCGGCGGTTGTCGGTCAGGCGTCTTGGCGGACGCTCGGTCGGTTGTCTTGGCGTACGCGTTTTTCACACCGGATACGAGAAGAAGGAGAGAGACATGATGAAGTTCGCTTTGTGTGCTGTGGCTCTGTCGGCCGTCGCTGGCGCTGCAAATGCCCAGGTGGCGATCGAGGAGATCGCTCGGATCAACATCGCGCAGGTGCGTTTCCAGGAGTGGAACGGTGCGCTGAACCCCTCGTATATCGGTTTCCGTCCCTCGGCCATCGCCTTTGACGGCGGGCGGCTCTTCGTTGCCGGGTTCTCGAACGGCACAGGGCAGCCCCTGGGCATCGTTGAGGTGACGAACGTCAACAACACCGGCGCGTTCAACGGCGCGTTCAGCAACACCTTCGGTGTCCGCAATACCAACTCCAACCTGGGCTATTCGGGGCTTTATCTCCGCGGCAACACGCTGGCGTACGCCTACGACCAGAACTCCACCCCGGCGACGAACTCGGTCGGTGTCTACGACGTTTCGAACGTCGGCGTCAGCACCGCCGCGGTGACGTGGCAGCAGAACCAGCGCGGCGGCAGCGGCGTAGCGATCAACAGCGCGGGCAACGTCGTGCACAGCGTCGTTTCCAGCAACTTTGTTCGTCAGTGGAACGGTGCGACGGGCGCGGGCATCTGGTCCGCCTCGGGCAACGCCCCGACGATCACCGTGAACACCTCGGGCGTCACCTTCGGTAATAACTTCTACCGCGATATCGACGTTGACCCGGCGACGGGCCGCGTCTTCCAGCGGTACTCCTCCGGCATCGCGGCGTGGGACCTGAACACGGTGAACAACGCCGCGACCCCGACCAACGCCGCCTTCGCCATCCCCAACGGCGTGGTGAACAACATCGGTCAGAACCTCGCGGTGGCGGGCAACGCCCCGATCACCGGTTCGTTCGTGATCTACAACAACCGCTCCAACGCGGGTGTGGGCCAGGCCTTCGGGTCGAACTTCCAGGTCATCACCACCAGCGGCGCCTCGCTGACGCTGACGATGAACCTGCTGTCGGCCATCACCCTGACCAACGACGGGTACTTTGACTTCTCGTACGACTACAGCACCCGCCGGTTGGCGGTGTTGGACTCGTCCAACGGGTTCATCCACATCTTCCAGGTCCCGACGCCCGCCGCTGGGGCTCTGTTCGGTATGGCTGGCGTCTTCGCGGCCCGTCGTCGTCGGTGAAACCCCTCAGATCGCATTCGGTGTGAGTTGCACCTGAAGCCGAATCTGTGGTAAGCTTCTAGAAGAATCGCGACCCTTGGTCTGGCGATCAAGGGTCGTTTTCCAAATGTCACGCCTGAGCGAGTTCAAACCTGTGCTGGCGCAACCCGGGCGGCCGCTGTATGTGGTCGTGAAGGAAGCGATCCGCCAAGCGATTGATGCGGGGACTTTCCCGCCGGGGATGCAGCTTCCGAGCACGAAGGAGCTGTCGATGCAGATCGACGTCTCGCTCGTGACGGTTCACCGGGCGCTGCAGGAGTTGGTGGCGGGCGGGGTGCTTCGGCGTGGGCAGGGGCGTGGGACGTTTGTTCACGAGGAGTATGTGTCGCGGGCGAAACCGGCGACGGGGACACGACTCGGGCTGGTCTTCCACGAGCAGGCGTCGCTGGCGGACTTCTATCACGGGCACGTGCTGGAAGGGGTTCGGCGGGGGGCGATGGAACAGGGTGCGGACCTGGTGGTGCTGCACTTCGGGGAGGATTGGCGGCGTGAGTGTCATGGGTTCATTTATGTGAACCCGCTGCGGAAGCAGCTGAGCAGCATGCCTTGGTTTGGGAATACGCCGGTGACGGTGCGGCGGGGGAAGAGGCAGTTGCCGGGCAGGCCTCCGGTGATGGTGGTGGGGGCGAGTTTCGATCACGACCATGTGCATTCGATCGATACGGACAACGCGGATATCGCGATTCAGGCGGTTGAGCATCTGGTGAGGCTTGGGCATTCGCGGATCGCGTATGTGGGCGGGGGGAGCGAGGTCTGCAACAACATTGATCGGTGGAAGGGGTTCCGGGTGGCGATGGAGCGGCACGGGCTGTCGATCGACGAGCGGCTGGTGATGAGGCTGCCTGGGTGGAAGGCGGACGAGGCGGGGATGAGCGCGATTGTGTCGATGTTGAAGGGCCCGATGTCGCCGACGGCGATCTTCGGAGCGGGGTACTACTTCGCGCTGGATTGCTACAAGGCGTGCGCGGAGGCGGGGCTGCGGATCCCGCACGATGTGTCGATTGTCGGGGTGGATGATCCGCCGAGCGGGGAGTATCTGTCACCCTCGCTGACGACGCTGCGGCAGCCGCTGGAGGAGATGGGTCGTCGCGCTGCGACGGGCCTGCTCGCGCTGCTGGGGACGGAAGAGCACTTGACGCGGGCGGAGTTTTTGAAGGCGGAGTTGTTGGTGCGCGGCTCGACGGCGAAGCCGCGGGGGAGTTGAGACTCTCGGTGAAGAAGATTCACCACGGAGTCACGGAGAACACGGAGGAAGGCGAAGAGAAGAGTTCAGCGGAAGAGAAGAGGTCGCGAGGGACCGTCAGAGATTGTGGGTGGTGGGACGAATCACTTGGGCGGAGAGGGAGTGACGGGGTTGAGGGTGGCTTGCGGCGGGTTGCTCGGGCCTTGATGGGCTCGGGTGTGAAGCGTGGCGATGGGATACGGGGAGCTCGACGATGAGGAATCACACGATGACGAAGGCGAATCGGCAACACGTGCGCTGCGGTCTGGGTGGGTTCACGCTGATTGAGCTGCTGGTGGTCATTGCGATCATCGCGCTGCTGGTGGGGATCCTGCTGCCCGCTCTGGGGCAGGCTCGTGCGGCTGCGCGGGCGACAAAGTGCCTGAGCAACCTGAAGCAGAACGCCACGGCGATGATCATGTACAGCAATGACTACAAGGGGAAGTTCCCCTTCAACGTCACCGCGGCCGGTCCGCTGCTGCCGAACGGCGGGTACTGGTTTGATGAGGACCGTATCGGGCGGTACTACCCGAACATCCAGCCGGCGGACTCCGGCGCGACGATCAATACGACGGTTGGCGGCGGTGCGATGACGTGTCCGAACCATCCGGACGCCGGGCGGTCGTATTCAATGAACGCGTGGGCGAGTTCGGCGGAACGAGCGAACTACGACTCGGCGACCAATCGCTTGAACTGGGTTTCAAAGTCGGAAACATTGGTTGATCGCCCGTTCGATGCTGCAACGGATAATGCGTCGAAGGTGCTGCTGTTGGGCGAGGCGTGGGGGCTTTCGCCCGCGACTTCGTCGGAGTCTGGGCGGTTGTGGTTTACGAACTCGCAGATCGGCCCGCAGGGGGATCCGGTGAGCCGCTTCGGCGGCGGCAACGGTGTTTCCGACGTGCCGAGCCCGGCGATTTTCCGCGATGCACCGGAGGCGGCGGGGCTTGCGCCGGGACAGCCGCGGTTTTATACGCCGTTCTATCGGCATCCGGGGCGGAACAAGGACTTCATGTCTTCGAGCGGGAACACGCACCTGGTCTTTGTCGACGGGCACGCGGGGCCTTTCCAGCAGCGTGACCTGGTGACGGGGACGGGCAACCCGGGGACGGACAAACTGACGGGCGCGGCGCTTTGGAGCCCGAAGAACGCGACAACGGTGGTTGGGAACTGAGTTGGACGTTGCGGGCGGATTGAAGATTCAACGTCAACTCGACGGCGAGCGTGATGCTCGTTCGTGGCTATGGCGGCGAACTGGTTGCGTGTTCAGCGGAGCACACGTGATGCGAATCTGGACCACCGGAGCACGGCTCTGGAGAGCCGTGCCACCAGAAGGCAAACGTGTGGACGCGGGGGTGGGCCATGGTGTGGTGGCTGCACGGTCGGCTGCGGTGTTGCTGTTGGCTGGTGTTCTGTCGGTGATGTTGTTTGCGTGGGGCGTTGTCGGCGGCGGCTGCGATCGGCGGGCTGACCGCGATGCGGGCGGGGTGATCACGGTTGAGTTCTGGACGCTGGCGCTGCGCGGGAACAGCGATCTTGAGCGGTACATCACCGAGCGGATCGCGGCCTTTGAGGCGCAGCGGCCGGGGGTTAAGGTGCGGTGGGTGGATGTGCCGTTTGAGGCGATGGACCGCAAGTTGATCTCGGCGGCGGGGGCGGGGCGTGCGCCGGATGTGGTGAACTTTTCAGACAAGACGTATGCGCGGTTCATCGGGCTTGGGGCCCTGCGCGATGTCAAGGCGTTGCTGCCTGGGGATGCGGATGCGAGGTTTGTGCCGGGGGCGCTCGCGCTCGGGAAGATGGGCGGGAAGGTGCTGGCGCTGCCTTGGTATCTGACGACGCAGGCGGTGGTGGCGAATGAGGCGGTCTTGAGTGAGGCGGGGATGAGTGCGGCGAGCTTGCCGAAGGATTGGCGCGGGCTGATGAAGGCGGCGCGGGAGTTTCGCGAGAAGGTGGGCGGAGAGGGGAAGTCGGGCGGGAAGTACTTGTTCAGTGTGCCGCTGGGGCATGAGAGCGATCTGCTCATGATGATGTTTGCGGAGGGGCTCACGCCTTTGAAGGCGGGGGCGGACGGGCGGTTGAGGGGGAACCTGACCGATCCGGCGGTGGTGGAGATGGTGAAGGGGTGGGTTGAGTTGTATCGCGACGGGGCGATCCCGCGTGAGGCGGCGACGCAGGGCTCGTCGCATCTGGCGGATTTGTATCAGAACGGGCGGCTGGGGCTGATCAATATCGGGCCGAACTTTCTGAATCGGATCGCGGATCAGGCGCCGGGGGTCTTTGAGACGACGCGGGTGGGGATGCCGATCACGGGTGAGTTGGGGCGTGGGCATGTGGCGGTGATGGTGCTTGGGGTGACGACGCAGAGCACGCATCCGAAGGAGGCGGCGGAGCTGGTGTGGTTTATGACCAGTGAGGAGAGCCAGGAGAAGTTCTGTGCGGTGGTGCCGATTTTGCCCAGCACGAGCGGGAGTTTGAACAAGCCTCAGTTCACAGACAAAGCGGCGGCGACGCAGCAGGCGCGGGAGGTGTTGCGTCTGGAGGCGGAGCGGCTGAAGAGGCCGATGCGTGAGCCGCTGGAGAAGACGGTGGAGGCGGGGTTGATCGCGGCGCGTGCGCTGAAGGATGCGGTGGCGTACACGCCTGCGCTGGAGGGTTGGCCTGATATGCGGCGGTCGTTTGAGGACGGGATCAAGCGAGCGTTGACGGGCGGGGAGGATGTGGGCGCGGTGCTTGCGCGGGTGAACGGGGAGTGGGATCGGATACTCTCAGCATCAAGCGGCGGGGCGACGGTGGAGGCGCTGCCGCGGGTTGATCGGGAGGTACGTTGAGCGATGAAGGGCGTGATCGGACAGCGCTGGTACACGCCTTGGGTGTTCTTGTTGCCTGCGCTGGTGGTGCTGGGGGTGTTCTTTGTGCTGGCGTTTGTGCAGGTGGTGTACTTCTCGCTGACGCGGGTGAAGTTGTTTGAGGGCGGAGAGACCGAGTTCATCGGGCTGGAGAACTATCGGCGGCTGGTGAGCACGGATCGGTTCTGGTGGTGCCTGCTGAATAGTGGGATCTATCTTCTGGTGACGCCTTTGATCATCGGGCTGAGCCTTGGGGCGGCGATGGTTGTGGAGGCGGGGCTGAAGTGGGCGAAGGGGTTGCGGCTGGTGCTGTTTCTGCCGGTGGTGACGCCGACGATTGTGGCGGCGATTGCGTGGCGGGCGGCGTTGTCCGAGGATGCGGGCGCGATCAACGGGGTGTTGAGGGCGGTTGGGTTTGAGGGTGCGCCGTGGCTGACGCAGTGGCCCTGGACGCTTTTGAGCGCGATGATGGTGACGCTTTGGAAGGGGTTTGGGTTTTACATGATGGTGTTTTTGGCGGGGCTCTTGGCGGTGCCGCGGGAGTTGAAGGAGGCGGCTTATCTGGATGGGGCGGGGCGGTGGGGCGTGTTTCGGCATGTGGTGCTGCCGAGCGTTTGGCCTGTGGTGATGCTGGTGTTTGTGATTTCGTCGATCTCGGCGCTGAAGGTGTTTGAGGAGTTGTATGTGACGGTGAAGGGGGCGGCGATTGAGGATCAGACGGTGGTGCCGTTGATTTACGATGCGGCGTTTGAGCGTGGGGACTATGGGCTGGCGAGCGCCTTTGGGGTGGCGTTGTTTCTGGTGATCCTGACGTTCTCGCTGGTGAATATGAAGCTGGCTTCGCGTGGGAAAGAGGGGGCGGAGGGATGATCGACCGTCGCCCGGCGTGGCTTACTGGAGTGCTGACGATCTGTGCGGCGTTGCTGGCGGGGCTGGCGATCGGGCCGGCGGTTTTGCTGGTGATGATTTCGCTGCAGCCGGCGGGCGGGGACATGAGCAGCTTGAAGGGCGCGGGGGAGTTTGTTGCGCACACGGTGACGGGCGCGCCGGTTGATCCGGTGACGGGGCAGGCGGGGGCGTATAAGGGCGCGACGACGCGGAACTTTCAGGACGCGTGGGAGAAGGGGAACCTTGCCGGGCCGATGCTGAATAGTGTGATCGTGACGGGGACGCGGGCGGTGTGTAATGTGTTGCTGGCGGCGCTTGCGGCGTATCCGCTGGCGCGGATGAAGTTCAAGGGGCGGTCGTGGGTCTTCGTGCTGATTCTGGCGACGATGATGATTCCGGATCAGGTGATTGTGGTGCCGATGTTCCGGACGGTGGTGCAGATGGGGCTTGCGGACACGCTCATCGGGGTGATTATTCCGTTCAGTGTGTCGGCGCTGGGGATCTCGATGTGCAAGCAGGCCTTTGAACAGATTCCGGCGAGCCTTGAGGAGGCGGCGAGAATCGACGGTGCGTCGACGTTGCAGGTGTGGTGGCATGTGATGCTGCCGCTGTCGGCACCGACGCTGGCGACGCTGGCGCTGTTCAGCGTGATCGGGGCGTGGAGCGAACTGCTGTGGCCCTTGGTGGTGCTGCAGGAGTCGAAGAACTACACGCTGCCGGTGGCGGTGAACCAGTTGCTGGGCGAGTTTGCGGGCAACGTGCGGCTGGCGTATGCGGGGGCGGTGTTGTCGCTGGTGCCGATCGTAGCGGTGTTTGTGCTGAGCCAGCGGTTTTTGAAGCCGCAGATGTTTGCGGGCGGTGTGAAGGGCTGAGCGTGAAGGACATTGAGGCGGACATTGCGATCATCGGGGGCGGGGTTGGCGGCGTGGCGGCGGCGCTGTCGGCGTTGTCGATGGGGATGCGGTGCGTGATCAGCGAGCCGACGGATTGGCTGGGGGGGCAGTTGACGAGTCAGGGCGTGCCTCCCGATGAGAACACGTGGATCGAGACGGTGGGTGGGACGGCGCGGTATCAGCGGCTGCGTGAGATCGTGCGGGCGAGTGCGTTTGCGGATGGGGCGAGTGCGCGGGCGGTGGAGCCGTTCGGGGCGTTCAACCCGGGTGGCGGGTGGGTGAGTCGGTGCTGCGCCGAGCCGGTGCGGTGGGAGCGTGCGATTGAGCAGATGCTTGGGGAGGTTGGTGGGGCGGATGCGCGAAGGTTCACCCGGTTGATGCAGCACGAGCCGATCGGGGCGGAGATGGACCGCGACGGCATGCGGGCGGTGACGCTGCGTGATGTGCGCAGCGGCGAGTGCGTGATCGTTCGGGCGAAGGTCTTTCTGGATGCGACGGAGACGGGGGATGTGCTGCCGCTGGCGCGGGCGGAGTACTTCGTCGGGGCGGAGCACGCGGAGGTGTTTGGCGAACTGCACGGGCGGCGCGACTTTGATGTGCGCGAGAAGAAACTCGATGCGCTCGATCAGCAGGCGTGCTCGTGGTGCTTTGCGCTTGAGCACAAAGCGGGTGAGGATCACACGATCGAGAAGCCGGCGTCGTACGAGTTCTGGCGGAGGTATGCGCCGGGGATCGGGGGCGGCGGGGTTGGGATGAGCCCGGCGTGGACGGGGAAGCTCTTGAGCTGGTTGGTGCCGAGCCATAACGAGGCGGGGAGGCGGGAGTTTCGGATGGTGCCCTGGCCTGATGAGCCGGTGGAGGGCGAGTGGGAGATGTGGCGGTATCGGCGGATCGTCGATGCGTCGATCTGGGGCGGGCGGAAGCCCGATGTGTCGCTGATCAACATGGTGCAGATGGACTATTGGCAGAAGCCGCTGCTGGATGTTGAGCCCGGTGAGCGGGCGGCGGCGCTGCGCGGGGCGCGGGAGCAGAGCTTGAGCCTGCTGTACTGGATGCAGACCGAGGCGCCGCGGCATGACGGGAAGGGGCCTGGGTACCCGGGGTTGAAGCTGCGCGGCGAGGAACTCGGGACGAGCGATGGGCTGGCGAAGGCGGTGTATATCCGTGAGCCGCGGCGGTTGGCGGCGATGACGGTCGTGCACGAGGGGCATGTGGGGACTGACCAGCGTCGAGCGGCGGGCTTGGCGAGCAAGGCGATGAACTGGGAGGTGACGCCGTACGGCACGGGCGAGCGGTTTGTTGATAGTGTGGGGATTGGGCATTACGCGATCGATCTGCACCCCTCGTGCGCGGGAAGGAACAACGTGTATGTGCCGAGCGCGCCGTTTCGGGTGCCGATGGGGGCGCTGGTGCCGAAGCGGGTGACGAATCTGCTGGCGGCGGGGAAGTGCCTGGGCGTGTCGCACATTGTCAACGGCGCGTACCGCATGCACCACGTGGAGTGGAACATCGGCGAGAGCGCGGGCGTGATCGCGGCGATGATGGTGCGCGACGGGCTGAGCGCGCAGGCGATGACGCAGAGTGCGCAGCGCGTGCGGGCGGTGCAGGATGAGGTCACGAGACAGGGCGTGCGGATCGACTGGCCCTGGGAGCGTTGAACGATCAGCGGGCGCGGAGCGTGACGATCTGGAATGGGGCGATGCGGAGGGTGGTTCGCCCCTGGCGTGCGGCGTGGCTGAAACCCTTGAGGCGTTGGGTTCCCTTCAGCGGGCGTTCGAGGATGTCGACGGGCTGGACTTCGCTGATAGGAAGGTTCCAGTCGATGGAGACCTGCGACGACGAGCCGGCGGTTTCGGCGATGCGGAGTATGAGCGAGCCGTCGTTATCCTCGGCGAACTTCAGGGCGCTGACGGTGACGGAGGCGGGCTCGTCGAAGTCGACGGTGAGGGGGGACCATGAGCCGCCGGTGAGGCCTTGCTGGTTGGGCTTGGCTTCGCGGAGGAAGAGGGCGCGGTGGAGCGACTCGGCTTCGCTGTCGAGGCCCGCGAAGGGGGCGAGTGGGTGGGGGATGCAGAGGGCGTAGGTGAACTCGTGCTCGCCTCGATCGGCGCCGGCGGCGGGGTAGTTCGCGGCGCGGAGGAGGGTCATCTCGAGGGTGAGGCGGTGCGAGCCGGGCTGGTGCGTGGCGCTGGCGGCGTATTTGTGATCGTTGAGGATGCCGACGCCGCCGAGGGTGTCGAGGGCGGCGACCCAGCGGTGGGTTGCGGACTCGAAGTTCGCGCTGTCGCGGGCAGCTGAGCCGAGGGCGGGGCGGGCGACGCGTGCGAACTGGGTTTGGTAGTGGGCGTGGGAGGATTCGACGCTGGTTGCGAACTCTGCGCGGAGGAGGCGGCGGTCTTCGTTCCAGCGGACGCGCGAGCGGATTTCCAATGAGCGCGACTCGGTGGAGAGGCTGATGGTCTGTTCGATCTCGCTGGACTGGCCCAGGGGGCGGACGACGCGGATGGCGACGCGTGCGGGCCCGGCGTCGAGGACTTCCCATGTGGTCGCGGCGGCGGTCTGCGCGATCGGGTGGCGGAATGTGGCGGCGTCGACGTCCCAGGCCTCCCACTGGCGCGGATGGTCTTCGTAGAGGCTCAGGGCGTTGAGAGCGCCAGTGGGTGCGCACAGCTCGCGGGTGTGGTTTGGTGAGAGGTCGGAGCCCACGGCGCGGAGGGAGGTGATCTGTCCGAGCGGGTCGATGACGGCGCGGAGGAGGCCGTTGTCGAGGATGGCGGTGCGGCGTTTCGTGTCGGCGTCGAGTTTGACGGGGATGACCTCTGCGGGCGCGGCGCCCGCGGCGTCGATGAGCTCGCAGGAGAGCGCGTCGGCACCCGCGACAAAGGCGGCGGCACCCTCGGAGAAGACGCTGCCTCGTGCGGTGGAGGCGGGGTTGAAGCAGACGATGGGGCGTTTGATGCCCTTGGTGTTCAGGGCGCTGGTCCAGAGGGCGATGCCGCGGTCGAGCCAGGGGTTGAGCAGCGTGTTGATGCGGGTGAACTGGGCGCGGGCGTCTTCGTAGACCTGCGCGATCGATGAGCCGGGGAGGATGTCGTGGAACTGGTTGAGGAGGAGGAGCTTCCAGGCTTCGTCGAGGTCGTTCAGAGCGCGCGTGCGTTCGGCCTTGCTGAGCGGGCGCGGGCTGCCGGCGAGGAGGAGCTCGCAGAGGCGGAGGTCGTCCTCGGCCTGGCGGTTGGCTTGTTTGATCCAGGATTGCGTGGTGAGGGTGCCGCGATGGAGTTCGAGGGCGAGCTCGCCGCGGTGCTCGGGGAGGTGGAGACCGGTGCGTTTGGCGGCGGCTTCATCGTCGTGGAGGGCTTGGGCGAAGTCGTCGGTGCGGGAGAACTGGACGACGGGGAGGCCGTCGCAGTGTGCGCTGGTGTGGGCGGCGTGGAGCATGGATTCGGTCGGGCCGCCGCCGCCGTCACCGAAGCCGAAGGGTTGGAGGTAGCGTGGGCCAGTGGTGGAGGGGTTGTTGGTGGAGGCGAGTTGCTTGGTGCGGTGGTTGGTGATGCCGCGGCGGAGCTCGCGTGATGAGAGGGTGGCGTTGTAGTCGTAGCCCGGGGTTTGGTGCGCAAGGACGGAGGAGCCGTCGGGGGCGAGCCAGCGGAAGGTGGTGTGGGGGAAGGGGTTGGTGTCGTTCCAGGAGAGTTTGTTGGTGATGAAGGTATCGAGGCCCGCGAGGCGCATGAGCTGGGGGAGCTGGGCGGGGAAGCCGAAGGTATCGGGGAGGAAGAGGTGGCGCTGCGCGCCGGCCTTTTCGCCAAAGCGGGAGGTGAAGTAGCGGCAGCCGTGGACGAGTTGGCGGGCGAGCGATTCGCCCGAGGGGACGTTGCAATCGGGCTCGACCCATGCGCCGCCGCCGGCTTCCCAGCGGCCTTCGCGGACGCGGGAGGTGATCTGTTTGAAGAGTGCGGGCGCGTCGCGCTCGATGTAGGCGTACTGCTGGGCTTGTGTGCAGAGGAAGACGAAGCGGTTGTCGCGCTCCATCAGGCGGAGGACGTTGCTGAAGGTGCGTTGACACTTTCGGCGGGTTTCATCCAGGGGCCAGAGCCAGGCGGTGTCGATGTGTGCGTGACCCACGGCGTGGCAGAGGGCGGTTGAGCCGCTGGGGCGGATGGAGAGTGCGGCGTGGAGTTGGCGCGAGACGCTCGGGGCGATGCGGGCGAGGTCGGTTGCGTGGTCCTTGAGCATCTCGGTTGCGCGGCGGAGTGCTTCGAGCAGTTGCTCGGCGCGAGAATCCTGCCAGGGCTTGGCGCCCGGTGCCCACGGTGCGCTGGGGGCGAACATGGGCGGCACTTCGGGGAGCAGTTCACGGGCGAGGGCGATGGCAAAGGTGTAATCGCGGTGCAGAGCTTGGATTTGCGGGTCGGTGTTGATGAGCTCGCAGGCGAGGAAGTGCCCCGGGGTTTCGCTCTCCCAGCGGCGTTTGGTGTCGTCGCTTTCCCAGGGAAGGCCGACGGCGCCGAAGGGGTGGTTGCAGGCGGCTTCGATGAGGAGGGTTTCCTTGCCGGCGAGAACGGCGCGGGCGGTTGAGGCGGGAAGGATCGCGGTGTCGCGGTTGACGTCGAGGCCCTGGTGCGGCGTGCGGTTGATGTAGAGCAGCGCTTCGGTGTCGGTGCTGAAGCGCAGGGCGAGGTTGGTTGCTGAAAGCGCGCGGGTTTGGCGCGGCTCGGCCTTGAGGTTGAACCAGCAGGTGGACCACTTCGGGCCCCAGCGATGACCGAGCTTGAAGGGGCGGAAGGTGGCGTTGAGGGCTTCGCTGAGGGCCTGGCGGCGCGGGGTCTGGTAGATCGCGGCGCTCAGCGGTGCGCGGGCGGTGATGATCCGCGGGGCGATGAACTGAGCGGCGAAGGTCTCGTACGTTGCCAGAACGAGCTCGGGACGGATCTGCGCGCCGGGTGGGAATGCCATAGCGAGGAGGGTACGCAGGGGAAGTTGTTTGTTGTGAGCGGTGAGGGGGCGCGGGCGACGAGCACACGGCGCTGGAGAGCTGTGCCACCGAAGGCGCTTGATTCCAAAGTGCTCACGACCAGCGGGTGACGTGCCAGTTCTTTTTGCCGCGGCGGAGGGCGATGAGCTCGTTGCCCAGGAGGTTGGTTGGGGTGAGGCGGTCGGCGAGGGTGGCTTTGGTGCCGTTGACGCTGATGGAGCCGTCGGTGAGGAAGGTGCGGGCCTCGGTCTTGCTCTTGCAGAGCGAGGTCTGCGGCAGCAGGTCGATCAGAGCAACGCCTTCGCCTTCGAGTTGGGCGCGCGGGTGCTGCGTTGTCGGAGCGGCGGCGAGGGCGTCGCGGAGGGTTTCGATCGGCAGCGACACGATGTCGCCCGCGAAGAGGGCCTGCGCGGCTTGCTCGGCTTTCTGACGTTCGGTGAAGCCGTGGAGAATGTCGGTTGCGTGCTGGGCGAGCGTGCGTTGGGCCTCGCGCGCGCCGGGGTTGGCGGCGTGGCGCTGCATGAGTGCGACAATCTCTTCAACGTCGATGAACGTGAAGACCTTCAGGAACCGCTCCACGTCGGCGTCCGCGGCATTGAGCCAAAACTGGTAGTAGGCGTATGGGCTGGTGCGCTTAGGGGAGAGCCAGACGGCGCCGGACTCGGTTTTGCCGAACTTGCCGCCGTCGGCTTTGGTGACGAGGGGCCAGGTGAGGCCGAAGGCTGACTGATGTCCATTCGCCAACCTATCACCTAAAGCAGATAACTGCCGGCTTTTCTTTATCATCTCATCAGATATGCAAACATCTTTCTGAATGGTTGATTGCAACATTAATACAGTCGCACTCCTGACAATCTCTTCGACACTTGATCGTCGATGGATTAAGTCCAGGCCACTCAGGATATTGCCCCATTGATCGCTGCCACCCATTTGCAAAGTGACGGCTTCATTGTTGTGCAGGTGCTTGTAGTCGTACGCCTGCAGGATCATGTAGCTGAACTCGGTGTAGCTGATGCCCTGTTCGCGGTTGTTCAGGCGGTCTTTGACGCTGTCGCGGACGATCATCTGGTTGACGCTGAAGTGCTTGCCGATGTTTCGGAGCGCGTCGAGATAGCTCAGACCTTTCAGCCAGTCGATGTTGTTGACAGTCGTGAGCGGCTGCGGCTTGATGCCTTTCGACTCGGCTTTCGCGTGGGCGGCTTTCCAGACGTTGTCGAGCGAGCGTTGGATCGATTCGACGTTGCTGCGCACGGTCTCTTCGGTCATGAGCGTGCGTTCGGCGGATTTGCCGGAGGGGTCGCCGATGAGGCCGGTGCCGCCGCCCATGAGGGCGATGGGCTGGTGCCCGTGGATCTGGAAGCGGGCGAGGGCCATGACGGTGACGAGGTTGCCGATGGTCAGCGAGTCGGCGGTGGGATCGAACCCGGCGTAGGCCTTGCGTACGCCTGAGGTCAGGTGCGCGTCGAGTTCCTTGAGGTCGGAGGACTGGTGGATCATGCCGCGGGCGTGCATGTCCTGAAGGAAGGAGGACTTCAGTTCGACGGCGGGCGTGGGAGTCGTGTTTGAAGTGGGGGAGGTGGGGTTCATGGGCTGAGAGGATATTCGGGATGGGGGCGTAACGCCCGAGGCGTGTGGTGTGGTTTGCGGCCGACATGGGCTGGGTCCGCGGAAGCGGCTGGCGTCGATTGATGTCCACTGCCGCCCGGCTCTGGAGAGCCGGGCCACCTGAAGGCGAAGAACCGTGATTCACGCCGGGTAGGTGGCGCTGGTCTTCTCGGTCTCGAAGACGGTCATCGAGCGCAGGCGCGCGTGGCCTTTGGAGCCTTGCTGGATCAGCAGGGCGAGCTTCTCGAAGAAGACGCGGGCGATGTTCTCGACCGAGGGGTTGACACCGCCTTTGGTGGTGTTGAACTCAAGGGTGTCGACGTTCAGGTGCGTGTGGTCGAAGGGCTTGAGGATCGCCTGATCGACGGCGGACTCGAAGACCTGCGTGGTGAACGTGCCATCGGGTGCGTCGGTAGAGAGTTCCACGGCTGGTTCGAAGACGTAGTTGTGCCCGTGCCCGCTGGGGTTGTTGCAGCGGCCGAAGATCTTGCGGTTTTCCTGGTCGGAGTAGGCGTCGACGTGGAGACGGTGGGCGGCGGCGATCTCAAAGCGCTGGCGGATGATCACGGCGCGGGGCGAGGCGAGGCTCGAAGCGGCGGAGAGATCGGTGCCCATGCTCAAAGCGTAGAAGGGCGAAAGCCACCAACGGATCTCGACAACGCTTCGGCTCAGGGCTTCGTGCAGCGCCGTGGTGATGCGTGAGAGGATGCGAATCGGCGAAGACTCGGGCGAGTGCGGCGACTGCATCGCGGCGGCGATGATCGGCAGGGCGACCGTGCGAACGGCGCGGTCGATCTCGCGGATGTCCTTGAAGTAGCCGGTTTGGGCATCGGGCGTGCCGCGGCAGGTGACGCGGATCTCGTCATAGCGGCCGAGGGTGGTCCCCCCCCCCCCCCCCCCCCCCCCCCCCCCCCCCCCCCCCCCCCCC
>JACVCS010000096.1 GCA_016741915.1 Phycisphaerales bacterium | reverse complement strand
CACCCCTTCCTCACCCCCTCATCACTCACTTTCAACTGGAAACACCCAGCCGAAGTACGGCACTTCTTTTCGTACGTCCGTCAACGGCCGTCGGCATCAACGGTGTCTCCCACATGACCCGTGCAAATCATCGCCCCTGCGGGGCGATGGGCTGTAGCTACGGGTGGAGCGAAGTCCGCCAACAGGCGGACAGAGCGCAACCCGTGGAAATCGTCTCCCCGCAGCGAAACTGCCCCGGAGGGGCAGTGGAAGCACACCACTTCGGCAAGATCGTTATCAAGAGCACGAACCTGAGTGGGTTCTCCCTCGTTATTGTATTGACACATTGAGATTGTCCGATACACTCTTGCCCCCCCAAAAACAACAACAGACCAATGTTGTACTGCGCGGCTGCCGCTTTGGCAGCTTCTATGCGTTCGTGACCGCCGATGGCAGGTCCCGGGCTCGCGCCAAGAAGCGGTGATAACGTTCACTGGCCGATTTGAGGCTGTTTTATGGCTTTGTGAATGCGGTGGACGGGTGGCATGACGGTTGCCTTCTTTCCGGCAATATGCCCACACCCACGCAATCGCTGATCGACCCACCAATCACTCACGCCGACATCCGCCGTTTCGCCGAGGAGCGTGTGAACCTTGACGCCGAGACTGCAAAGGATCGCCGCCAAAAGGTCGGCGCACTCCGCGAGCAGTTGGCGAAGTACATGAAGGAGCACCCGACTTGCGGTATCGCTAAATCGTACTTATCAGGAAGTCTGGCGAAAGGAACGGCCCTGAAAACGTGCAGCGATGTCGATGTTGCGCTCTACATCACCTACGACGGTGAGAAGAAGGTTGACACGAAGTTGCTGAACTGGATCGCCGAACGGCTCCGTAAAGCGTATCCGCAGATGTCTCCCGATCAGATCAAGCCCAAGACCTACTCGGTTGGCATCGAGTACAAGACGGCGGGGATCGAGATCGACGTGGTACCGGTCTTCTACGATAACGATCCGAAGGACCGAGGGTTGCTGGTCTCTCAGGACGACGGTTCGACACTGATGACCAGCATCCCTATGCACCTGGAGTTTATCCGCAAGCGGAAAGCAGCTCAGGAGACCCACTTCGCGCAGGTGGTTCGACTGATTAAGTGGTGGACCGCAGAGCAGAAAGCGAAGGACGCGAACTTCAGGTTCAAATCGTTCATGGTCGAGTTGATCTGCGCCCACCTCGCCGATAATGGACAGAGCTTCGCCGATTATCGCAAGGGCATGGAGGCCTTCTTCAACTACATCGTCTCGACCGGGCTCAAGAAGCGGATCGCGTTCCAAGACTACTACCAGCCCAATGCGCTGCCCGCGAACACGACGGGGATCGTGGAGATCTTCGACCCCGTGAACCCCAAGAACAACGTCGCGTCGCAGTACACGGAGCAGAACCGAAAGCACATCGTCGAGGCTGCACAGGACGCTCTGAACGCCCTGATCGAAGCCCACACCGCCTCGACCAAAGCTGATGCCGTCGCCATGTGGCGGGTGGTGTTGGGGACTTCTTTCAGGGGATAATGCATGACACAGAGTTACACATCGACTTCGACATTTACCACCTCCGATGCCCGCCGCGTAGGCGGCAAGGTGGTGGCAGATCTCCGCCAAATGCAGATGGCGTATGGCAGCCCGTCGGATCGGGAGATCGAGAACTACTTGGGCGAACTTGTCACACTCTTGAGTGATGGGTATCTGGACACAGTCATGTACGGGTTCAAGAAAGACGGTGCGTGGCTCCCTGCCACACTCCGGTACACAGCTCTGTCCCTCGGAACGACGGGCGAAGGCGACCGATCCGGTACGGTGAAACGAGGGGTCGAAACTGCTGGGGCACACTTCACGTCCTACCTCACTTACTCGCAGAAGTGGTGGAGCCTTACCGAAGAGGCTCGCACCCAGTACAAGGCGGGCTTGCCGATCCGGCGGGTGTCGGGCGAAGAACCCAATGCACCAGGCGGGTGGATTGAGGACAAGTCGTACATCTCGGGTAGCGGCGGCGTGCGGCGGTCCGTGCTCGGGGGTGTCTCTTGAACCATGCCGATCTGTTCGAAGATGTCATCACACTCCCCGATCCACGCGGACAGGCCGACTACGACCGGCTGGTCGGGCTGGACGACTACAAGGCCCGGCTCGTCAAGGAAACGCTTCTGCTCGTCGATCCCGGGCAACTGCGCGACTGGAACAAGAAGCACCACAAGGGCGAACTCGCGGCCGTCGAGTACTTCCACTCGCGCCCGCCCCTCTTCGTCCTCGCGGGCGACGTCGGTACCGGCAAGACTGCGCTGGCCCGTTCATTCGGGAATCAGGTCGCCAAACTCGCCAAGGTGCGGGTCGAGTTGTACGCCCTCAGCCTCAACGCCCGCGGCAGCGGCGCGGTCGGCGAGATGACCCGCCTCATCTCCGGCGCGTTCAAGCAGGTCCGCGAGGCCGTCGGCAAGACCCGAGGCGGCGACGGCAAGGCGGGACGCGGCATCATTCTCCTTATCGACGAGGCCGATGCGCTCGCTCAATCCCGGGAGGCGGTGCAGATGCACCATGAGGACCGCGCAGGGGTCAACGCGCTCATTCGCGGTATCGACGACCTCGCCGCCGACCGGCTACCGGTCGCCGTAGTCATGTGTACCAACCGCTTGGATGCCATCGACCCCGCCGTGCGCCGCCGGGCCGCGGCAGTGTTCGAGTTTGCGCGCCCGAGTCATGCGCAACGCCTGCACGTCCTCAAAGGCGGCCTCGCCGGTAGCGGCATCACTGAGCGCGAACTTGGTCAACTCGCCGACGCCACGGGTGAGGCCGACGGTCGTGGCTACGGCTTCACATACTCGGACCTGACCCAGCGTCTCATCCCGACGCTGGTGCTCGATGCGTTCCCAGAGCGTGCCGTCACCGGATCGAGGGCCGTTGAGATTGCGAAGGGATTGAAGCCAACCCCGCCGTTCCGGCAGCAATCGGCACCTCCCGTGCATGGAGCCCCAAATGGCCGGTAAACCAACGCTGAACGAGTTGTTCTTTGCTCTGCATGATCGTCTCGCGTGCGAGTTGGGTATCACGCGTCGTACGGTCGGTCATACCGGCACGATGGGCACCGTTTCCGAGGGCCAGTGGATCAAGATGCTCTATGAGCATCTACCCAAACGCTACAAGGTTAATCGTGCGTTCGTCATCGACTCCAACGGTGCTTGCAGCGACCAGATCGACATCGTGATCCATGATCGCCAGTACTCCCCGTTCGTGCTGAACTACGGCGATGCTCTGTATGTGCCTGCCGAAAGTGTTTACGCTGTTTTCGAGGTCAAGCAGGGCATGAACGCCGAACAAGTAGAGTACGCCTCCAAAAAGGTCGCAAGCGTGCGAGCCTTGCACAGAACGAGCATCGAGATTCACACCAATGTGGGCAAGCATCCTCCCAAGAAGCCCCACGACATCATTGGCGGGTTGCTGACGGTCGATAGCGACTGGAACCCACCGTTTGGCGCTCCATTCACCTCGGCCATCAACACGACTTCCAAAGAGGGGCGCCTTGACATCGGATGCTCAGCTCAGCAAGGCATGTTCGAGGTGACGTACACGGAGCCGGATTCGGCAGCCATCGATGTGCAACTCACGAATGCCGCGCTCGCCCTTTTCTTGCTGAGGCTGATCGACCGGCTACGTAGCATCGCCACCGTTCCAGCGATCGACATCCTTGCCTATGCAAAGGGTGGAATTCAGACCCGGCAGCCTTGAGTTGCCCGGGCACTCGCCCATGGAACCTGCGCTTACGTCATCCCGAGCACACGAATAACGTGGTGGGAATTCCTCTTCAGGGGAATTCGAATGGGTGTCTTGCCGTCTACCGCTGTTGAACTCGGCGATTTCTGTTCAGCTGACTTGCAAGAGTTGCGGAGGGTACTGAGGCGTAATGACCAAGCGGGTGGCAAGCCCTCGTTGAAGCGGGGCGGGTGGGAGCGCTGTTTCTGTTGCTGGCTTCACCCTTGGCGAAAGCTCGCAGACTCGCTGGGACGGTGAGCGGCGAGCCGGTCATTTCAAAACCTTGTTTCTGTAAAGTCAGGCTCAAGTCGCTCCAGATCCGCTCCGATGGTGATGAGATCGGCGAGCGCGGGCGAAGGTGGGATTGGTTGGGATGGCGACTTCGGACAGTGTGTCCGCCGCCCATCCAGCCCTCCCCCACTCGCGTCTCGCCCCCCCGTCTCGCGACTCACCACTTTTCCACAGGAGCAAAGACATGTCCACCATCCCCGATCGTGACCAGGACCTGATTCAGTTCGCCGTTGACCATGCCGAGCCGTGGGTGCAGAACGCGGCCCAGATCGGCATTCCTCCCGCCGCCGCCGCCCAGTTTGGGACCCTCATGAACGAGGCCCAAATTGCCTTCAACGCCGCCCGCGCCGCGCGGGAGGCCAGCAAGGCCGCCACCGTCACGCAGGAGACCGCGCTGAAGAACCTGCGCAACGCCGCGAGCGATCTGGTGAAGCTCATTCGCGCCTTCGCCCCCACCACCAGCGACCCGGCGAAGGTGTATGCCACCGCGCTGATCCCGCCCCCCGCCGATCCGCAGCGCAACCAGCCCCCCACCGCCGCCACGAACCTCAAGGCCTCGCTCGATGCCACCACCGGCGAAATCAAGGTGAGTTGGAAGGCCACGCAGGACGAGCCCGGCACAAGCTACATCGTCAAACGCCGCACGAGTGGTGGCAGTTTCGTCTTCCTCGGCGTGGCCACCGGGCGCAAGAGCTTCGTCGACACGACGATCCCCGCGGGCGTCACGCAGCTTGAGTACGTCGTCCAACCCCAGCGCGCCCGCCTCACCGGCCCCGAGTCGGCCATCCTCACCGTCCGCTTCGGCCCAGGCGGCGCCGGCTCCGCGAACGTCGCCTTCTCCACCGAAACGAACGACAACGCCTCGAACACCGCCAATAACAACAACAAACTCGTCTCCTCAACCACCACCACAAGCACCCGCCGCCTGGTGGCGTGAGGAAGAAGGGATTGAGGGATCAAGGGATCAAGGGATCAAGGGATCAAGGGATCGAAGGACCGAGCATGCTCGGTCCTTTTTCATTTGGGCTGTCACTCAGCAACCGCCAGCCCATCCAACCGCAGCGGCCCCATTCCGCGATTGCCGATTCCCGATTCCCGATTCCCGCTCCCTCCCTCCCCTCCGTCTTCCTCGGTCTTCCTCCGCGAACTCTGCGTTGCATCGCCCCTGCGTCTCTTTGTTTTTCTTACACAAGCTTCTTCAACTCACGCCGCATCACCTTCCCTGTCGGGTTCCGTGGCAGCGCTTCCAGCACGCGGATATCCGTCGGCACCTTGTACCCCGCCAGTTTCCCCCGGCACCACGTCAGCAGCGTTTGCCGGTCGAAGCTCATGCCCTCCTTCATTTCCACAAACGCCACCGGCAGCTCGCCGCGCATCGGGTCTTGCACGCCCACCACGCCCGCGTCCTTCACGCTCTCGTGGGCGCAGAGCACTTCCTCGATCTCGCGCGGGAAGACGTTCTCGCCGCCGATGATGAGCATTTCTTTCAGCCGCCCGGTGATGAACAAATGCCCGTCTTGATCGAGGCGCCCGATGTCGCCGGTGCGGAAGTACCCGCGCTCATCAAACGCCGCCGCGGTGACCTCCGGCAGTTTGTAATACCCGCGCATCACGTTCGGCCCGCGCATCCGCACCTCGCCGTCCGTATTCACCGGCATCGGTGCGTTGGTGTTCGGATCGACGATGATCTGGTGAATCCCCGGCAGCGCCGGGCCCACCGAGTGCGGCTTGTATTCCTGCGGGCGGCACCAGTTGGTCACCGGGCTCGTCTCCGAAAGCCCGTACCCCTCCGCGATCGTCACGCCGAAGCGCTCCTTGAACCGCGCCGCCACAGCGTCGGGCAGCGGCTCGCCCCCGCTGACGGCGCACCACAGGCTCGACATGTCCGCCGGGCTGGCGTCCTTCACGCTCATCAGCGCGTTGAACATCGACGGGATCGCAATAAAAACCGTTGGGCGGTGTTCCCTGAACAACTTCATAATCCGCGGCGGCACAAACTTGCTCGCGTACACCACCTTACACCCGCACGTCAAAGGCAGCAGCGTTAAGGCCGTCAGACCGAAACTATGAAACTGCGGCAGGCACCCAAGGAAAACCTGCTCAGACCCGAAGTTGATCCACTCACGAATCTGCCGAACGTTGCTGGAAACGTTCCCGTGCGAAAGAATCACGCCCTTGGGCTTCCCGCTCGTGCCGGAGGTGTACAGCAGCACGCCCAAGTCATCATCGCTGACAATCGCCGGCCAGCGCGGCTCGGGGACGCCCTTGAGGTTCGACTTGTCCATCCGTAGAAGGTTCTTTACCCGCGGCGTGTGCCCCATGAACTCCAACATCGGGCCGACGGTGATGATCGTGTCGGTGCCGCAGTCGTCTACGACGTACTGCAGTTCTTCGGGCTTGAGCAGGTAGTTCAGCGGGACCACCGCCTTGCCGAGGATCCACACCGCCAGCGCCGCGATGGGCGTCAGCCCGCCGGTGGGCAGCAGGATGCCAACTGTGTTGCTCTGGCACTTGCGTTCGATCTCGCTGGCGAGGTTCATCGCCGCGATCAGGATCTCGATGCGCCGGTACGAACGCAGCTCATCGACGACGCCGACGGACAAAGGCCGCTTCAGGCACGTACGGATGATGGGCCAATGGATCGACACGGGGCACTCCTCCAAAGCCCGAATCGTTGCGGCGACCGCGGGCCCGCAGACGATATCCGCTTTGGCTTGTTCTTGCTTGGGTGAGAAGCGGCAGAGTGGTCAAGTGGCAGAGTGGCAGAGTCACTCACTACACAACAGCCACTCCACCACTTTGCCACTTTGCCACTTCTCTACAACCCCGGCGATACACTTTCACCGATTGCATGAACGTGCCCCGAAACGTTTTTCCGGATTTCCACGTGAACCACCGCCAACTTCCAACCACCCGCGTGAACGCCCTCCTCCGCACGCTGCGGCCCGTGCTTGCGCTGGCGCTCATGCTCGCCGCCACGCTGATGCTCGGCGGGTGCAAGGGTGGCTCGCGCAGCACCGCCACGCTCGAAGAAGCCACCAACGCCTACATCCAAGGTCGGTTCCAGGAGTCGTACGCTAAGGCCGAGAAAGTCGCCGACGACAACAGCGGGATCGTCAAGGACCGCGCCGCGCTCATCGCCGGTCAGAGCGCCCACGCCCTGGGCAACCGCGTCGCGGCCGAACGCTGGCTCCGCCCCCTGACCACCCACGGCAACGACGAGATCAACGGCAACGCCAACGCCACGCTGGGCCTTTCGGCCTTCAACCAGCGCCAATGGGCCCTCGCCTCGGTGATGCTCTCCGCCGCCGCCACACGCCTCAGCGGCGACGACGCCGCCCGCAGCGCCATGTACGCCGGCGACAGCTTCGAACAGCTCGGGCAAACCATCAAGGCCCGCTCGATGTACCAACGCGCCCTCCAGACCGCCGCCGACGCGGGCCTGAAACGCTCCATCCAGGACCGCCTGGTGCAGGGCCCCTACACGATCCAGCTCGGGGCCTTCTCCTCACGCACCAGCGCCGACCAGACCGCCCGCGCCGCCGCCAGCAAGGCCCGCGCAGCCGCGCTCCCCGCTCCCGTCATCGTCGTCACCAACGCCGGCCCGGGAAATCAGCTCTTCGCCGTGCAGGTCGGCACATTCGCCTCGCGAGCCGCCGCCGAGTCCGCCCGCGTCCGCAGCCGTCTCGACGGCGTGGTCATCGCCGCCCCGCGCAACTGAATCGCCGCAGCCGGACCCGATCAGACCACCAACCGCCATACGAACATCAACCATTTTTCCCCATGCCGGAAACCCCATCGCGGGCGCATCCAGTATAGAGAAGAGGCACGTATCGTCTGATGAGACGAGCCAAAGCCGCCGCACGTTCTCTCTTCCGCAGCCGGAGCGAAGCACCATGCAGCCCATGACACGTTCCCATCAGCGTTCCTTGATCGCGGCATCGCTCATCGCCGCCGCCGGGCTCAGCGGGTTGATGGCAACGCCGGCCTTCGCTCAATGCGGGAGAAAAAGCACCCCGGTCGTCCGCGTCCCCGATCGTTCGCGCGTGGTGATCGAGCACGACCGCGGCGCGGATCGCACGATGACGCAGACCGATCCGAACCTCAAGCCCACGCAAGACCCCGCGCCAACGCCCGCCGCTCAGCCGCAGCGCGTGACCATCAGCAACCAGGAACTGCAGAAAGACGAAGCCCTCGGCGCCGAACTGAGCAAACGCAAGTTCGTCCTGACCCGAGATCTCCAGCAGATCCGCCACCGCTACTTTCGCGACGTCTCGGCCGAGAAGACCCGCCAGCAGGGCCTCAATCGCCTGCGCGAGATGGCGAAAGAAACCGTCGCCCTCCCGCTGATCGTTGAAATCTTCCAGCACGAAGACCGCAAGACGCGCATGGAGATCATGTCCATGCTCGCGTCGATGAAAACGCAGCCCACCGACTCCACCGTCGCGTGGATGGCGCTGACCGACACCGACGCGGAACTGCGTCAAGCCGCCGCAACGCTCATCGCCGACCGCACCAGGGAATCCAACGGCGAAGTCCCGATCGGTGCCCAGTGGGCCATCGCCGGTGCTCTCGACTCCAGCGACAACGCCCTCGTCTCCGCCGCCGCGAACATGGCCCTGAACCTCCGCCTGATCGACGCGATCCCCTCGATGATCGCCGCGCAGGTCAGCAACCCCAACGCCGGCGCCCCGGGCGCAGGCGCCATCGGGCAAATCTCCATCGTCACGCAACGCGCTTTCGTCAGCGACCTGACCCCGGTGGTCGGCAACGGGGCCGTCGGCTTCGACCCGCAGATCTCAACCGTCAGCGAGGGCGTCGTCCTCCGCGTCTTCGACGCGTACGTCATCACCTACCGCACCGAAGTCCACAGCGCCCTGGTCGCCCTCAGCACCCAAGCCATGGACGGCCAGTCCACCGCCGAACTCGGCTACGACCAGGCCGCATGGAAGACGTGGTACGAAACGACGTACTTGCCCTATCAAGCCGCGAAAGCCAAGGACGCGAAGATCAAGTCGCCCGCGCCAGCCGCGCAACCGGTCGCTCCAGCCGCAAAGGCCGCAACCAAGCAGCAGGCCCGCAGCAACGCGCAGCCGAAGCCCAGCGATACGTATTGATTGCACACCACCGCCGCCCGTCTCACTCACGCCGCAGCGCAATCACCGACGCCACCGCGTGCGTCTCGCAGTCGCTCAGGCTGATCTGCCACGCGTTGATCCCCAGGCTCTTCGCCACCTCCGCCGCCACGCCCGTCAGCCGAACCGTCGGCTGCCCGCTCGCCATCGGCACCACATCAATCTCATTCATCGACATCCCGCGCGTCAGCCCCGTGCCCATCGCCTTGAGCACCGCCTCCTTCGCCGCGAAGCGTGCGGCAAGCTTCTCCGCCTCGCGCCGTTGACCGGCGCACCGCGCCACCTCGTCGGGCGTGAACGTCCGCGCCAAGAATCGTTCGCGGTGCTTCTCAAGGATCTCGCGCAGCCGCCCCACCGGCACGATGTCCACCCCAAGCCCGATGATGCGCTCGCTGGACATCTTTTCTGCTCCCGCTCACATCTCAACGATCGCACCACGCCGCGGCCAGTTTGACAACCAACTCACTTGTTCCGCGAGCCGCCGCCCTTGCTTGGCTTGACACTCTTACCGGCCTTTGCCGACGAGGCCGCGCCGCCGCGCTTTCCACCCGCCGGTGCGTTGATGGTGATCTTCGAAGACTTCCCCGCACCACCGCCGCCCGCCCCACTTCCAGCAGCAGCGCTACCCGAACCCGCGCTCGACCCCGTCGCGGTCGTCGCCGACGACTCACTCTTCAACTCGCCGGCTGCCTTTGCTTCCTTCGCGCCAGCCCCGCCGCTCGCGCCGCTCGCCTCACTCGGCTTCGACTCCGAAGCCTTCTTCTCCGCCTCCGCCGCCTTCGCGTAACTCTCGCTGCGGTAGTCGGTCTGATAGAACCCGCCGCCCTTGAAGAGCACCGCCGCGCCGATGCCGATCAGTCGTTCGAGCTTCTTCTTGCCGCACTTCGGGCACGTCTTCAGCAGCGGCGCGGTGATGGACTGGAACTCATCAAACCGGTGACCGCACGCGTTGCACTTGTACTCATACGTCGGCATGGTTGACCTTCCGCTCGTCTTTCCGCCCGCTCACTCCGCCGTCGGCGCAACCGCCACCTGCGCCGGACGAACCAGCCGCCCGCCCAGCTCAAAGCCCGGTCGCAGCGTCATGACAACGTGCCCCGCCCGCACGCCCTCCTGCGCCTTGTGCATGATCGCCTCATGCCGCTTGGGATCGAACTCCTCGTCCGGGCGCGGGTTCACCACCGCCACCCCGTGCGAGGCCAGCACGCGCAGCAGTTCCTCCTTGATCATCGTCACGCCGTCCATCACCTGCTTGGCGCTGACCTTCTCCGGATCGTGCAGCAGCGCCATATCGAAGTGATCGATCACCGGCATCACCGAATAGAGCATGTTCCGCAGGCCCTGCTCCTTCGCCGACTGCTCGTTGCTGTGGGCCCGCTTCTGATAGTTGCTGAACTCCGCCAGCGCGTGCTTGTGGGCCGCGCGGGCCTCGTCGCGCTCGCTGCGCAGCCGCTCAATCTGCTGCTCCATCTCGCTGATGAGCTGCTGCGTCTGATCGACCTCCATCGACGGATCGACCGGGCTCCCGCCCTCTTCCGCGCCGCCCGGCTCGCCCTCCGGCCGCGGGGTGTTGTTCTTTTCGTCGTTCATCGCATCACCTTCGTTCTTGTTCTTTCGCCGACCGAACATGCCGCCTCCGATCGAACGCCCCCACCCCCGCCCCCCCACCCCCTCTCC
>JACVCS010000095.1 GCA_016741915.1 Phycisphaerales bacterium | reverse complement strand
GACTTGCATCGGGCCTTGGTCGGGGGCGGGGGCGGGAGTAGCGGGGGGTTTCTTTTCGGGTTGGTAGGTGATCTGCGCCAGGGTCGCGGTGGGCAGCACGCCGGCGGCGAAGAGGATGAGCGCCGTGGTGGTCGCGACGGCCCTGAGCCGCGAACGGGTGACGCTGGCGGGGGTGGTGACGAAGATCTTGGCCGGGGGACGCTCGTTCGTCGTGGTCATGATGACGTGCAGCCTACCAGACCGGGCGGGCGTCGCGTGCGTGATGTTCACCGCGGCGATGGTCGGCCTGCCCATGCGGGCGGATCGGTCGCGCAGTTGATTCCGCACCCCAGCGCCCTGACCCTTCATGACCATGAACCGATACGAAGAGTTCCAGGCCTTCCGCACCCGGCTGAACCGTCGAATCCTCGGGGGCGACCGCGAAGGAGACACGCCGTCCTCGCCCTCGGCCGCTGCGAAGCACGATCATGCCGCGACCGCCGGCTCCTTGCCAAACGCCCCCGGCCCGCAGCCCACCGGCGCGACGCTGACGACCAAGCGGTTCTTCAACCTCGATGCCGCGGCGTACAAGCCCGGGGCCCTCGATGTGAAAACCAAAGAGCTTCTGGGCCTCGTCGCCAGCATGGTCCTCCGCTGCGACGACTGCATCGCCTACCACATCGACCAGTGCATCAGCGTCGGCGTCAGCGACGAAGAACTCTGGGAGTGCTTCGACATCGCCCTCATCGTCGGCGGCTCCATCGTCATCCCCCACATGCGCCGCGGCGTCGACTTCCTCGATCAGGCCCGCGCCGCACGGGCCAACGCCAAGACGTGAGGTCGGGCCGCGATGGCCGATTGGGTGCCTTTGCTGAAGCGGGGAACGGATTGACCGCAGAGGCGCAGAGACGCAGAGTTGAGCAGGAGAGGTGAAGGAAGCTCAAAGCTCAAAGCTCAGAGCTCAAAGAAGCGAAGCGCAAAGCTCAAAGCAGCGAAGTTCAGAGAGGGCAATCGGTTCTTTGAGCAAAGAGAATCGTTCAAGAGATTCCAGGCGCAGCGAGCGTCTATCTGACTTCTTGCATGCTCCCTATTCCCTATTCCCTATTCCCTATCCCCCGTCCCCTCTCTGCCTTTCTCCGCGCCTCTGCGCCTCCGCGGTAAAACTCCCCCCCGATCGGCAAACTCACCAGCCGCACTACCCTCCCGCACGTCGTCATGGCTCGTGCGAGCGATCCAATCCGGGCACGAAAGGCCGCCGAGAAGGTGGTGGCGATGCTGCGCGACGCCGGGCACGAGGCCCTCTTCGCCGGCGGGTGCGTCCGCGACGAACTGCTGGGCCTGCACCCAACCGACTACGACGTCGCCACGAGCGCCACGCCGCAGGATGTCCGCGCCGTCTTCCCCAAGGCCCACAGCGTCGGCGAGCACTTCGGCGTCATGCTCGTCCGCGATCCGACCAACCCCGCCAGCGATTGCGTGATCGAGATCGCCACCTTCCGCACCGACGGGCAGTACCTCGATAAACGCCGCCCCGACCGCGTGCAGTTCTCAACCGCGCCCGAGGATGCCAAACGCCGGGACTTCACCATCAACGCGCTGTTCCTCGATCCCTTCGCCACCGCACTGAAGGGCGGGCCGCAGTCCTCACCCCTCGGCGGCGTGGTCATCGATCACGTCGGCGGCGTGGACGACATGCACCGCAAACTGCTGCGTGCCGTGGGCGATCCCGAGCTTCGACTCGCCGAGGACCACCTGCGGGCCTTGCGCGCGGTGCGCTTCGCCGCCCGCCTGAACTTCGTGATCGAACCCGCAACCGCCCACGCCATCCGCACACACGCGAAGGATCTCCACGGCGTCAGCCGCGAACGCATCGGCGAAGAGATCCGCCGAATGCTGCTGCATCCAAGCCGAGCCCAAGCCGCGGCGTTGCTCGATGAACTGCACCTCGCCTCAGAAGTGCTCGAAGAAGACGCGAAGACCATCGCGGCCAACACGAGCGCTGAGAGCGCGACGAACTACACGGCACTCGAAAGGCTGAAAGCCCCGAGCCGAAGCCGCGAGGACTTCCTGATCGACGGCCGCGTGCGTTCGACAGACGATCGCCAGTCTCCAAACGCCCCAACCTTCGCCCACGCACTCTCGATGTGGGCCCTTCTCCGTCACGGCCGATCGCTCGACGCGCAGCCGCCGACCATCGACGAACACGCCGGCCCGGCGCTCGTGCAGCGCTGGCGCAAGGCCCTGTGCCTCTCGAACGACGAGACGAGCGAGCTCGCCGCCGCGTTGTCGTGCCATCACCACCTGATTAGAAGTTGGACGAGCCTGAGCATCGCCCAAAAGAAACGACGCGCGGCCAAGCCCGGGTTCCTCGACGCCCTCGAACTGCTCCGCGCCCACCATTCGCCCCAACCCACCGGGCAACCGGTCAACCCGCTGCCAGCGATCGAAGCCGAACTCGAAAACCTCGCCAAGATCGGCACCGGGCTCTGGCCAGACCCCCTTGTTTCAGGGGATGATCTTCAAAGATCATTGAAAATGGAGCCCGGACCGATCTTTAGAAGGGTTTTGGACGGGGTCTACGATGCCCAGTTGGAGGGTCGAATCGCGACAAAAAGCGAAGGGATGGAACTTGCCGGGCGTTTGGGCGTCTGACCTCGGGACGAGGGCTCGGTCGGCCGTTGGTTCTCGACCGCCGGAACGCATGGAAAGTCTGTTTTCGTGTATCGTTCCGTCGCCGGTCAACGTATACAGACGAGGAAGATGCAACAGAAGTGAAGACGGAAGAGAAAGCGGAAGCGAAAACAGAATCGTTGAGCAGGAACATCGAACCAGGCCGCACACCCGCGGCCTGATCAGAAGGGCAGGAGTCTGGCACATGCGAAAGAAGATTCAATGTCTCGTGAGCGTCCTGGGCCTGTTCACCGCCACCGCGGCGTGCTGGCTCTCCATCCCTGCCGTCGCCATGGCCCAGCCCGGCGATGAAGGCACCGCCAGCACCGCCAACAACGAACCCGCGGTGAAGGAAAAGAACGTCGACAAATGGGAAGACCCGGAGACCACCCGCATCTACGTCATCCCCTTCCGCGGCGAGTTCGGGCGCGACTTCTCCCAGACCCCCATGAAGCGCGCGATGGCCGAGGCCAAGAAGGAAAAACCCGACATCATCCTGCTCGTCTTCGATGCCTCGTACACCATCAACGGCGAGACCTACGACGACTACGCCCAGCTTCAGGGGCAGTTGAGCTGGGATTCGATCTTCCGCGCCGCCGAACTGGCGACGATCTTCAACGAGGACTTCCGCGCTGATAAGGAGTTCGTCAACCGCAAGGGTGAGAAGCCCCGCATCATCGGCTGGGTCAAGAAGGCCATGGGCCCCTCCGCCTTCCTCGCGTTGGCGATGAACGAGCTGTACTTCGCCGACGGCGCACGCGTCGGCGGGGTGGGGTACCTCAACTTCCTCTTCGCCGGCCGTGGTGACGAGGTCGTCCGTGAGAAGCAGCGGTCCCTCCGACTGGGCAAGTTCGAAGGCCTTGTGAGCGCCGCGGGCTATCCCACCCGCATCGCCCGCGCGATGTCGCGCAGCGATGGCATGCTCTCCTATTCGATGCGCGGCGGCAAGCCCGTCTTCTTCGAAGACCTCACCGGCGACACCATCCTCATGGACGGCGGCGACCCCGAGCGTCGCGACACCATGGAAGACCTCGTCCGCCTCCGCGGCAACGACGTGCTCACCCTCACCTCGACCGTCGCCCGTGACCTGGGCATCAGCCGCGCAACCGTCAACAGCGAGGACGAGCTCGTCTCGACCCTGGGCATCGAACGCGGCTACGCCGTGCGCGGCGAGAAGGCCCTGAAGATCCTTTCGCAGTGGTCGCGTGAGATCTCCTCGGCCGAGAACCGTGTCGTGCGCAACATCCGCGAGTTCCAACGCATCCAGATCAACGGCCGCACCCCCGCGGAGCGCAACGCCCAACGCGGGCGCCAGCTCGGCATCCTCAACAACGTCAAGCGTGACCTTGAGAAGTACGAAGAGGCCATCAGCCCAGAGAACATCCAGGGCGCGCCGAAGCAGATCACCAGCGAAATCAACGTCATCATCGAACGCATCAAGACCGAGATGCGTCTGGATAAGTGATCGCGGCATCGAAGTCACGATCAGCGTCTCGGTCAGCATCGGTTCGGCGGACACCAGCAAAGCTCAACGCGGCGGGAATCCTGGCAACAACCAAGACTCTCCGCCAGTACGAAGGTGAAATTATGAATATCAAGAAATGGATGACAACCGTTGCCGTGTGTGCGGCCTTCACTCTCGCGGCCTTCGTGGGCACCGCGTCGGTCTGGGCCGACAAGGTGACGCTGAAGACCGGCGAAGTGATCGAGGGCGTGATCGAGCGCGACGAATCCGAGTTCGTCGTGGTGAAGATCACCAAGGACGGGAAGACCCAGACGCGCATCATCTCGCGCGACGATATCAAGAAGATCGAGAAGGACGACGCGAAGAAGGGCGAGACCAAGCCCGAAGTGAAGAAGGACGACAGCAAGAAGGACGCCGAGAAAAAGCCTGACGCCAAAAAGGACGAAGGCAAGAAGGACGAGGCCAAGAAGGACGATGGCAAGAAGGCCGACACCGCCGCGGTGACCGGCGAGAAGAAGCCCTCGAACAACCCGCGCGACCGCGCCCTCACCGGGCGTGCCACACGCATCGCGGTGCTGCACTTCGGTCCTCCCTCCAACAAGCAGGGTAAGTACGGCGACATGGTCGGCGTGCACATCTCCGCGAAGGCCTTCGCCGACGTGGTGCCGATCCTCGAAAAGGCCGGCGTCGACATCGTGGTCATCCGCGTGAACTCCGGCGGCGGGTACGGGCTTGAAACCGACCGCTTCGCCGAGCTCTTCCAGAACGTCTACAAGAAGAAGTTCCGCACCGTCGCGTGGATCGAGTCGGCCATCTCCGCCGCCGCCATGAGCCCCTGGCCCCTCGAAGAGTTCTACATGATGCGCAACGGCGACATCGGTGCCTGCACCGGCTGGAGTGGCAACCTCGTCGCGGTCAAGGGCATCGAGCTCGAGGAAATGCTCGCGAAGATGGAAGAACGCAGCCGCTGGGCCGGTCGCGATACCAAGATCATGCGGTCGATGCAGATCCGCGAGCCGCTGTCGTGCACGATCGACGAGAACGGCAACGTGACGTGGTTCCAGGATCAGACCGGCGAGATCCAGGTCAACCCGCCGAACGAGATTCTGACGATGACGGCCGAGCTGGCCGTGAAGACCAAGTTCGCCAAGGGCGTCGCGGACACCGAGGAAGAGCTCGCCAAGGCGATGGGCCTGACGGAGTTCGAGTTCGTCGCCCCCGAAGCCACCAAGTTCATCGAGCGGTACACGGAAGAGGCCCAGCGCGTCGAAGACACGATGCGAGAGACCATCCGCAAGTACCAGCTCGCGGTGGGCGTTGCCGAGCAGCTCCCCCGTGAACAGCGCGCCCCCGAGGTCGGCCGGGCCCGCAAGCTCCTCAACGAGATCCGCCGGATGGTCAGCATCAACCCCAACTTCCGCTTCCACTTCGGCATCGACTTCTCCCCCGCGTTCTTCGAGCGTCAGGAAGAAATGCTCCGCGAGTTGCTGAAGTAATCACGCCCGGCCTTCAATCCGTCGCGTAACAACACCTTCGCCCCTCCCGCCCCCGGCCTTCACGCCGGGGGCGTTTTCTTTTCCGCTGCGAAACAACCGAAACCTCCCCGCGCCGCCCGACCGCTACGCTCTGACGCCTTCGAACCGACACACCGGGGAGCTCGACCGTGGCCCTTGATCCATCACACCGCGCCCAGACAACGCCCGACGGGCAGGCTCTCAACGCGGGCTTCCGTCACATGACGCGCGAGGAGTTTCTTCACGCCGGGACCGAAGTGCTGTCGTTCATCGCGGACTACTACGCCGCGATGGGTCTTTTCTCGACCGACTCCGCGGCCGATGCACGCGGTGACTCTTCGATCTCGGTTTCCCCGCACGCACGCTTCACGCCCGGCGAGGTGACGTCGGTGCGCTCGCTCAGCAAGCCGGGCGATCTGCTCAGCGCCCTGCCCATGCACGCACCGTCACACCCCGAGCCCTGGCGTGCGCTGGCGGACGATGTGCAGAGCCTGATCATGCCGGGCGTGACGCACTGGCAGCACCCGGGGTTTTATGGATTCTTCCCGGCGAACGCCTCGCCGCCGTCGGTCCTCGGCGAGATGCTTTCCGCCGGTCTGGGCGTGCAGGGGATGCTCTGGGCCACCAGCCCCGCGTGCACAGAACTGGAGATCCGCGTGCTCGATTGGCTGGCGCGACTCGCCGGCTTGCCCGAGCGGTTCTGGAACCAGCGCGAGCCCGGCGGCGCGTTCCTCCCCGGCGGCTCGGTCATCCTCACCACCGCCAGCGAGGCGGTGCTGGTGGCCCTCGTCGCTGCTCGCAAGCGTGCCCTCGATCGCTTCATCGCTGCGAATCCCAACGCGACTGCACAGCCCGGGCTCATGGTCTACACCTCGTCGCAGGCGCACTCCTCGGTGATCAAAGCCGCGATGGTCGCGGGTTTGTGCGCCGGGCCCAATCCCGATGCGCACGACGCGAACCTCATCGGCCCGATCGGCCTTGGTGCGCAGCAGAGCGGCGTGCGCCTGATCCCCGTTGACGACCGCGGCGCGATGCGGACCGATGACCTGCAAGCGGCGGTTGAGAATGACGTGAAGGCCGGGCGAATCCCCGTGCTCATCTGCGCAACCACCGGCACCACCGCCAGCATGGGCTTCGACAACATCCGCGCCGCCGGCACCATCGCCCGCGCGCACAACGCCTGGCTCCACGTCGACAGCGCGATGGCGGGCGTCGCCTCCATCTGCCCCGAACTCCGCCGGGAAGTCTGGGGCGATGAGCGCTGCGAGAGCCTCACCCTCGCCGACTCGGTCTGCTTCAACCCGCACAAGTGGATGCTGACGAACTTCGACTGCGACGCCTTCTATGTCGCGGACCGCAAGGCCCTCACCGCGGCACTCGCCATCGCGCCGAGCTACCTGAAGAACGCCGCGAGCGATTCGGGGGCGGTGGTGGATTACCGCGACTGGCAGATCGCCCTCGGGCGACGCTTCCGCTCACTGAAACTCTGGTTCGTCATGCGGTCCTACGGCACATCAGGCCTCCAAGCCTTCATCCGCGAGCACGTCCGCCTCGCGCAGCTCTTCGAGAACTTTGTCCAAAGCGACAGCCGCTTCGAGCTCGCCGCCCCGCGCGGGCTCAGCCTCGTCTGCTTCAGGCTCAGGCCGATCGCCGGTCAATCCGCACAGCAGATCGACGCGATGAACGCCAAGCTGCTCGAAGCGGTCAACGCCACCGGTCGGCACCTGCTCACGCACGCCGTGCTTCCCGCGGGCTCGTCGCCGGCACGCTACGTGCTCCGGCTTTCCATCGGCGGCAGCGCGACCCGTGAGGTTCACGTGCGGAGCGTGTGGGAGGACCTCCAACGCTGCGCCGCGACGCTCGGTACACTCTCGTAGTTCGCACGCACCGTCCGTCCATCGCTGATGATTGTGAGCACACGCATGACCGCCAACGCCTTTGGATCGAAGAGAGCACACGACTTCCGCACCGCCGGGCGCTTCGCGTGCGTGCTCGCGGTGGTGGCGATCGCGTATTCCTTTGCGACGACGCTCGGCGGCTGCGCAGGGAAGGGCGAGGCACGCTCGGCCGTCTCCGGCGGTGAGTACCGCGAGGTCTTTCAAGCCGCCCGCGAAGTGCTCCGCAGCGAGCGCTTCGAGCTTGATCGTGTTGACGCCGGCGCGGGCGTGCTCACCACGCAACCAAGCTCCGCCCAGATCCGCGGGCTTGAAGATGTCGCCGACCGCTTGCAACGCGTAGTGCGGATCGAGTTCGCACCGGTGACCAACGCCGGGACCGCGTCGTCGGGTTCATCTTCAACGACCGCACCCGGCTCGATGCTCGTCGATCCGAGCGCCGCGTCGGTAGCGTTCCGTGATTCGATCATGACCATCCGCGTGATCGTCGAGCGCGTGCACTACCCGGGCTGGCGTCCCTCGCCCGTCTCGGTGCGAATGGGCGGCCGCCACGTCGACCCGCAACTCGTCGAACGCGATCTGCAACCCACGTACGTGACGGCCGTGCGCGAAGACGAGGCCTACGCCGCCGAACTCGCGGCCAAAATCGCCCGCCAACGCACGCAACCGATCGTCACACCCTCGCCATCAAACAAGCAGAAGACCGCTGCAGCGAACGCCGAGAACACAGCAGGCGCAACCACCCCGCCCGCCGATCGCTGATCACACGGCAAACACAAACCAACACCGGCTTGTGTTTTCTTTTCCCGTTTCGCGTTCACGTTCACGTTGAACAGATTCACCCCGCCCCAACCACGTCCCAAGCCAAGTACAGCTGCGAGCCGTAGAGTGGGAAGTCCTGCTGGCAGCGGTAGTGGCGGAACTGCTTTTCGTTCAGCCCGCGCGTGGACATGACGCTCCGCAGCAGTTCGGTGTACCGCGGGATGTCCGAAACGCGCGTCGACGACACACCCGCACCGAGCGTCTCAACCCGCAGCGGCAGATCCAATCGGCTGTGATCGCGCGAAGCGTCGTTGATGTTCGCCAGCCCGTCGATGCTCGTGTTGTACACCACCGCGTGCGGCGTGCGCCCTTCAAAGATCGACTCGTGCACGAAGACATCGAAGACCGACCGCCGAGCGGGCAGGATCACCTCGCTGTACGCGCCGCTCTTGCCGCGTTTGCCGGGCGGTGCGGTGTGATAGACGCACGACGGATTGAACTCCGCCGTGACGACATCGATCGCGCCGGAGCGCCCGAGCGATTCGGGCAGAAGCAGCAGCCGCTCGTGATCGCTGGAGAAGACCGGCGCCGTGGCGGAGAGATCGCTCGACGAGAACTCTCGCTGGATGATGTCGCGCAGGCTCGTGATGGGCTTGTTGTCGATCGTCGTCGATGGTGGCCGACCCGCGGGCGGGCACAGCAGGCGATTGGCGAAGACGACCTTCGCACCGGCGCGTCCAAGGCGCATGCCCAGCAGCCCGCGGATGAAGACGCCGTCGGTCAGGAAGGGCGACTCGCGCGAGGGCGTGAGGATCGCCGCATCGAAGACCACCTCCGCCGCCGCACCGACCAAGTGGCTCAGCCCCCTATACGCGGCCTGCTTCGCCGCCAGATCCGTCTTCTCGCGAACTTCCGGCAGCCAGCCGGAGAGAATGCCGTCGAGCATCCCGCGGTCGCCCGCCTCGCTGTTGATCAGTTCCTCGAAGCGATCGATCGCCTCGGTCGCCCGCCGGACGAGCTCGCGATCGATCCCGAGCTTTGCCGCCCCGCGGACGAGCTTGCGCAAAGGCCCGGGCCCGGGCATCTGGTGGATCGCCGCGATCGGGTCCGCGAGTTCCGAGGCCTTGATCGTCCGGTACGCAACATCTTTGTTGACCTTCAGCTCGTGGCTGAGCGCCAGCGGGCGGGTCTTCGACGTCGGCACCGCCGCGATCACGCCCGAAATTGCCCGGGTCAGCTCCGTTCCCACCGCAACCAGGCGTGATTCGATGCGATCGGTGGCAATGGCGTTCGCCTGGTCGAGCGTGGTCGGGCTTTCACCCTGCGGAAAAGCCGCGATCGACGCGGCAGAACCCGTATCGACGCTGGCGGTGTTCGGCATGTTTCCGGATTCAGCCATGAGAATCACAGTATACACGTTCCGAATCAACTTCCCACTATTTTCTCCCGGAGAATCGATTTTGACTTGACGACTCGCCCGGACGGTGTACAGTTCTGCCGTCAAGACACGCAAAGTTCGGCCTGTGCGGGCGTTTCGCCTGTCACGGTGCCGGCCCACGGAGGCGATAGCCATGAGCAAGAAGACACGTCGGCAGGTGAATGGGACTTTGGTTGCGGGGCTGATGTTGGCCGCCGGGTGCTCGCTGGCCCTGGGCGGCGCGGTGAAGACCGCCACGATCCAGCTCTTCCCCGAGTTGCCCGTGACGGACAACTTCCAGTCGCTGGCCCTTGATCCCTCGCTGGTCTATCCAGATCTGCGCAGCGCCACCATCCTCACCACGCGCGTGCGGCTGCAGTTCACACCCCTGAACGGCTACAACGCCAACAACATCCGCGTGGCGCTCGTCTCGCCGATCGACAATCCCAGCTTCGGCGTGCTGGAAGTCCTCGGCTCCACCTACAACTGGACTGGCCCGGGGCCCTTCGTGCTCGAGATCGAGACCGACGCGCTCAACGGCCTGATGCCCCCGCCCGGCGTGCCCCGCCCGTGGTTCCTGGATATCTCCAACATCGACGGCGACCCGCCCATCTACAGCGGGCAGTGGTCGATCGACTCACGCTTCGAGATCGACTATGACCCGGTCCTCGTCTTCACCACCGCCTGTCAGCCGGCGGACATCGCCGACGACATGGGCATGCCCCACTCGACGACCAACCCCAACAACGGCGTGAACGAGGGTGACTATAACCTCTTCTTCGCCGCGGACGGGTTCTTTGAGCAGGCCTCGATGGGCAGCATGGGCATCGGGATGTTCTGCGACATCGCCGATGATGCGGGCACCGCCCTGCCTCCATTCGATCAGGGCGGGACCAATGGCACCGAGAACAACGGTGTCAACGAGGGCGATTACAACTGCTTCTTCAACAACTTCTTCCTCGGTTGTCCTGTCTGAGTGTGACGGAGGAAGACACGACACGACCCGACACGCACGCGCACGAGGGCCCGGCAAGCACGCCGCGCTCTTGGGCGGTGCCTGAGACGAGTCTGGTAATTCGCGGCGCATTCCGAGAGCGTGTGCCGCGCGCCGCTCACCCGACTGCGCACGGCTGAGCGGCATTGGGAGAGAGGGGCCAGGAGCCCGCGTGCACCGTCGAAGGTCGGGCACGCCCGCCGAGTGAACTTCGGGGGGTGATGGTGGTGTCGGGGGGGGGGTGGGGTGGGGCTGTAG
>JACVCS010000021.1 GCA_016741915.1 Phycisphaerales bacterium | reverse complement strand
GGAAATCCCTTGGTCTGGGTGCAAGCCTGGGTAGATGATGGTGAGGGGGCTGGCATGTTCATGGACAATCTGGTGAATGTTTGGTATACTGCCGGCAAGGTCGGGCAGCTTGGAAAGGGCGGGACGGCCGGTGGAGGATAGCGTTGGGAAGGGGGGCGCGGGATTTGGGGCGGGGCCTTGACTGGGCGGGTGCGGGCTCTATTGTTCCGGTTCCCCGCCGGCGTTCTGGCGGGCGGTTTTGTCGCCACGCGGATTTTCCGTGCGGCGAGCCTCGCGGGACGTGAGGCCTTTCGGACCCAGATTCGGTCCGGTTGCAAAGAAGCCGGGTGCCACCTCACGGATTTGGAGGCGGCCTCGGTGCGGGTATCGTGCCCTTCTTTTCCGGTGAAAACCGGGCCCGGTGCGAATCGGGTGAGAAGGGCCTGACAACCCAGAGTGTGTTTCGCGGAAGGTGATCAGTCGGCGTGCAGAACTTCAACGGGAACCAACCATGACCGGTGGCAAGATTCGAATCAGGATGGAAGCCTACGACCACATGGCCCTCGACGCCTCCGCGAAGGAGATCGTCGACAACGCCAAACGCACCAACGCGAAGGTGGTCGGCCCGGTCCCGCTGCCCACGCGCATCGAGCGGTACACGGTTCTGCGTTCGCCGTTCATTGACAAGAAGAGCCGCGAGCAGTTTGAGATCCGCACGCACAAGCGCATCATCGATATCGTCGAACCCAACGCCCGCACGGTCGAGGCCCTGAACCGCCTCGTGGTCCCCGCGGGCGTTTTCATTAAGATCAAGGCCTGAAAGAAGGCACTGGACACTGGGCATCGGGCACCAGTGATTCAGAGACTTCTGTTCCTGCCCGTTCTGGCACCTTGGTGGTGCTTCCGCCCTCGGCCTTGGCTTTGGGCGTTTCAAACCCTGATCCCTCCTTTGATCTCAGGTGAACCATGGCTTTTATGCTCCTCGGTACCAAAGTTGGCATGACCCGCGTCTACACCGCTGACGGCGTCAATCTGCCCGTGACGGTCGTTCGCGTTGGGCCCTGCGTTGTGACACAGATCCGCACGGTTGAGAAGGACGGCTATTCGGCCGTGCAGCTCGGCTTCGGCGACATTAAGGCCCGCAACAGCACGCAACCGGAGATCGGTCACGACGCGAAGGCGGGCTCGGCCCCCAAGCGTTACCACCGCGAGTTCCGCTGCACGCCCGAAGAGGCGAGCAAGTACACGCTGGGCCAGGTGCTGACGGTCAAGGACCTCGAGGGCACCAAGTTCGTCGACGTGATCGGCCGGACGAAGGGTAAGGGCTTCCAGGGTGTCATGAAGCGTTGGCACTTCAAGGGCATGTTCGCCTCGCACGGCACCGAACGTAAGCACCGCTCCCCCGGCTCCATCGGCTCGCTTTGCTCGAACCGTGGTTTCGGTGGTGGTCTGAAGAAGGGCAAGAAAATGGCCGGTCACATGGGCGACGTGCGTTGCACGTGCCGGTCGATCGAGCTGGTTCGGATTGATGCCGAGAACGGCCTGGCGCTGATCAAGGGCACCGTCCCCGGTGCGGCGAACGGTCTGGTCCAGGTCCGCCACGCGGTGCGGTTGTACCGCTCGAAGGCGAAGAAGGCCAAGGCCTGAGGATGAATGATGGGGTGGTGGGGTGGCCGGGTCGGCGTGACTCGGAGTTGGTGGGTGCCTATCATCGAGGCCCAGCCCGATCCGGCGTCGGATCAACACGGGTTGGGACGAGATGGTTGGACCGAGATGGTTGGGGTTGGTGGGTGAGAGATAAGCCGACGGCCGCACGGAAAAGCGGCCTTCGGGTTCGGAAGGGTCGACCCGGCGAGGTGCAAGCCTTGCGGAGAGACAACCGCCGGACGAGAACAGGTTGATAGACCGTCGGAGCAGGGCGCAAGCCTGAGACCGACGGAGACGGCCGAGTCGATTCCTTCCTCAGCTCCCGACGGACCTTTCCATCCGTCGGCCCACCGGGACCGCTGGTTGAACCAGCGGACCACGGGGCAATCGGAGCGAGGCGGATAGGCGAAGCACACCGGAGCATCGGCGGGCAAAGGGCCCGTCGGCGGAGCATCCGGGAAGCGCCGGCACTGAGGGCAACGTTCAAGCCCCGGTCGCTGGTGAGGCGTCAGACGAGAAGGAGACTTATGCAAGTCCCCGTCTTGAACATGCAAGGCTCGCAGGTTGGGCAACTGACCATCGACGAGCAGTCCCTCGGTGGGGCGTTGATCCCCGCGCTGATCAAGCAGGCGTACGTGCGCTACCACGCCAACACCCGTCAGGGTTCGGCGCGGACGAAGAACCGCCGCGAGGTTGAGGGCTCGACCCGCAAGATCTACAAGCAGAAGGGCACGGGCAACGCCCGTCACGGCGATAAGAAGAGCAACATCTTCCGCGGCGGTGGTCACGGCCACTCCAAGAAGCGGGTCCGCGAGGATTACCGCCTGGACATGCCCAAGAAGATGCGCCGCAAGGCCAACCGCAACGCGCTGCTGAGCAAGCTGCTCGACGGCGAGGTTCGCGTGATCGACAGCCTGTCGATGAAGGCTCCGAAGACGAAGGACTTCATCAACTTCCTCGAGGCTATCAAGGCCGAGAAGAGCGCGTTGATCGCCCTGCCGAAGACGGAGGAGAACACCCGCATGGCGGCCCGCAACGTTGACGCGGTCGAGTTGTGCTCGGTGGACTCGCTGAACTGCTTCCAGATGCTGAACAATCGTTTCCTGGTGATCGGGAAGGCGGAGCTCGAGGCGTGGCTGAAGGGTCCGACGTCGCAGACGGGCAAGGACGCGAAGCTGAAGCCGATGGGCGCTTCGAAGGCGGAGGTGAAGTAATCCATGGATTCCACGTACGTCATCAAGAAGCCGCTGCTGACTGAGAAGAGCACGATCGCCTCGAACGATCAGGGGCGTTACTCGTTCCAGGTCGACCTTCGCGCGAGCAAGGACGACATCAAGAAGGCGGTCGAGTCGCTGTACAAGGTGAAGGTCGTGAAGGTCAACACGCAGGTTCGCAAGGCGCGTGACCGCATGTACCGCTACGGCAAGGTCGACGGGAAGATCACGAAGCTGGCGCACGTGCGTTTGGCCGAGGGTCAGACCATCGAGTTGGTGTGAGTGAGTAGGAAGAAGGCACTAGGCATTAGGCACTAGGCATTAGGCAAACGAGATTTGACTGTTTGCGGGCTTTGGTCCGCGGCACGTAAAGAGATACCCATGCCGATCCGCATTTATGACAAGACGAGCGCCGGGCGTCGGTTCAGCTCGGTGAACCTCAACACCGAGGTGACCAAGACGAAGCCGCAGAAGTCGCTGCTGGCTCCGCTGCCGAAGAAGGGTGGTCGCAACCACCACGGCAAGATCGTTTCGCGTGGTCGCGGCGGCGGCGCGAAGCGTCTGTACCGCGTGATCGACTGGAAGCGGATCGACCGAAAGGACATCGCCGGCAGCGTGGTGGGCGTCGAGTACGACCCCAACCGCACGGCGCACATCGCGCTGGTGCAGTACACCGACGGCGTGAAGCGGTACATCCTGGCGCCGATGGGCATCAAGCCCGGCGACAGCGTGATGAGCAGCGATTCGCCGATCGAGCCGAAGGTCGGCAACTGCATGCCGCTGCGGTACATCCCCACGGGTCTTCAGGTCCACTGCGTGGAGCTGACGGCGGGCAAGGGCGGGCAGATGTGCCGCTCCGCGGGCATGTACGCGATGCTGAGCAACAAAGAAGGCAACTACGCCACGCTGGTTCTGCCCTCGGGCGAAACGCGCATGGTGCACATCGATTGCCGGGCGACGATCGGCGAGGTCGGTAACTCCGACCAGCAGAACGTCCGCTGGGGCAAGGCCGGTCGTATGCGTCACCTGGGCCGTCGTCCGATCACGCGTGGTGTGGCGAAGAGCCACAACGCCCACCCGCTGGGTGGTGGTTCGGGTCGCAGCAAGGGCAACCGCCCGCCTTGCGGTCCGACGGGCGTTCTGGCGAAGGGTGGCCGGACGCGCAAGAAGCGGAAGCACTCGACGCAGCTCATTGTCCGTCGCCGCGTGAGCAAGCGGTACGGCCTGGTGAGCAAGTAAGCATCGAGGGTGATTGATCGGGGTGGGCGAAAGGTTTGAAACAGAGCATTCGGCATCAGCAGAAGCAAGAAGAGAAAGCCATATGAGCCGCAGCTTGAAGAAAGGTCCGTTCGTTGACGAGCGTCTCTACCGCCGGGTGGAGAAGCTGAACCAGATGGGCAAGAAGGAGCCGCTGAAGACGTGGCGCCGGGCGTGCACCATCGTCCCCGAGTTTGTGGGACACGTGTTCAAGGTCCACAACGGTCGTGCGTTCCTGGACGTGTTCGTGACGGAAGACATGGTCGGGCACAAGCTCGGCGAGTTCTCTCCGACGCGGACGTTCAAGGGTCACACGAACAAGAAGGAAGGTCTCTCTGACGGCGCGAAGGTGGCGGCACCGGCGCCGACGAAGAAGTAATCAGGCCTGCATGGCCCTGCGGAATGCGGATGACAAGATCTGCGTGACGGAGAGGTCAGGGTGAGGCGTATGGGACGGTCGCAAGAGCGTTCCTGAATCGACGACAGCACCGAATCGAAAGGCACAACCGTGCGGATCTCCGGGAAGAAGCTGACGAAAGTGATGAAGGACAAGGGCGCGAGCGTCGAGACGCTGGCCTCTGCGCTGATCGAGCCGGGCAAGGGCCTGTCGAACCAGAGCAAGGCGGAGTCGGCGCTGCGGAACTGGATGCGTGGCAGCGACCACCCGCGGTGCACGGCGGACAAGATCAACCGCCTGGCCGAGGTGCTGGGTGTTGAGGCCGGGCAGATCGCGCGGTTCACCTGCGTCTTCAAGTTCCATCGCGGCTCGCCCCGCAAGGCGGCGCTGCTGACGGACCTGATCCGCGGCAAGGACTACATCACCGCGTCGAACCTGCTGACCTTCACCACGAAGCGTGCGGCGGTGGACGTGAAGAAGGCCCTGCAGGGCGCCTTCGCGGACGCGGAGCAGGCGAAGGCCGACACCAACCGTCTGACGGTCTGCGAGAGCACCGTGGACAAGGGCCCGGTGATCAAGCGGTTCCATCAGAAGGACCGCGGGCGTGCGCACCAGATCCTCAAGCGGATGAGCCACATCGTGGTCTCGCTCGAAGAGAAGTAAGCCGAGGCGGGTTGCAAGGACATCGGGGGGAGTGAGAGTTCGGTCGAAGACGGGTTTGTCGAACACGGAAAAGAAGAACACCATGGGTCAGAAAACTCATCCATACGGTTTGCGGGTCGGGATCACGGAGCCTCACCGGAGCCGCTGGTACGCGCCGAAGGCGCTGTTCGGCGAGCTGCTGGTCGAGGATTACAAGATTCGCAAGTTCATCGACTCGCGTCTGAACCGCAAGCCCCCGTTCGCGGCCGTGAGCGACGTGCACATCGAGCGCACGCGTGAAGAGCTGAAGGTGATCATCAAGTCGGCGCGTCCGGGCCTGGTCATCGGGCCGAAGGGCGCCGAGGTTGACCGCCTGACTGAAGAACTGCAGTACATGACGGGCCGGAAGGTTTCGATCTCCATCATGGAGGTGAAGAACCCCGACACCGACGCTCAGCTGGTTGCTGAGGGCGTTTGCGAGCAGTTGCGGAAGCGTGTTGCGTTCCGCCGTGCGATGAAGATGAAGGCTGACGCGGTGATGGCCGCGGGGGCCAAGGGCGTGTGGATTGTTCTGGCCGGTCGTCTGGGCGGGGCTGAGATGAGCCGCACCGCGGACGTTCGCCAGGGCTCGCTGCCCCTGAGCACGCTGCAGGCGAACATCGACTACGGCTTTACTGAGGCGTTCATGAGCTACGGCGCCATCGGCTGCAAGGTGTGGATCTTCAAGGGTCTGTACGAGGCCGAGACGACGGAGCAGGCCCCGAGCGAGCCGATCGCCGCTGGTGGTCGGACGAAGGCCCGCGGGCGTCGGTAAGCGGAGCGGGGTGGGTTGGGTTGGATTGAGTTTCGGTTGGTTGTGTGGATTGAACGAACAGAGATCACGACTGACTTTGTCAGTCATCGAGATGTGGAGACCGTGTCATGGCGCTGATGCCCAAACGAGTCAAGCACCGCAAAGAGTTCCGGCGTTGCCGGGACCGCAAGGCCACCAAGGGCAACTATGTTGCGTACGGTGACTATGGCCTGCAGGCCCTCGAGGGCTGCTGGCTGCCGGGCAAGGTGATCGAGGCCGGTCGTATCGCGGCGATGCACCTGCTGAAGCGGGAGGGCAAGCTGTTCATCCGCGTCTTCCCGGACAAGCCGATCTCGAAGAAGCCGCTGGAAACCCGAATGGGTACCGGTAAGGCCGAGGTGGAGTACTGGGCGGCGCGGATCAAGCCCGGCACGATGCTGTTCGAGCTGGCGGGCGTGACGGAGACGGTGGCGAAGCAGGCCTTCATGCGTATGGCGATGAAGATGCCGGTGCGTTGCCGGATGGTCGGTCGCCGCGTGGCGGTCTGATCGTCGGACGAGTGTGCGTGGGTGGGTTGGTGTTGAAGAGAAAAGCACCGGGGAACCGGTGAGGACGGATAAGGCCGATCGATTTGGAAGGGTTCAACCATGACGGGCGCTGAAGTGAAGAAGCTGAGTGTTGAAGAGTTGAAGGCCGAAACGGTTCGCCTTCGCGAGAAGCTGTTCACGCTCCGCAACCAGGCGACGACGGAGAAGGTCGAGGACCTGTCTCAGTTCCGCAAGGTCCGCAAGGACATCGCCCGTCTGCTGACCGAGCGTTCGGCGCGTGCGAAGGGGCAGAAGCCCGCGGCCGCGTCGGCAGGTGCGGCGAAGACGAAGAAGGCCCCGGCCGCGAAGAAGCCGGCTGCGAAGAAGGCCCCGGCGAAGAAGGCCGCGGCGAAGGCCTGAAGACGAAGGCCTGAAAAGGTCTGAGTCGGACGGAAGCAAGAAGAAAGCGTTTCGGTAGCGAGCAGGAAAGATCAGGCCCGGTTCAACGAAGTGTGAAACGGGCATAAAGGCAGAACACGATGGCGACCACCAGCACCACAGAGAACAAGACGATCCAGGCGACGCGCGTCGGTCTCGTCGAGAGCGACAAGCGCAGCAAGACCCGCAAGGTCGTCGTGCCGAACTCGTCGATCCACCCGAAGTACGGCAAGATCATCCGCAAGCGGACGGTCCTGCACGTTCACGACGAGAAGAACGAGAGCCGCGTGGGCGATCTGGTGGAGGTGCGTGCGTGCCGCCCGCTGAGCAAGACCAAGAGCTGGGAGCTCGTGCGGATCGTCCGCAAGGGCGCTCAGATGAAGTTCGAAGGCGTGCAGGCCCCGGGCAAGGAATAAGCCCCGAAGGGACGCACGGCGTCGGGACCGAACGCGGCAAGCCGCGAGAGGCACCGGCGGAGAATGAATGACCCCGAGGGCGGGGAAGCGGGACGAGCGATTGATCGGTCCCGGAGTTGAAGGTGTTTTTTACGCCGATCCGAAGTGAAAACGGATCGGCAGCGAAGGTGCAAGGCCATGCTGCAACAAGAAACACGGTGCGAAGTTGCGGACAACAGCGGCGCGAAGATCGCGTACGTCATCCGCGTCTACGGCGGCTCGACCGCCACGGGGAAGTTCACCCGGCGTATGGCCGGCGTGGGCGACCGCGTCTTCGTCTCGATCAAGAAGGCGCTGCCTGGCGCCGACGTGAAGCCGGGCGACATGTCGAAGGCGGTCGTGGTTCGCACGACCAAGGCGACGCGTCGTTCGGACGGCTCGTACGTGAAGTTTGATTCCAACGCCGTCGTTCTGATCCAGGACGACGGGAACCCCAAGGGCACCCGCATCTTCGGTCCTGTGGCGCGCGAGCTGCGTGACAAGAACTACATGAAGATCGTGTCCCTCGCTCCGGAGGTCGTCTGATATGCCAGCCCACGTCAAGAGCGGCGATACCGTGATGGTCACCAGCGGCGACTTCAAGGGCGCCGTCGGGAAGATCAAGAAGGTCATCCCCGATAAGCAGCGCGTCGTCGTCGAGGGCGTCAACCTCGTCACCCGCCACATGCGTCCGACCCGCACCAACCCTCAGGGCGGTGTGGTCCAGCGTGAAGCGGCGATCCACATCTCGAAGGTCTCGCCCGTGGTGGACGGGAAGCCGACCCGCGTCCGTTTCAAGACGGGCAAGGACGGCTCGAAGACCCGCGTCGCCGTTCGCGGCGGTTCCGAGCTCTCGGTGGTCCGCGCCGGGAAGAAGAAGTAATCACACTCTGACCCACGCGGAAGGCGTGGATCGGACTTGCCTCAGCGAGAACAGTCATGGCCAGCGAGAAGGACAGCAAGAACACGCAGGGCGCCGCGAACAAGGACGCCAAGAAACCCGCGGCGTCGGGCGCTGCGAAACCCCCGAAGACCCCGAAGGGCAAGGCCTCGCCTATGGGCGAGACCGCCGACGAGGCGTCGGGCGTGCGCGTGGAGCCGCGTCTTCAGACCCGCTTCAAGGGCGAGGTCGCGAAGGCTCTGGGTGAGAAGTTCGGGCTGAAGAACCCGATGCAGCACCCGAAGCTGACGAAGATCGTGGTGAACGTGAACATGGGCCGTCACCTGGAGAGCAACAAGCTCCCGGCGAACGTGAAGACGACGGTCATCGACACGGTCACGCGTGTGACGGGTCAGAAGCCGGTGGTGGTTCTGTCGCGCAAGAGCGTGTCGAACTTCAAGCTGCGTGAAGGCGCCGAGAGCAGCGCGGTGGTGACGCTCCGCCGCGACCGCATGTGGCACTTCCTCGACCGCGTGATCAACCTGGCCTGCCCGCGTATCAAGGACTTCCGCGGCTTGAAGGCCACGGGCTTTGACCGCCAGGGCAACTACGCCTTCGGTCTGACCGAGCAGGGCGTGTTCCCGGAGATCAACATGGCCGAGGTGACCTTCACCCACGGCATGAACATCAACGTCTGCTTCGAGCGTTCGACGCCCGAGCTGAGCAAGTTCGTGCTGGCGGAGCTGGGGATGCCGTTCGTGAAGCCCGAGGACAAGAAGAACGCCCGCCCGGGCGCGACGAGCAGCAAGTAAGAGCGAAGGAACGAAGAACACATCACCCGCCCCGGTGCGTGCACCGGGCGAAGGTGAAAGACGGAAGACCGAGGAAGACCTATGACGACCAAAGCGCAGATGGCCAAGAGCTCGCGTCCCCCCAAGTTTTCAACCCGCACGGTTCGGCGTTGCCAACTGACGGGGCGTGCCCACGGGGTGTACCGCAAGTTCCGCATCAGCCGCATCATGCTCCGCAAGCTGGCGCTTGAGGGGAAGATCCCGGGGATGCGCAAGGCCTCCTGGTAAGTAGCGCTCGGCGCACGAAGTAGACCGAAGACCACCTGACCGACCGACCTGATTCAGACGAGAAGCCACATGTCTTTCAACGACCCCATCTCGGACATGCTCACGCGGATCCGCAACGCCCTGACCAACCGGGCCAAGAGCGTGATCTGCCGCAACAACCGCGTTTGCCGCGGCATCGCCCAGGTCCTCAAGGACGAGGGGTACATCGAGAACTTCGAGGTTCTCCCCGACGGTCGCGAGGGCAAGCTGAACGTGGCCCTGCGCTACGGCCCGCGCGGCGAGATGGTCCTGAACCGTCTCACCCGCACCAGCAAGCCCGGGCGCCGCGTGTACAACAAGGTCGACGAGATCCCGCGCCCCGTGCAGGGCCTGGGTATCGCCGTCGTCTCCACCTCCAAAGGTGTGATGAGCGACCGCAAGGCCCGCAAGGAAAACGTCGGCGGCGAGCTGATCTGCATCGTCGACTGATTCGCCGGATTGTCCACCACGGCCGCTCGCACGCGAACGGTCACGCAGAAACGCCTCACCGCTTCTCCACCCACACCGGGCCCGGGGGAGCTTTCACGGGAAGAACGCCATGTCTCGTATCGGACGCAAACCCATCTCGGTCCCCGCGAACGTCAAGGTCGCCATCAAGGACCGGACCGTCTCGGTCACCGGCCCGCTCGGCACCCTGAACACCTCCTTCCGCCCTGAGGTCAAGGTGGCCTTCGACGAGGCGAAGAAGGAAATCGCCTGCGCCATCGACGAGAAGAAGCTCGTCGAGAACCCCAAGCTCGGGGCCTTCTGGGGCACCACCCGTGCGCTGATCAACAGCAACATCATCGGCGTGACCAAGGGCTACTCCGAAGAGATGGAAGTCGTCGGTGTGGGTTGGAACGCGGTTGTGCAGGGCGACAAGCTCAAGCTCACCGTGGGCTACGCGAACTCGATCACGATGGCCATCCCCAAGGGGCTGAAGGTCACCGTCGACAAGTCCTTCGTGAAGATCGAAGGGGCCGACAAGCAGATGGTCGGGCAGTTCGCCAGCACCATGCGTCAGCATCGCAAGCCCGAGCCGTACAACGGCAAAGGGATCAAGTACAAGTCCGAGGTCATCAAGCGCAAGAGCGGCAAGGCCTTCGCCTCGGCCTAAAGCCTCCGCCGTTTGCAGCGACCGTTTGTTTTCACCGTATCGATCCGCGGCGTGAAGCACGCCGAAGAAGAAAAGGTTCCCTGTCATGGACAAGAACAAGCACAAGGTCTCGCGTCGCAACCGCCGGCACATCGGCATCCGCAAGCGCGTGGAGGGCGAGCCCGGTCGTCCCCGCCTGGCGGTCTACAAGTCGCTCTCGCACATCTACGCCCAGGTCATCGACGACCTCGCGGGCAAGACCCTCGCCTCGGCCAGCTCCTTGGAGAGCGAGCTGAAGCTCGAGAAGACCGGCAACGCGAAGGCGGCCTCGGCCGTCGGCTCGCTGCTGGCCAAGCGTGCGAAGGAGAAGGGCGTCTCCGCGGTGGTCTTCGACCGTGCGGGGTTCAAGTTCCACGGGCGCGTCAAGGCCCTCGCCGACGCCGCCCGCAAGGAAGGCCTCGTCTTCTGAACCTGTTTTCATCAGCCCGAAGCCGCGGGGCACGCGGGACTGATTCTCTGACTGACTGACGAACTGATTGACTGATTGTTCGACCGACCGACCGACTGACCGAAGCACACACGCACCTGACAGCACCGAGATCAACCATGCCCGAGATGCTCGACGAGAAAAGCAGCCTTGAATCCACGACCATCGGCGTCTACCGCACCTCCGCAACGGTGAAGGGCGGTCGTCGCTTCAGCTTCGGCTCCCTCGTGGTCGTCGGCAACCGCAACGGCGAGGTCGGCTTCGGCTACGCCAAGGGTGGCGAAGTCCCCAACGCCATCGAGAAGTCCCAGAAGGCCGCGCAGCGCAACATCTTCAAGATCCAGCGCATCGGCACGACGATCCACCACGAGGTCGAGGGCAAGTTCGGCTCCGCCCGCGTGAAGCTGATCCCCGCTTCGCCCGGTACGGGCGTCGTCGCGGGCACCGTGGTTCGCGCCGTGCTCGATCTCAGCGGCGTGAAGGACTGCCTCACCAAGTGCTACGGCAACACGAACCCCCAGAACGTCCTGCAGGCCGTGTTCGAGGCGCTGAAGAAGCTCCGCACGCCCGAGCTCGTCGCTTCGCTCCGCAATCAGCAGCTCGAAGAGACCGAGATCGCCTCCAAGATCGAGAAGGGCAAGCAGTTCATGCCCACCGCGGCTGAGAAGAAGGCCAAGGGCCCGGTGAACACCATCGGCTCCGAGCGCAAGGGTCGCGGCGGCGGCCGTGGCGGCCCCGGCGGCGGTGGTCGTGGCCCGCGTGGCGGCGGCGATGCCGCGGCGGCCGGTGCGGCCCCCGCTGCTCCTTCCGCCTGATATCCGTCTCTCACGTCTCTCGTGCGTTTGCGTCCGTCCCGTTCGAATGAAGATCAACCCGCCGGTGTTCGTGAAGACCCCGGCCTGAAGTAGGAATGCCACCATGGCGATGATCCACGAAATCACCAAAGACGCCGGCCGGTACAAGAAGCGTCTGCGCGTCGGTCGCGGCGAAGGCGGCGGCCGGGGTAAGACCTCCGGTCGCGGGAACAAGGGCGCGGGTTCGCGCTCCGGTACCGCCCGCAAGCGCGCCTTCGAGGGTGGTCAGATGCCGCTCTTCCGCCGCATCCGCAAGTACGGCTTCTCCAACGCCCGCTTCGAGACGAACTTCTGGATCGTCAACCTGCGCGATATCGCGGCTCACCCCGCGTTCGCCAAGGGTGGCACCGTCGACGCCGCGGCGCTGGTCAAGGCCGGCCTCATCCGCGACGATTCGCGCGACCTGAAGATCCTCGGCGACGTCGAGAAGACCGGTCTGAAGATCAAGCTCACGGTCACCGCCAACCGCGTCTCCGCGGCGGCCCGCAAGCTCATCGTCGACGCCGGCGGCTCGGTCAACGAGACCGGCACCCGCAAGGACTTCACCCGCGGCGTTGATCGCAACTCCGAGGACAAGACCCCGAAGAACCTCACCAAGAAGCTCAAGCGCGGCAGCAAGAAGCCCGCCGCCCCGAAGGCCGGCGCGGGCGAGTAATCGCCTCCTCCGACAGCGGGCCCTGCCCAAACTCAACGTTCATACCCGGGGACGGGTCTTGATCGCCTCTCCAACCATGTGGAGGTCAAGACCCGTCCCCGGCTCTTTTTCCACGTGTTTTGTTTCCGGTCCGCGGTGAGCGTTCGTCCCGGTGGCGGAACGAGTTTGGAAGCGAAGGTCCGTTCGACGGAAGACGGCGGTTGATCGTGGTCAAGAGTGGGGGGGACCGCGATTTCACGCCGCCGCGGACCTAGACTTCCCTCCGCCCTGGGGCCGGGTCCGCGCGCGGGCTTGGATTGGGGCGGCTGTTCTGTTTGTCCGTGGTTTGACCATCGAGAAGAGCTTTCATGCTGCAAGCGCTGATCAACGTTTTCAAGATCGCCGAGCTGAGGAACAAGATCCTCTTCACCATCGGCATGCTCGCGGTCTATCGCCTGGGTCACTGGATCCCGCTGCCGGGCGTGAACCAGGAGCAGTTGGCACAGACGTACAACCGCATGCAGGAAGAGTCGAGCGCCGCATCGAGCGCGGTGGCGGTGATTTCGATGCTCTCGGGCGGTGCCTTCGGGCACTCGACGATCTTCGGTCTGGGCGTGGCGCCGTACATCTCCGCGAGCATCATCTTCCAGCTCCTGATGACCGTCTGGCCCGCGCTGAAGAAGCTGCAGGAAGAGGGCCCGACCGGCCGGCAGAAGATCATGGAATGGACCCGTTACGCCACGATCGTGCTGGCGATCATCCAGGCGGTGAGCTGGCTGAAGGTTTCCGCGGCTTCGAACCTCATTTATTCGCAGTGGATTGATAGCCCGGCGTGGTGGATCATGGCCGTCACGGCCTTGACTGCGAGTACGGTCTTCTTGATGTGGCTCGGCGAGCAGATCGACAAGCACGGCATCGGCAACGGCGTGTCGATGCTGATCATGGCCGGCATCCTCGCGGCCATGCCCGGGGCGATCAAAGAACTCAGCAGCGCCTACTCCACCAACAGCATCACCCTCTTCGCGATCTTCATGCTGGTGGGCTTGTTTGTGCTGGTCATCGGGTCGTCAGTTCTGCTCACCGTCGCGCAGCGCCGCATCGCGGTGCAGCAGGCCAAGCACACCCGCGGGCGAAAGGTCTACGGCGGTCAGCGCTCGTACCTGCCCCTGCGTATCAACCACTCGGGCGTCATGCCCGTGATCTTCGCCAGCTCGCTGATGATCTTCCCCTCGATGATCCTCAACGCCCTGGCCAGCGGCTCGAACACCGAGTCGTTCCTGGGTCAGACCGTGCTCTGGTTCAACGACCAGCTCACCTACGGGCACTTCATCTACATCGTCGGTGAGGTCATCCTAATCTACTTCTTCAGCTACTTTTGGATCACCGTTCAGTTCAACCCCGAGGACATGGCCAAGCAACTCCGCGAGCACGGCTCGTTCATCCCGGGCCTGCGCCCCGGCCCGCGCACGGCGGAGTACCTCGAAAGCGTCATGGAACGCATCACCTTCGTCGGTGCGGCCTTCCTCTCGGTCATTGCGGTGCTGCCCATGGTCGTCGCGCAGGCGTTCAACATCAGCCCCGGCGTGGCGCAGTTCCTGGGTGGTACGGGTCTGCTGATCGTCGTCTCGGTCGTGCTCGACTTCATGCAGCGTGTCGAGGCCAACCTGCTGATGCGGAACTACGCAGGGTTCCTTTCGGGCGCCGACGGCAAGGGCTCACGCATCCCCGGCCCGCGGGCGGCGTGACCGGCGTATAGTTCCCCGCCGATCCCCGACGGATTGTGCACGTTTCGAGTGTGATCAAGTCAGAGAGAAGAAAGAAAGGTCCGAAGTCCCTTTTATGCCCAAGCAAGACGACAAGCTGACCATGGAAGCCACCGTGGTCGAGTCCCTGCCCAACGCGATGTTCCGCGTGAAGCTCCCCAACCAGCACATCGTGCTGGGGTACATCTCCGGCAAGATGCGCATGAACTACATCCGCATCCTCCCCGGCGACCGCGTGACCGTCGAGATGTCGCCCTACGACCTCTCCAAGGCCCGCATCACCTTCCGGCACTGATCCGGATCGAACAACCAAACATTCAGCCGACACGCCCGAACTGGTCCGGGCGTGTTGTGTTTGCTTGTCTTGAGGATGCTTCTTCGTAGGCGATCGACGGACGGCCGGGCGACCGGGCGTCGCGCATCCAAACTCAACCCGAACCAGTGTTCTTGGCCGGTTCGGATCGAGCGTGGTTGGATTGGGGTGGGCGTGGTGCTGGAAGCCGGGAGGCTCCGCGCCTAAAGTCGAGGCCCTGCTCTGCGAGCCGACGTGGTCGGTTCTTGGGGCCGTTTTTTCACTGAGCAACAGCGAGGTTTCCCGTGAAGGTTCGAGCCAGTGTCCGTCGTATCTGCAAGGATTGCCAGATCGTCCGCCGCAAGGGCAAGGTCCGCGTGATCTGCAAGGCTGACCCGAAGCACAAGCAGGTCCAGGGCTGATCGCCGTTGCGGGTTCAAGGTGGCACGGCTCGGGAGAGACGTGCTTCTGATCGGCCCCGCGTGTGTGACAGTCACGGATTGATTGGTCTGGGTATCCGTTCAACACAGTTTTTCCAACCCGCCGGCGGGTAGGGCCGAAGCCTGACGAGCCGCCGAGCCAGAGGAGTATTCCGCGTGCCCCGTATTGCTGGTATCGATATCCCCGAGAAGAAGAAGATCTTCTTCGCCCTTCAGTACATCCACGGTATCGGCCCGAAGTTCGCGGCCGACATTCTCGCTGAGGCCGGGATCGACCCGAACCTCCGCGCCAACCAGCTCGACGAGCAGGCGGGCGCGAAGATCACGGCGATCATCGACGCGAACTACCTCGTTGAAGGTGCGTTGCGTCGCCAGGTTTCGCAGAACGTCCAGCGCCTGAAGGACATCCGCAGCTACCGTGGCGATCGCCACCGCCGCGGGCTTCCCGTCCGAGGCCAGCGTACCCGGTCCAACAGCCGCACCCGCAAGGGCAAGCGCAAGACCGTCGCCGGCAAGAAGGGCGTCAAGGGCTAAGGCGTTTCGCGATCGAGGTTTCTCGGTCGCGATCGGGCCCCGATCGCTCTCGACATTCGGCGATTTGCCGAGTGCGAAGCGGCGAACGAGGCGTTGGGTACGAAACTGGATACACCCGGTCTGCTCGGTGCGAAAAGGCACCGCAAGGCCGGATAGACCGAGGATCAAGTCATGGGCAAGAAAGTCAAGAAAGTGCGGAAGAACGTTGTGCGCGGCATCGCGCACATCCGCGCCAGCCAGAACAACACGATTGTCACCATCACCGATATGAACGGCGAGACCCTCTGCTGGGACTCCGCTGGCTCCATCGGCTTCAAGGGCACGCGCAAGAGCACGCCCTTCGCCGCCACCCGCGCGGGTGAGAACTGTGGGCAGAAGGCCCGCAAGATCGGCGTCTCGGAACTCGAAGTCCGCGTGACGGGCTCGGGCGCTGGGCGTGAGTCCGCGGTCAACGGGCTGGTCTCCTCGGGCATGCGCATCAGCGCGGTCGAGGACCACACCCCGGTCCCGCACAACGGCTGCCGCCCGACGAAGCGCCGCCGCGTCTGATGTTCCATGCCGACGGGTTTCGCCCGGCGGCGTGAAGCACAGCGAGGATTGCTTCAGTTCATTTCAATGCCGTATTCAAACCGGTCCGCGAGGGCCGGTTTTTTCATTCGATCCCGCCGACGGTCAAGCTCCGGATTCGCCGGTGTTTGCAAGGAGCGCTCGGCATAGTCGCCCCGCGCTGATATGCTGCGCTCGCGAACGTTACCGATATCTGGGGAGGAAGCGCAATGTGGAAGTACAACAAACCCACGAAGGTGAAGGTGCCGGGCCCGTCTCGGTGGTTTGTGGGCGTGTACTTCTTCCTCACGCTCCTGCTCGGGTTGATCGTCGGTGCGTTGGCGCTTCGGGCGTTCAACTACGACGACGAAACGCCGCGACTCGAACTGATGTGGTTAGCGATGTTGTTGGTCCCGATTGCGGGGCTGTTGTTTTTGAGCCCCATGCTGCGGCGAGTACTGGCCGAGCGGCGGGCGTTCCATGAGCACATGGCCGAGCGGGCGACGTACGACGGGATCGATCAACCGATCTGCCCGAAGTGTTCGTACGACCTGAGGGGAATGGGGCCCAGCGGACGGTGCCCGGAGTGTGGCGGGCACTTTCAGTTCAGTTCAATGCTCGCACAACAGTTTGGTGAACAGGCCAAGATGAGCGCTGCGCCGCCGCCGATCGCCCGCGACGAGTTCTGCCAGGCGTGCGGGCAGGACTTCCGAGGGCACCAACGCGCCCCGTCGTGTTTCAACTGCGGCCAGCCGAGATGAACGACATCCGTTGAACCGCACCGAGCCGCAACTCTGCAATCGCCTGCACGAAGTGAACCCGATACTCGTACGTCGAACAGATGAACCTCCTCCGCCGCCAATACCGCAAACTGAGCCGGGCACGCAAGCTCGCCGGGCATCTGCGTTCGCTGGCGATACTCACGGTGGTTTCCGTTGTGTTGCAGTTATTGCCGCTGGTGTGGGCGGCGATTGACTTCGCCATCGTTCGGCCCGGTGCCCAAGCCCTGGGTACCCGCTTCAACATCGCGTTGTTCGCATCGCTGGTGCTGATGATCGCGAACTTCATCGTGATGCTCTTCGTTCGTTGGAAAGTGCAGAAGGCGGTGGCACAATCCCAGCGGCTGGCATGCATCTGGTGCCTCTACGACCTCTCGGGCTGCGAGCCTCACGGGCGATGCCCGGAGTGCGGGTGCCTCTATCGACACTCTTACGTCCGGAAGCTGTGGTCGAAGACACCGGGAGTTTGAGGTATGTGGCTCGGGTTGTCTTCGGTGGCACGGGTCTCCAGACCCGTGCGCCTTTGGTTCTATCCAGCCCGGCTCTGGAGAGCCGGGCCACCAGAATGCCCATCTTCCCAACCCCTCCCCGCCTCCGCGGTCCTCCGCGCTCTCCGCGTTGAATCCGAAGCCTTTTCAACCGCCCGAACCCCGTTGATCTGACGGGCTTTCCCGCCAATAATCTCGCTCATCTCCCTCCCGGAGAGAAAGCACCCCATCGACGCGGCACGTCGGGGGCTGATGACCGGGTTCGGGAACGGCCTTTTTTTCAGGTTGCCGCAGATTTGCAAGGATTCTCACATGCGCATCAAGTGGCGTGGGCTCGAACTGCCGTCCCGTATTTCCGTTGACGCTCGCTCCAAGAGCAGCACCTACGCGAAGTTCACCGTCGAGCCGTTCGAGCGTGGCTTCGGCACCACCATCGGCAACTCGCTCCGCCGCATCCTGCTCTCCGCGCTCGAGGGCGCTTCGCTCACCAGCGTGAAGATCAAGGGCGTGCAGCACGAGTTCTCCAGCCTGCCCGGCGTGCTCGAGGACGTCACCGACATCATCCTCAACGTCAAGAGCCTCATCGTCCGTCTCGACGGCGACGAAGCGAAGACCGTCAAGGTCGCCGCCCGCGGGCCGGGCGAAGTGACGGCCGACCTCATCGAGGGCGACCCCTCCGTCACCATCGTCAACAAGGACCTGGTCCTCGCGACGCTGACCGACAAGATCGACTTCGAGATGGAACTGCGCGTCGAAAAGGGCCGCGGCTACGTCCCCGCCAACGAGCGCTACAACCAGGGCGAAGAGCAGGAGATCGGCGTGATCCCGGTCGACGCCGTCTTCTCGCCCGTGCAGCGCGTGCGCTACCAGGTTGAGGAAACCCGCGTCGGTCAGAAGACCAACTACGACAAGCTCGTGATCGAGGTCTGGACCAACGGCACCGTCTCGCCCGAGATGGCGCTCGTCGAGGCCGCGAAGATCAACCGCAAGCACCTCAACGCCTTCGTGCAGTACTTCGAGCTGGGCGATCAGCGCGTGAGCGAGGAAGCCGCGGCGGCCGCGAGCGTCGACGAAGAGTTGATGCGCAAGCTGGCGATGCCGGTGGGCGAGCTGGACCTGTCGGTCCGCGCCAGCAACTGCCTGGAGTCGGCGCAGATCGGCACCGTGGCGGATCTGGTGATCAAGACCGAGCAGGACCTGCTGAAGGTCCGCTCCTTCGGCCGCACGTCGCTGCGTGAGGTGAAGAAGAAGCTCGTGGACATGGGCCTGGACCTGGGCATGACCCTTCCCGAGGGCATGGTGGTGAAGAAGTAAGGCTTCACCGGCTCGACAATCGCAAGACCAAACGCAGAACCCTCGCCACGTGCGGGGGTTCTGTTTTTTTGTCGCCCAAACTGATCACAGATTCGACTATTTGTTTGGGATTTGATAGATCATGCGATCGACGTCCGAGCCTCGACCGGCGTGTCCTTCAGGCCTAAACTCTCGACCCACCTCGGTGGGTTTCGTCCTGTTTCCACATCCCATCACCTGGCTTCCCGAGCCGAAATCGGAGAACAACACCCATGCGTCACCGCAAGGCTGGTTACAAACTCGGTCGTACAACTGCTCACCGCACCGCGACGCTGCGCAACCTCGCTGCTTCGCTGCTGGAGCACGGGCAGATCGTCACGACGCTGCCGCGTGCGAAGGCCGTGCAGCCGTTCGTTGAAAAGCTCATCACCACCGCGAAGAAGGGCAGCCTTCACGCCCGTCGTCAGGTGATCGCCAAGCTCGGCTGGGACCGCCCCGGCTTCGAGTGGCTCTACCTGCCCAAGAACGCCACGGAGCAGGAGAAGGCGTCGGTCCAGGCCCTGGCCGACCGGGCCAAGAAGTTCTTCGACATCCCCGAGGCGAGCAAGGTCGAGCGCAACCGCTACGGCGACCTGCGCAAGGCCCCCAAGCTGGTCAAGCACATCTTCGACAACGTGGTGCCCCGGTTCCGCGATCGGGCCGGCGGGTACACCCGTGTGGTCAAGCTCGGTCGTCACCGCATCGGTGACGGCGGCGAGATGGTCGTGATCCAGTTCGTCGGCGCCGAAGAAGGTCCGGAAATCGGTGGCAACCCGTCGAGCCGTCGGCGCATCGCCGACCGCCGCACGGCCTTCGCCGCGAAGATCCGCAAGGCCGAACCCGCCGCCCCGGCTCAGGCCTAAGGGAACCCCCCAAAATCGGTCATCCGGGTGAACCCCGAGGCCGATTGACGGGTATAGAGTTCTCTGCCGAGAGCCGTGTGGCTGTCGGCACACACCCGAATACACCCATTGAAAGGAACGCCTATGAAGAACATCTCCCGTATCGGTCTGGTTGCCCTCTGCTGCGTCGGCGCGATGACCCTCGCCGCTTGTAAGAGCACCGCCCGCACCGACGCCGCCGCCTCGGCCACCGAGGTCAAGGCCTGCGAGAAGGGCGAGGCTTGCTGCAAGAAGACCGGCAAGGCCTGCGCTGAGGGCTCCTGCGCCAGCGGCAGCTCCTGCTCCAAGGACGCTGGTGCGTGCACCCAGAAGAAGAACTGAGATCCCCTGACGCCAAGATCGGCCCCTGTCGCCGATCTTGATTCGTCTTTGGACCACTCAGGTTTCTGATTCTTACAAACCCCAAGCCCGTCGGGTCCGCCCGGCGGGCTTGTGCTTTTTGCTCGCTGATGCGTTGTGCTGCGAAGGCTCTCCAGCCCCGATAACCCGCGCAGAACGAACAGGCCTCACAAGCGTTGCAGACCCTTTCAGCATCACAAAGCTCTTCGACCTCACAAACCACACGCTCGGCATCATCCACAAACTCCCCGGTCACGCTGAAGTCGCGTCCTTCTCGGACCGACCTTCACAGCGTGGCAAGTGACGCGTTGCAACCCGTTCTCTCGGCCATCGCGCGAGCGGTCGACCGTGGCGGCACGCAGGCAGCCCCCGCCGCGACTCAAGCAACCAATCCGCTCCCCACGCTCACGGCCGCACGTCTTGATGGGTACATCAACCCCGCCGACGAGGCGAAAGACCGCAACAACCGCCTGATCCTCGACGTGGTGGACAAATCGCTGGAACGCTCGGCGAAGCTGCGTGAGGAAGCCACCAAACGCCGGGATGAGCGCCGTGCCGAGGAAGCCCGGCGCGAAGAATCCCGCGCGGAACGCGAAGCGAACGAAGCCGCGGCTCAGGCCGCCGCGGATCAACGCCGCGCGGTCGAGGCCCAGCGTCAGCAACGCCGGGACGAACGCGACAGTCTGCTGGCGGAGATCGAAGCCCGCCGAAACGCCCGCGGCTTGAACGTCGCGGCGTAGTTCGTTGAGAAGCGACCACCGCCGCAATCAACAAGTGCGCAGCGGACGCCAGTCAGCAAGAAATCCGTTCTCATCAGCCGATCGACACCGCGCGACGCGATCAACGCTTCTCGATACGGAACGGCTTCATGCCTTTGTCGTTCGAGTCGGTGGTGAGCGTGCGGTCGGTATACACGAAGCCCATCTCGTTGCCCTCATCCGACGTCACGATGACGTTCTGCCCTTCGATACGCCAGGTCCAGTTCTCGACCTGCCCGCGGGCGCGGACTTCCAGTTGACCACCCGCCTTGAACTCGTACTCGAGCTTCGCTTTGCGGAACTCCGCCGCCATCTGCTCCGCGACGTCGGCGATGTTCGATTCACGGAATCGAATGTCCGCCTTCTTCGCCGCCATGCGGATCATGTTGTTCGCCATCGCCAGCTCACTGCCCGGGGCGATGTCCCAGATCCCGATGACATCGTCGTTCGAAACCACGATCACCGCGGCCGGGGCTTTCTTCTTCTCGCAGCCGGTGAGCGGAAGGCTGACCACCGCCGCAGCACAGAAGACCGACAACCCGATCAAGCCCCCGCACACCGTGTTTCTCATCGCACCCATACTCAGCCCTCATGAAAAATCTGTTCTGCGTGTTTGCCGTTCTCGCGGGGATCTGACAAAAAAATCCCTTTCGCGCGACGATCACCCTGTGTGAACTTTCAAGCCCACGAGTGAGAAACTAACATGGGTGAACCACGCCGTCAAGCCGGCTTGCGCAGAGACAAGGCGACAAATCACGCGCAATCGAACACGCAAACATTCGCGAGCAGGCGCGAATGCACCGAATCACCGCCCGGAAGTGATCGACCCCGCACCCACTTGCCCGGCGGCCGCCGCCCCGCCCGGCCGCAGCCCCAGCACCTCTTCGATCGCATCGGCCGACATGGGCCCGGCGCGATGACCCTGAAACTGCGAAACAATCTGCTCCAAAGCCGCCCGCTGATCGTCCGCGTACCCAGGCTGGCGCATCAAGCGGTACACACCCACCGCCAGCTCGTGCCCGCTGCCGAAGTACGGCACCAACTCCGGCACCACCCGCTTGCCCGCGATCAGGTTCGGCAGCGTAAACAGGTCCGTCTTGAACAGGAACCGCCCCAGCACCCGCGCCGGCATCTTCCAAAGTTTGTTAAAGCGGTAGAACGTCACCATGGGCTTGAGCTGCTTCGCCACCTGCAGCGTCACGGTGCCGCTGGCGACGATCGCCATATCGCACCAGCGCACCACCGCGTCGGTATCGCCCACCACCACGTGCAGATCCGTGGGCCAGCGCCCGTACAGCGCCATCGCACGCCGCCGCAGTTCGTCCTCAACCGCGGGCTTGGTCACCGCCAGTGTCGCCACCAACCCGGGGAAGTCGCCCTTGAGCTGCGTGAAGGCCTCCATCAACGGCACAAAGCTCCGCTTAATCTCCACCGGTCGCGAGCCCGGCATGAGCGCCAGCCGCGGGGCGGCGGGATCGAACGGCGCACCGTCGCGGAAGCCCGGGATCTTCGACGCTCGCGAGCGCAGGCTCGTTTCGTCCAACGGCTGATCGAAGAGCGGATGCCCAACGAACCGTGCCTTCATGCCGCGTTTGAGGAACCAGTTCTCCTCAAACGGCAGCACACACAGCACCAGGTCGCTCAATCTGCGGAGCTTCTTGATGCGACCTTCTCGCCAGGCCCAAAGCTGCGGTGCCACCAGGTGCACCACGCGCATGCCGCGCTCTTTCGCCAGTCGGCAGATCGGGAAGTTCGCATCGGGCGAATCCACCGGGATGTGCAACGCCAGCCGCTGTGTATCGAGCCATTCCTCGATGCGCCGGTTCATGCGGACGTGTTCGAGAATCTTGCCCACCCCGGGGATGCCCATCACCGCCGCCTCGCCCGTGCGCTCGATGATCGTCGCCCCCGCGGCTTCCATCTTGCGCCCACCCCAGGCATAGATCGGCAGCGCCGGCCAGCGCCGCCGCAGCTCCGCGATGACGATCGAGGCGTGGTCATCACCCGACGGCTCAAAGGCCGTGAAAAGGATGCCCTGCCGACCCGAGGTCGTTTGCCCGCCCTGATAGACCGAACTGGTGCCGGGTGAGTTCATCAAGGCCGGATTGTTGGCCCGTCGGCCTTTGCCGGCGCGTGCGCGCTCAGCCCTTCTTGCCCCGCGCCATGTTCATCACCAGGCTGACGAGGAAAAGCACGATGAAGATGATGAAGAGCGTCTTGGCGATCCACGCGGCCGAGCCCGCGATGCCGCCGAAGCCCAGCACGCCGGCGATGATCGCCACCACCAGAAAGATGAGCACCCATTGAAGCATGTTCGATCCTCCTTCTCGCGTGGGCGAGTCCGAAGCGAGTCTATCCGAAGTCGTCCTGCACCGCGTACGCTCATGCAGCTTCAGGTGCAAACCCTGAAACACCGCCCACCAACACTTTGGGAGTGACCATGATGAAGATCAGCCGAAACGTCCCGTCGTTCGTGATCCGCGCCGCCGCGGTTTCGTCGCTGGCGCTGACGCTCGCGTCGTTGCCCGCGTGCTCAACCGCACCGAAGACCGAGGCCGAGCGAACGGTCCTCGTCGACGAAGCCCAGAGCGAACTCAACCGCGCCAAGCAGGCCGACCCGACGCTCGTCCCTATGCTCGACAAGGCCCTCGCCTACGCGATCTTCCCCACCGTGGGCAAAGGTGCCATCGGTGTCGGCGGTGCCTACGGCCGCGGGGTCTTCTTCGAGAAAGGCAAGCACGTGGGCTACTGCGACATCTCGCAAGGCTCCATCGGCTTCCAGCTCGGCGGTCAGTCGTACTCCGAACTGCTGGTTTTCTCGGAGCAGGCCGCGATTGACCGCTTCAAGGCCGGTCGCTTCGCCTTCGCCGCACAGGCCACCGCGGTGGCGGTGAAGTCCGGCGCCGGCGCGAACGCGAAGTTCGCCGACGGCGTGGCGGTCTTCACCATGGGCGAGGCCGGGCTGATGTACGAAGCCTCCATCGGCGGGCAGAACTTCTCGTACCAACCCAAGTGAGCCAGAGCCGCCGAGTTCACTCGGCGCGGGCTTCCGGTTCTTCCGGTCCTCCTGACCCAACGAACCTTCGAAAGCCACCTCCGCATGGTCTACCATGCCCTTGCCCACGACCCAAACGTCGTCGGCAAGGGTTTTTGGCTTTTGCACGGAGCATTCCGCATGCGGCTATCGATGGTTGGGACCGGGTACGTGGGGCTCGTCACGGGTGTCTGCCTCGCGAACACAGGCAACCACGTGGTCTGTCAGGACGTCTCGGCCGAAAAGATCGAATCGCTCAAGCAGGGTAAGTGCCCAATCTACGAGCCCGGTCTCGAAGAACTGCTCGAACGCAACATCAAGGCCGGTCGTTTGACCTTCACCACCGACCCCGCCGCCGCCCATCGTGACGCGGACATGATTTTCATCTGCGTGGGCACGCCCAGCGACGACCGCGGGCACACCGACTTGAAGTACATTTTCTCCGCCGCGGACGCGGTTGCCGACGTGCTCATCTCCCTCGGACCGAAGCAGAAGCCCAAGGTCATCGTGGTGAAGAGCACCGTACCGGTGGGCACGAGCCTCGCGGTGAAGGCGCGGATCGCCGAGCGGCTGAAAGCCGCGGGCGCCAAGGGCGAGGGGATCACGTTCGCCATCGCGAACAACCCGGAGTTTCTGAAGGAAGGCGCCGCGATCGAGGACTTCAACAAACCCGACCGCGTGGTGGTGGGTGTTGAAGAGGCCTGGGTCGGCGACGCCATGCGCGAGCTCTACGACCCCTTCGTCCGCAACGGGCACCCGATCCACATCATGGACGTGCTCAGCAGCGAGATGGTCAAGTATGCCAGCAATGCCATGCTCGCCTGCAAGATCTCCTTCATCAACGAGATGGCCAACCTCTGCGAGGCCTACGGCGCCGACGTTTCCCGAGTCCGCGAGGGCATGTGCGCCGACAAACGCATCGGCAACCAGTTCCTCTACCCCGGTCTGGGCTACGGCGGCTCCTGCTTCCCCAAGGACACCCTCGCCTGCATCATGATGGGCGACAAGGCCGGCGTGCCAACCCCGGTGAACAAGGCCGTGCACGAACTGAACCAGGCCCAGCGCGACCGGTTCTTCACGAAGATCATCGGGCACTTCGGAGGCAAGTCCGCCGGCGGGCTGGCGGGCAAGACCATCGCCTTCTGGGGCATCGCCTTCAAGCCCAAGACCGACGACATCCGCGAAGCCCCCGCCATCACCCTGATGCGCAAGGCCCTGGGATTCGGCGCCGTCGTCCGCGCCTTCGACCCCGTCGCCAACGACAACGCCCGCAAAGAACTCGGACCGACCTTCACCATCTGCGACGACATGTACGACGCCGCCAAGGGCGCCGACGCGCTGGTGGTCTGCACCGATTGGGACGAGTTCAAGAGCCCGGACTGGGGCCGCCTGACCGAGATCATGCGCGACCGCGTGGTCTTCGACGGGCGCAACCTTTACCGCCCGGAACAGATGAAAACCCGCGGCTTTGCGCACTATAGTGTCGGGCGTGCGCCGGTCGCCAAGTAGGTTTGTGCGACGGGCGATCAGCTTCCAGACTCGTGATTCTGCGTGAGATCAGTGTTCTACGGGTGAACACGAAAGAGGAGGACCGACGCCGTGCTACGACCGTTGCTTGCGATCGTCTTGGTGTTGGCCGGACTGATCAATCTGGGAACGGGTGTGTTGATCCATGTGTTCTCTGGCTCGGTGCCCGTGATGGAGCGTCGTGTGATCGAGCCGATGTACGAGCTCGATCGGGCGGGGGCGATCGATTACGAGCGCTGGCGGCTCAGCATTGATGTTGAACCCCAGCCGGTCCGTCCCGAGTACGACTTTCAGACGCTCTGGCGCGAAACCGCCATCAACGCGGCCGAGGGCACGAAGTTGTACCGACTGCCGGCGAACATCACGCTGGCAACCGGGGTGGTCGTGATGGGGATTGGATTCTGGCTGCTTGCTTCCGCTCAGAAGGATGCCGCATCGAACCCATCGCCCGTTTCAACACCCACGCCGTGATTCGCCAACCCGTGGGTATGTTTCATATTCACAGGCCTTTGAGGCCTGAAATTCCCGCCCCGCGGCCCGAAGTAAACCGCCCATCGGTCTGAAACCGCATGGGAAAATGGGGGATTTTCAACGGATCTGCCCTAGCACCCGAAAAGTCCGTGGGGCTGTATACTTCCGTACGGTGAAACGGGGTTTGTTCCAAGTCGCGGTTCGGGGTGGTGGCTCAGCCGCGTGCTTGCGGGTGTGGGTGGCGGGGTCATTGGCCGTGGTTATCGCTTGCTCTTCGGCTATCGGCGTGCCGGAAGCTTTCGATACATCAGCTTCAACCCCGGCGAGCGGTTCGACCGTGCTCATCGTGCCCGGCGGGTCGGGCGTGGGTGGCGCGGTTGTGCGCGGGGTGGAACAGTTGGTCGCTGAACTGGCTTCGACCGAGCTGGCGATCCGGGAGCGGGCCCAGGCCGAGCTCGCGGCGAGGCCTGATTTGGGGCTGGCGCAGATCGGCGAGCTTCTGAAAGACTCGAAGTTGAGTGCCGAGGCGCGAGCCCGGTTGGTTTCGGTGGGAAGGGACATCTTTGCGCGCACGCCGCGGGGCGCGCTGGGCGTGCGGTTCCGGCCCGGGATGTCGATGATCGTCGAAGGGGCTCTGGCGGGGTTCCCCGGGGCGACGGTCTTCAAGCCGGGCGATGAGATCATCGAGATCAACGGCGACTTGGTGCGTGGGCGGACGGGGATGATGACCGATGTGCAGGGGCTGCGCCCGATGGTCGTGGCGCGCGATCCGGGGCAGACCATCACGGTGACCGTCATGCGCCCGAAGATCGCCCCGGGTCAGGGTGTCTTGGCACCCCAGGGCGGCTGGGACAACGGCGAGTTTGGTGGTGGCGGCGGCGGTGGGGGGGTTGAACGCGAGCGCGTGGACCTGCCCATCACGCTGGGCAGCTTTGATGCGCTGAACCGCAACAACCAGGGGTTCATGGACCGCATCACGCCCGAGCAGTATTCGGTGGCGTGGCAGATCCGGCTGAAGGACATGCTTGGCGTGCCGACGGAGGTCGCGGGGCCCAAGGACCTGGCGCAGAATCAGGACGGTCAGAACGGGCAGCTGGCCAATCGCGGGGCTTCGTTCCGTTCGCTGCAGCAGCAGCAGGACCGCTTCGCCCGCGGCGGCGGCACCATGCAACGCCGACTGGGCAACGTCGTCGAGACCGAGATGATGGCGGGGGGCGAGTCGCAGGGTGGGCGGCCCGAGGCGGATGTGAGTAATCAGCAGGCGATGGCCGACGATCCGATCTTCCGGAATAACGGCAACCGGGGTGGTGGGGGGATGCGGCAGCAGTGGCGCATCGGCGGCAACGGCGCGCGGGGTGAAGTGCGGGTCGAGGTTCTGCCCAACCCCGCGGGGAACGCCGGCGGCGGGGCGATCGGTGAAGACGCGGAACTGACGATGCTCCGGCTGCAGCGTAGTTCGATCAGCGATTCGATCGACCTGCTGACGCAGGTGGTGCAGGCCCGCAAGGACGTGATCCAGCGGATGGCCGAGGCAGGGATGGACGAGGCGGCGCTGAAGCAGATGGTCAACTCTTTGGAAGCCCAGATGGGGCAGATCGACATCATGCGGGCGCAGTTGAAATCGCTGGATGAGAAGATCGAGGCGATGCAGAAGAAGGGCGAGAAGCCGCGGTGAGCGCGGCGTGATTCAAAGTTCTCTTCGGCGGGGTGAATCCAGCTTGCGAAGAACTCAGGGTGCGTCCGGCTCGTCTCGGGGCGCGACTTTGTCGGGGATCTGCAGATCGCCCAGATCCATGCCGTGCTTTTTCATGGTGTGCAGCAAGCGCAGACCCTGATCGAAGCTCGTGAGCATCTCAAGCGTTTTCCACGTTTTGGCGTAGTGATCCTTCGGAACCTTGCCGCTCTCGATCAGGAGGGTTGCGATGCGGTAGTAGTTGTCGTAGTCGGCGCCGTGAATGCACTGATCGAGCGGGTGTTGAAGCCGGTTGAAAATCGACGGATCCACGCCCAGTTTCAACAGCATTCGTGCGGCATCGGTCGCGTACCACGAGATCGCGATCTCCAGCGGTTTGTCGTTGAGTTCATTCGCCGGGGCGTGGATATCGGCGCCGGCCTTCACGAGCATCTCCACCCCTTCGGCCCAGTTGTGCTCAATCGCGATGCCCAGCGGGGTTCGACCCGCGCCGGGATCCGCGATGATCCGCGGCGGGCGTGAGTTGAGCAGCGCGGGGTTCGCGGCGATCCACTCTCGGAGTCGCTCGGTGTCGTGGTAGTACGCGATCACCGCGTACATGCGACGCCATGCGAAGTACCCGGTGATTCCCGCGGCGGCGATGCACGCAAGAATGGTCAGCACGATGATCAATCGCCAGCGGATGACTTTGGTAGTCATGGATTGAGTCCATCTTGATGATCGAAAGCCCGGCTCTGGAGAGCCGGGCCACCAAAGATCGCCAACGGTCGAGCGTTACGGGTAATCCTGCCGGGTCGGGCGGAGGAGCAGGTCGCTGATGTGCACGTGCGCGGGCTGCTGGGCGATGAACGACACGGCGTTGGCGACGTCGCTGGGGTCGAGCATCGGGGCGATCTTCTGTTTCATCGATTCGAACCATGCGTCGTCGTAGCCCGCGACGCCTTGGAACTCGCTGATGACGAAGCCGGGCTCGACGAGGCTGACTCGGATGCCCTTGGGGCCCAGTTCGCGGCGGGCGCCCTCGGCCAGGGCGTGCACCGCGAACTTGGTGGAGCCGTACATGGAGGAGAAGGGCGAGACGTGCCGCCCGACGACGGAGCCGATGAGCACGATGTCGCGCTGAACTTTCAGCCAGGGGCTGTCGGGTGTGAGTGGTGTAGAAGGGAAGCCCTGCAGCAATCGATGCGCGGCGGAGCGGAGCAGGCGGGCGCAGCCCATGAGGTTGGTGCGGACCATTTCGTCCCACTGGGCGGGGTCGCTGGTGATGACGCTGCCGTTCAGCCCCCGGCCGGCGTTCACGACGATGAGGTCGGCCTCGCGGGAGAAGGCCGATCGTGCGGCGTCCAAGGCGCGGTCGATCACAGACTGCTCGGCGGCGTCACCCGCGGCGATGACGCACTGGCCCTTGGGCAGTGAATCGGCAAGGGCGCGGAGGCGATCCTCGCGGCGGGCGTTCAGCACGAGCTTGCAGCCTTGTTGTGCAAGGTGTTGGGCGACGGCGCGGCCGATGCCCGCAGAGGCGCCGGTGATCAGGGCGATGCGGTCTTTGAGAGGGGTTGTGGACATGGGCAAAGCGTAGTGTTCGCAAATGGTCAAAGTGCCAAATGGTCAAATGGTCAAATGGGGGAAGGGAAGTTGCAAACAGGCGGCCCAATCGATTGGAGAGATGAGCGAATCGGCGCTATGTTCGGGCATGAGCAGTACGAGTGAAACCGGGCCGAGGGGGCATGCGGGCGAGGGCGGGACGTTGGTGGCTGAGCCTGTGCTTCGCACGGCGGAGATGCACATCTATCGCCCGACGGAGCCGACGCTCGGGACGATCGTGCGCAATGAGCTTTGCACGGCTGGGCGGAAGGCGGCCGGGTTTGTCCGGCATATCGAGATTGATGTCAGCGGGACGGACCTCGTCGGGCGGTGTTTGCCCGGGCAGTCGATTGGCGTGATCCCGGAGGGCGTGGATGCGAACGGCAAGCCGCACAAGGTGCGGTTGTACTCGCTGGCGAGCCCGTCGCGCGGTGAGGACGGCGAGGGGAAAGTGATCTCGACGACGGTGAAGCGTGCCATCGATGAGCACTGGGAAACGCACGGGTTGTTCTTGGGCGTGTGCTCGAACTATCTGTGCGATCGGAAAGTGGGGGAGAAGGTGAAGCTCAGCGGGCCGAACGGCAAGCGGTTTGTGCTGCCGGCGCGGTTTGATGAGCACCAATACGTCTTCGTCGCGACGGGGACGGGGATCGCGCCGTTCCGCGGGATGATCAAGGACCTGCTCGGCAGCGGGTGTAAGAGCACGATTGCGCTGGTGATGGGCAGCCCGTACAGCACGGACCTGCTGTATCACGACGAGATGACGAAGTTGTCGAAGGAGCACGGGAACTTCAAGTACATCACGGCCATCAGCCGGGAGAGCAACGGCGCGCACGGGAAGTTGTACGTGCAGGACCGCTTCCGGACGGACGCGGAGGTGCTGATGCCGCTGCTGAGCGATGCGCGGACGCTCGTGTACATCTGCGGGCTTGCGGGGATGGAACTGGGGATCTTCCAGGAAATGGCCCGGCGGCTGAAGGGTGAGGCGCTGGAGCAGTATCTGAAAGTGGACCCGGCGGCGATGGCGGACATCGGCGCATGGCAGCGGTCGATGCTGCACAAGGAAGTGAAACCCACTCGGCGGGTCTTCCTTGAGGTGTACGCGTAAGGGCGTGATTCTCATTGGCTGAGGGGGCGGCAGGCTTTTTTTGAGGAGCGAGCGATGCTGACTGTGCATGTGTGGGGCCCGATGGTCACGCTGAAGCACCGGCTTGCGGGGCATGCTTCGATCTCGGTCGGCTCTGCTTACATCAGTTGGTGGCCGGAGACGGGCGTGTTCAACACGAGCCCGTATCGCATTCGAACGCTTCAGATGGACATTGAGGCGGAGGCGAAGCGTTCTCCTGAGAACACGGTGATCAGCGGGCTGAATGAGAAGGCGATCCTCGATTGGTGGTGTGGCTTTGGTCTTCAGTGCGGCGGGCAATCGGCGCAAGGGCCCATGTTGCCGTATGACCTGGCGAAGCAGAACTGCTCGACCGTCGCGGCGATGGCGTTGCGTGCTGGCGGCGGGGATGCGTATGCGGGTGGGTGGTGGGTGAAGAACAACCTGGTGTGGACGCCGCGGGATGTCGGGCGGTACGCGCGTGCGATCAACGACGGTTTGCGCGCGAAAGCCACGGGCAAAAAGTAACTTTACTGGAGCGTGGGGGGACTTTCCGCTGCGGTTACGGACAAGGCTCAGAGGTGATTCGAGATTACTCGTACACGTTGACCCATCCGCCCTCGGCGGGGGTCATCTGCACGGTGTAGAAGCCTTGCGGTGTTGTTCCCTCGGCCGTGGAAGGCGTGAGCGTGAGCGTGCCCGAGATGCTGGTGCGTCCGGAGACGATGACCTGACCGAGGCGGGAGGTGCCTTGGATGGTCAAGTCGCCTCGGATGAAGATGAGGCCGTTGATTTGCGAGGGATAGGTGTCGGCCTGGTCGGCGTCGGTGGTGCCTGTGGGGTAGGGGTAGGGCGTGCCGACGGGGTTGTAGTTGTACTTGGTGGCGAGGAGGGGATTCTCGGAGAGGGTGGATGAGGAGAGGTTGACGGTGAAGTCTTTGTCGACAAGGAGGACGGGCTGACCGGGGTTGGCGGGCGCGAAGTTCACGGAGCCGGAGATGGACGAGCCGGAACCGGGGTTGAGCAGGATGAGCGTGCCGACGACGCGGAGGTCGCTGATGTTGATGGTGCTGTTGGCGCAGTCGATGACGTAACGCCCGAGGGGGTCGGGATCGCCGAAGGGGTTGGCGGTTGGGCTGAGCAGCGTGCGGGTGAGCGAGCGGGTGCCCAGCAGCGATGGGAGCGAGGTGAGCGGGATCTTGGTCGCCCGGCTGGCGTAATCGGTGATGACCGTGGAGGCGGGGAAGGACTGAGCGGGGTGCCCGGTGAGTTGGGTGGAGCGGTAGCTGCCGCCGGTGATGGAGCCGGAGGTGTAAACGTTGCTGTTGATGGTGGCGAGTGTGGCAGTGAAGCCGGTGGCGGAGTAGAGGTTGACGTCGGCGTTGATACTCGAGAGCGCGGCGAAGGAGACGGAGCCCGATGAAGCCAGCGCGAAGGACATGCACCCGAGCGGGTGAACCGCGGGAAGGGCCGTGACGCGGACGGTGCGTTTGGCGTTTGATGTTCTGGCGACAGCGCTGATGACGACGGGATCGAGGGCGGAGGAGGGCAGATCGCCGTCGGGATCGGTGAGGGTGATATCGACATCGGCCGATCCGATGCGAACGGAGCGGGTGACGGAGGCGCCCGCGGTGGAGCTTCGCCACGTGCTGTTGGCCCGCATGTTGGCGAGCATGTAACGCACGGCGGACTCGGCGCACGAACGGGCCTCGGCCCCTTGCTGTTCGATATGGGCGATGCGGAGCGCGTTCGCGGAGGTGTAGAGACCGCCCAAGGCCAGCGCCGAGATGATCGCCCCGAGCGAAACGATGGAGAGATAGACCGACCCGCGTCGAGCGCGGCCCGGCGTGCGTGATCTGCCCGTCGATGTGCTGTGACTGGTCATGCGAGCGCTACGACTTGGGTGTCAGGTTGGCCTTCAGGGCGGTGCGGGTGAGGATCGGACGTTTATTGAACGTGACGGTCACGGTGATCCGGCACAGGCCCGTGTCGGTGGCGGATTCAACCGACGGGTTTGACGTCGAGACGTACTTCGCGGTGACCGATCGGCGGTAGCCGTTGGCGTTGGTGGAGAGCGAGCCGTCGGCGTTGATCGGCGTGTTGTCCTTATAGTTCGCGTAATCGGCCAGGGTGGCATCGTTGCCGCGCGAGGCGGGGATGACGGTGAGGATCGGTGTGTTCAACGCGGTGAGTGAGGCGACGGTGCCGGATTGCTGCGTGTCGGTCGAGTCATAAGGGAGTTGCATGATCTCGGCGATGAGCGCGTCGGCGAGCTGCCCGGCGACGAGCACGCGCGTTGCTTGGGCCCGCAGCGCGATGGCTTGTGCGGCGACGTTGAGGGTCGCGGCGATGATGATCGAGAAGACCGCCACCGCGAGTGTCACCTCGATAAGCGTCATGCCGCGCGAGCGTCCGCGAGTCCGCGCGGGCGGCGTCGATCGTGAGCGGGTTGCGAAGATCACTTGCCCGCTCCGGTGATGGTGGGTTGGTTGGTCAGAAGCACGTTCGCGCTGGCGGTTGCGCCGGGGTTGATTTGGAGCGTCAGCATGATCGACGCGGCGCGGGTGGACTTGGTTGTTGTCGCTCGGCCGGTGGTTATCGCGTAGAGCTGGTAGACCATCCCGGGGCCGCTGGCGGACGTCCAGCTTGAACCGGCGTTGCTTGAGCTGGATGCCGTGCCCTTTGCCGTGCCGCTGGCGTACCGCGCGACGGCGATGCGTGCCGCTTCGTTCGTGTCTGCACCGGAGAGAACCAGCGCGACGGATTCTTGTGCGCTGATGGCTCGATTGGTGTTGAAGGTGATCTCGGTCATCGACTCGGAGGACGGAAGGGCCGTCTCGGCCATGGTCGTGCTTGCGTAGGTTGTTGGCGAGCTCGACGGGGTGATGCCGGCCGCGGACATGATCGCAACGCGGAGCGTCGAGTCGGCGCTGGAACTGCGTCCGACCATGATCCGCAGGCGGGTGGGCTTCCAGCTCAGCGTGTCGGTCGGCAGATTTAGCAACAGATACTGAGCCGCGTGCGCTGTCGAACTGGCTCTCAGGACGTCGTAGCCCGAAGCCACATACGTCTGTGATGAGATCAACGACTCACCCGCCTGCTCCTGAGTGCAGACGTCCGCCGATTCGTTGATGACCGTCGCGTGGGAGAACCCGCGAACACCCGTGGCGATGCGGACCGACGTGTTCTCATCAGCGCGGGTCAGTTCGCCGTCCTTCACGCCCGACCACGCCCAGGTGATGGTGGAAGTTCCTCCGGCGGCCGTGGGCGCGGTGAAGGTGATCGCATTCTCAACCGAAGTATCGATCACCGAAGCGGTCGCGAGCTCCTGAGCGAGGCGCGAGAGCGCCGCCGCGGCGGAGTTCGCCGCGGCGACCGGCGAACTCTGCGACGCCGATGCAGAAACCATCCGAACCACGCCCGCCGTCGCCAGCAGCATGATCATCAGCACCGAGGACGAGACGACCATCTCCGCCAGGGTAAATGCTCGGGCTCGCGGGCACGCGGCCGTTCGACGAACGGTCTTCGGTTGGGTTCTTTGTCTCAACACGGGTGTTTACTTCTTGATGTCCTGAGCAGCGGCGGCGTCAGCGGCTCTCTGAATCGCGCTCGCGTTGATCTTCGTCTGGGTGGTTTCGATGTAGACGTAACGTTCGGGGGCCAAGTTGTTCAACGAAGCCGCGGAGATGACGGGCCTGGCACTCAGCGTGGAGATGGCCGTGCGCGCATCGAAGGAAAGCGTGCGGATCGTCGTGCCCGAAACGATCGTGACGGCGAAGCTCTCGTCGGGCAGACCGGTGGGAAGGAACGAAACGGAGCCTGAAAGTGGCAGCACGCTGCCCACGACAGGCGTTCGGAATGGCTGCACGCCGAGGTTGATCGTGGTGTTCGATTCGCCCGTGTGCGGATTGGAAAGGCCCGTGAATCTGTAGGTGCTGGTCTCGGCGTCGAGCGCGAAGACGATGGTCTTGCCCTGCGCCCGCGCGGTGGCCATCGCGCGCTGCAGATCGCTGTCCAGCCGAGCCAGCGCGGACTGAGCACGGTATCGATCGGCCGCCTGAGAGATCCGCGGCACCGCCACAGCGGCGAGCACGCCCATCACCGCAACCACGATGCACAACTCAAGCAGGGTGAAGGCTCTGCGGAGCGGGTTGTCGGGCCGAGCGCACATGACCTTCTCTATCGGGTTTCCGCGTTCGGGCGCCGGCGCCGCGTTGGTCGCGCACGCGGGCGGGATGATTCTCGGACCCGCGCCGGGTGCGTGCGCCGCACATTCAGAACGGCCCGCGCCAAGCGACCGAGGCTTGACATTCACTCGATCAGGGCGGGTGACGGTGCGCCGATCTTGAGATGTGGGTCGGGGCTGGGTTGGTTGCGGGTGTTGCTCGGCGTCACGGCCGGGGGCACCCGGTGTGTACGCCCATAACCACGGAAGCGAGCGGCCGAACCATGACGATGACGCAACCGACGATCCTGATTGCCGACGACGAGGACGTGATCACGTTCATGCTCGCCTCGAAGCTCTCGAACATCGGCGCGAAGGTGATCGTCGCGCGCAACGGCGAAGAAGCCTTCGCGCTGGCGCTCGAGCACAAGCCGCTGGTGGTGCTCACGGACTACGAGATGCCCCGGATGACGGGTCTGGAGTTTGCAAAGAAGTTGCACGCCACCCCCGAGTTCGCCACCGTCCCGGTGGTGATGCTCACTGCTCGCGGGCACCGCGTTCCGCCGGGCGAGATGTCGAAGACGAACATCCAGAACCTCGTCAGCAAACCGTTCAGCGCGCGAGAACTGGCGAGTCTGATGCAGGAGCATCTGCAGTCAGAACTGGCACGCAGGGAATCCAGCCGAGCGGCGTAAAGAGAACGAAGGACAGAGGAGCTTTCTCATGCAGCAGATCGGGACCAACAACGCGTCGGCGGCATCATTGAACGCGAGGCCCAGCAACTGGACCGACGGCGCCGAGGATCGGTGCAAGCGTCTGGGGGTGGTGAGCTACAGCGCCCGCGAGGACGGCGTGGCGGCGTACGTGCCGCAGGCCTTTGCAACCCTTGAGAAACTCCTCCAGCACCCGCGGGTGATCGCGGCTGTGGAACGCGCCGGTCGTTGCGTGAACAACGAAGGTTCGGCCGAGATCGTCGTGGGCCTGCGCGCTATGACGCGGACCGAGCCCGGCTCGCAAGACCCCCGTCTTCTGGTCGCGCTGGCGATGACGCGTGACGTGCTGGAATCCGAAGCCTTCGCGGCGATGTGCCTCGAAGCGGGAACCGACGCGGGCGAGGCCCGCATCTGCCTTGCACGCGGCGCACGCCAGAGCCTCGCCGACGCCGAGGCCATCGCCCAGGCCGCGATGGAGTGCTTCGCGGACATGCGGCAGATCAGCCACCAGCGCCGCCTCTCCGACGATTTCTCGGATCGGCTCTCGCAGGCGTACGAAGAGACCTACGCCCTCTTCCGCATCATGCGATTCATGGCCAGCGAGGGCGAACCGGTTCAGCAGGTTGCGGCCCTGGCCGACCACGTTTGCCGGGCCTTGCCCTTCGGCTTTGTCGCGATTGCCTATCGGGATGTGGATCAGATCGTCGGCGGGCTCCGCGGGCGGCTGATCTTCGCAGGTTCCGCCGCGTGCGGGCAAGAGGAGTTCCGCCATCACGCCCTCTCCCTTGCGGCCCGCGCCACCGGCGACGATTGGACCCGCGTGCTCCAACCGGCGAAGGAAGCCATCGCCGCCGCCGTGGGGAGCGAGATGATCTGCGAGCCGATCAGTTACTGCGGGCGGCCCATCGGTGTCGTTCTGGCGGGCCAGAAGCGCGGCACCGACCCGATGATCGCCTCCCCCGAGATGCAGTTCATCGAGGCCGTCGCGGACTTCCTGGGCACCTTCCACGAGAATATCGCCCGGTTCGATGAGCAGAAGGCCATGTCGATGGGCGTTCTGAAGGCCCTGACGGCCTCGATCGACGCCAAAGACCCGTACACCCGAGGTCACTCCGAACGCGTGGCGCAGCTGTCGCACGCGATCTCGCTGGCGATGGGCTTCAGCACTGAGGACGCCGAGCGCGTGCGGATCGCCGGGCTGGTGCACGACGTGGGCAAGATCGGCGTTCCTGAAGCGGTGCTGCTGAAGACCGGCCGCCTGACCGACGAAGAGTTCGCCTTCATCAAGAAGCACCCGGAGATCGGACACCGGATTCTCAAGGACATCATCGGGATGCAGGACGTGCTGCCCGGTGTCCTGTATCACCACGAGCGCTACGACGGGCGCGGCTATCCGCACGGGCTGAAGGGTGAGAACATCCCGCTTGTGGCGCGAATCATCGCCCTATCAGACACCTTCGACGCGATGAGCTCAACCCGCAGCTATCGAGCGGCCCTTCCACGCGAAAAGGTCCTTGCCGAGCTGCAGCGCTGCGCCGGGTCACAGTTCGATCCGCGCGTGGTCGAGTCGTTCTTCCGCATCGACCTGAAGGCCTACGACGAACTGCTGGATCAGCAGCGCTCGCTCAGCCCCGCGCCGGTGGTGGTCAACGACCCCGGGCAGACGGGCGAGGTACCACGCCGCGCCGCGTAAGGTCATCCCCGGATGGGGGATACTTGCCCAGATTGGATAAATGTGTATTTTTCTCAACTGACGGACCGCCGTTGACCGTACAGTGAGAGGTCTCCGACGATCGGGCAAGGGTGATGAAGAAAGGTATTTCTCGATGCGAATCAGCAGTGCGGCGGACGGAGTGAGTGCGTTTCCCCTTCGAAGTCCGTCTCCTTCCTTGGTTGCCGATGTCGGCGGGGTGATTTTCCCGCCGCATATCGAGGCACCAAAGACCCCTCTGGCCCTGAGCCTGGAAGCGCCGACCGAGTCCGAGCACGTCCCGGGCATGCACGCTCAACACCAGTCCTTCGGTCACCGCGTCATGGTCGTGATCGTCGTGCTCCTCCCCGCCCTTGGCGTTGTCGCCGCGGGTTGGTTTACCTGGGGCTTCGGGCTCGATTGGATTTCGCTGGCCCTCTTCGCGGGTATGTATATCGCCACCGGGCTTGGCATCACCGTCGGTTATCACCGCCTGTTCACGCACCGGTCGTTCGAAACCGGGCGCGTCATGACCTGGGTCTGGGCCGTCTTGGGCAGCATGGCCTCGGAAGGGCCGGTCATCCAGTGGTGCGGCATGCACCGCATGCATCATCAGCACAGCGATAAAGAACTCGACCCGCACTCACCGCACCAACACGGCGGGGACACCGCCTGGAGCGCCGTCAAGGGCGCCTTCTACGCGCACATGGGCTGGCTGTTTGCCTCCAACCCCCCCGGGCTGGCTCGGTACGTCAAGGACCTTCGCGCCGACCCGGTCGTTCTGGCGGTGAGCAGGCAGTTTGTGCTGTGGGTGCTGGTCGGGCTTGCGCTCCCAGCGATCATCGGCGGGCTGGTGACGATGTCATGGAGCGGCGCACTGCTGGGCTTCATCTGGGGCGGGCTGGTGCGCATGTTCATGGTGCACCACGTGACGTGGAGCATCAACTCCGTCTGCCACATCTGGGGTGGGCGGACATACGAGAGCCATGACGAAAGCCGCAACAACCTGATCTTCGGCGTGCTCGCCTTCGGCGAGGGCTGGCACAACAACCACCACGCCTTCCCCGCCTCCGCCCGTCACGGGTTGAAGTGGTGGCAGTTTGACAGCAGCTACCTGCTCATCAAGGCCATGCAGAAGGTCGGTTTGGTCACGAAGGTCCGCGTCCCGGATGCGGAGCGCCTGAAGGCCAAGGAAGTCAAGCACGGCAAGCTCGCGGATACCCATCAGCACGCGCACGCGTCCTGAGTGAGTACCCCCGGCGGCATGCTCACGGCATCACGCCCGGGCGCGACTCGTACTTCTGACGTTCTGTTTCTGAGAAACCCGGAAAAAAGTTCAGGCCCGTGCGCTGCTCGATGCTGCTCACGGGCCTGATGTACTTCGTGAAGTCGTACGGCGGCGGATAGTCCCCCTCGTTGGGCATCACAAACGCCACCACGCGCCACAGCCCGGCGCTCGCGCCGTTCAGCAGCACGATCTTGTACGTGTGAGAGGGCACCGCGACGCGGTTCGGGCCGATCGTGCGGTGCGGAACAATGCCGTCGGCGGTGGCGGGATTCTCCTCCGCCTCGTCCCAATACATGGGACCAGTGATGATCCACGCCCCGCCCGCGGCGCTCGCCCACGAACGGGTCAGGTCCTCCAGCTTCGCCCACGCCTTCTGGTTCAGTTGCGGATCCTGCGGCACCATGTTCGACAGGTAAAACGTCTCGGCCTTTCGCACCGCGTCGGTGGTCTGATTCCCCGCTGGGGCCATGTGCCCGCGGTCGTACCCCGAGCCGCGATAGTCCACCAGCTCCGCCCGCTTGCCGACGGGGAGCTGCGGATCGGGCTCAAACTTGTCCGAGCGTTTGACCGAGCCGTTGAGGTTCGCGGGCTTGACGTGTTCACAGACCCACAGCGGGACCTTCGCGGTATCGGAATGCAGCAGGGCGTAGCCATCTCGGCAAACCAGGCTTGTGCCACGCGAGGCGAGCGGGGCGGAATCTTCGGGCATATGGCGAACGGTCGGCTCGGGCTCAAGAGGTTGGGGCATGCCCAGCGGGCCGCAGTTGTCGGTCAGGCGTGCAAGCGCGTCAGCGGGGAGATTGTCCGGGAAGAGGCGCACATACGTGACCGGGCGATCGGTCTTGCCGGGCGTCGCGGCTTGCGGTGCGGCGGTGCACCTCGCAATCGCCAGCACGATCACCACCACCAGCAGAATGAACGTGAACCAGCTGAGGAACTTGCGCATCGATGAGCCCCAAATCGCACGCGGGCACGGAAGCTTGAACACGCCGCTGTGCGATTGTTCGCACCCCGGGTCGTGCGTGCCCGTGCTGCGTGCAACACCCTAGCATGGGGCATGAAGCTCAAGAACACGCCGATGGTGGTGATCATCCGTGACGGCTGGGGCGCGAACCCGAACCCCGGGCACGATGCCTTCAACGCGGTGAAGGTCGCTTCGCAGCGCGGGCTCACGCCCATCGCCGACGGGCTGATGAAGAACTGGCCCTGGACGCTCATCAAAACCAGTGGCGAGGACGTGGGCCTCCCCGAAGGCACCATGGGCAACAGCGAAGTCGGGCACCAGAACATCGGCGCCGGGCGCGTGGTGGATCAGGAATCGGTCGCCATCACCAAGGCCTGCCGAGCTGGGCTGGAAAAGAACAGCGTCATCGCCAGCGCAATCGCCCGCGTGAAGGGCAAGGCCCGCGCCGACGGCAGCCCCGCCCGCGTGCACCTGATGTGCATCGCATCCGACGCGGGCGTGCACGGGCAGCTCGATCACCTCTTCGCCTGCGTCCGCGCCTGCAAGGCCCTGGGCGTTTCGAACGTCGAGGTCCACCTCTTCACCGACGGCCGCGACACCGGGCCATTCACCGGCGCGGGGTACGTTGAACTCGTCGAGAAAACACTCAAGGACATCGGCGTCGGCCGTGTGGCCAGCGTCATCGGACGCTACTTTTCGATGGACCGCGACAACCGCTGGGAGCGTGTGCGTCCCGCGTACGACTGCCTCACCGGGCGAGACGCCTCCGCCGCGATTTTCTCAAGTGCTGTCGACGCGGTGAAGGACTACTACGCCAAGCCCCTCGCCTCGAACTTGGGCGGCGACGAGTTTGTCACCCCGCGCTGCATCGCCAACTCGGCTCAGCAGGCGCAGCAGTCGGCCGTGCGCTCGGGCGATAGCGTGATCTTCGTGAACTACCGCGGCGACCGCCCGCGTGAGCTCTGCGCCGCCTTCTGCTTCCCCGATGATCTGTGGAGCAAGGTCAAGCCTTCTCCCGACTCGGGCAAAAACGGCTTCGACCGCGGCTCAAAGCTCGATCTGCACTTTGTCATCATGACCGAGTACTGGGAGAACCTGCTCCCGCACGTCAGCGGCGTGGCCTTCCCCAAGCCGCCCAAGATGAAGAACATCGCCGGCGAGTTCTTTTCTTCGCAGGGCCTGCGTCAGATGCGCTGCGCCGAGACCGAGAAGTACCCGCACGTGACGTTCTTCTTCAACGACTACCGCGAAGAGCCGTTCCAAGGTGAGATCCGCGAGAACCCGCAGAGCCCGAAGGTCAGCACCTACGACCTCAAGCCCGAGATGAACGCTCAGGGCATCCGCGACGCCGTGCTCGCGAAACTCAACTCCAGCGACTGCCCGGATGTCTTCATCGTCAACTTCGCCAACGGCGACATGGTCGGGCACACGGGCGTCTTCGAAGCCGCGGTGCAGGCCTGCGCCGCGGTCGATGCGCACGTGGGCGCAATCGTCGAGGCGACACTCCGCAAGGGGGGCTCGCTGATCGTCCTCGCCGACCACGGCAACGCCGAGCAGATGAAAGACCCATCCACAGGCGAGGCCCACACCGCGCACACGACGTACGACGTGCCGTGCATTGTCGTGGGCGAGGCGTTCAAGGCCCGCACGCTCCGCGGCGATCGCGACGTGAGCAACTGGTTCAACCCGCAGAAGAGGGCCGAACGCGGACGACTGGCCGACGTCATCCCCACCGCCATCGAGATGATGGGCCTGACCAAGCCCACCGAGATGACCGGCGAGAGCCTGCTGAAAAAGTGACCGCTCGCGCATCGGCGATCTCCGCCGAGGCCTCAGCGAGTCGTTACCACTCAATCACCGACAACAGGTTCGAGTAATCGTCAGTCCAGGGGCGGAAGCCCTCTCGCCCAACCAGCGGCCGCCACATCGCATCGGGGTTGCGCGGGCTGAAGGCCGCCCTCTCCTCGCGCGTCATGCTCGTCAGCGGCTTCAGATCATCCATCGACCGCGCCAGCACCACCCAGTGCGAAGCGCTCTTCGTCGCGCGGTTCTGTTCGGTGAAGTTGGAATCAAACCACGTGACGGCCGCGAGGTTCAGCTCCTTCGCCGCCGCCGCCATCACCGGCTCCAGGTTCAGTTTGCGATTCGAGATGTGCACGAGCAGCAGCCCGTTGGGCTTGAGCTTGGGCAGATACGCGCGGAGGGCGTCGGTGGTGATCAGGTGAACAGGGATGGCGTCGGACGAGAACGCATCGAGGACGATGACGCCGAATGACGCGTCGGGAGCTTGGGCGATGGTCAGTCGCGCGTCGCCAAGAACGAAATCGAGCTTGCCACTGCTCTTGCTGACGAAGGTGAAGAGCTCAGGATCTTGGGCGATGCGGATGACCGCGGGATCAATCTCAAAGAATGTGTAGCGATCGCCCGGGCGTGCGTACGACGCGAGGCACCCGGTGCCCAGGCCCGCGACCGCGACGGACTTGAGAAGTTCGGTGGTTTGATAGCGTCGCATGGTGATGCCCAGCGGGCCGGTCAGGTGGTAATAGCTTGTGGGGAAGATGTCGGGCGTGCCGTCGGGCCCGATGGCCTGCAGGCCGTGCGAGGTGGTGCCGTGGCGGAGCGTGCGGAGGTTGGTCGCGGATGTGCTTTCCGCCACGACATGCACGCCGAAGAAGGTGCGTTCGCTGTACAGGGTGTTGGAGGTGATGGTGATATAGACGTTCGCAAGCGTGAAGAGCCCAAGCACCGCGCACGCCGCCCGAAGAGGTCTGAAGAGGAAGATCGTGCTGAGCAACACCGGGATGACATAGAAAATCACCACGAGCGTCGAATACGCAAACCCCCATCCCTGGCTCGTGCCCGTCGGCACAGCCGCCGCGTACATCGACGCGAAGACCGCCAGCACGATCGCCGGAAAGAGCACGTCCAGCACCTTCGCGTGCCGACGCAGGAACGAAACTTCATCGTCGTCAGCATCAGCCCCCGCGGCGTCGCTCGAACCCGCATCGAAGTCCTTCATCACGTGCCTGTGAACTGCTTCGAAAGCCCCGGTCAGCAAGGGCGTGGCAAGCCCCACGCACGAGGCGATCGCGATGGGGTATTCAAAGATCGAGTTGAAGATCACCGGCGCCACCAGCGAGCAGAAACCACCCGCCAGCACGCCGCCCACCGCCATGAGCAGGTAATACTCCGTCAGCCGCTTCGCGCCGGGTCGAGCAGCCGCCAGCCGGGCGTGGCACGCGCAGCACCCGAAGAACAGCAGACTCAGGTGCAGCGCCAGCAGAATCACGTTGCCGCTGATCAACGCACTCAGGCTGTTGAACGCCGCGGTGAACGCCAGCACGATGAACAGCCCCGCGCACACCACCGGCACAACCCGCGGCATCCGCGGGCTGTACACAATCACAAAGCTCAGCAGATAGATCCCCAGCGGCACAACCCACAGCATCGGCGCGCTCGCCACGTCGGTGGCGATGTGCTGCGTCACCGAGATCATCAACGCCGCGGGCGCTGCGGAAAGTCCGAGCCACTTCAGCCGCTGAGTCCACGTTGGTGTCTGATCCTCGCCAGTCGAAGTCGAACATGAAGCCGATGCAGCATCGGGCTCGTCGTTGCTGTCCGGCGCTTGGTTCGATTTCTTCAGCAGCACCATCACGCCGCAGAGCGCCGCCACGACCGCGTACACGCCATAGCCGTACGCCCAGAACGTCGCCTGCTGCTTGAGCGTGAGCGAAGGTTCGAGCAGAAGCGGATACGCCAACAGCCCCGTGAACGAACCCAGATTACTCGCGGCGTACAAAAAGTACGGGTCTTTCGCGTGCCGATGGCTCGACATCGAGAACCACTTCTGCAGCAGCGGGCCCGTGGTCGCCATCACGCAGATCGGCGCCGCGGCAATCACCGTTAGCAGCGACAGCACCGCCAGCGCCGGGCTCTGTGATGTCGACGGCGCCCACGCCGCAGGGAGCGCGAACGGCAGCGTCAGAATCGGCAGCGCCAGCACCACCGCATGCACAACCATCTGCAGCGTCTTGGATTTCCTCGTCCCCAGCCCGTGTGCGTAAAGATACCCCGCCAGCAGCGTCGCCTGAAAGAAGAGCATGCAGGTGTTCCACACCGCGGGGCTGCCGCCGAGCGTGGGCAGGATCATCTTGCCGATCATGGGCTGGACCATGAACAGCAGCGTGGCACCGAGAAAAATCGCTGCGGAATAGAGCGCGAGCATACCCAGATGATACGAAAACTCCGCCCCGTTCGTGCACGCCCATTCAGGCCATCACACCGGCAGGATCAGCATCGCATCACCAAACGAGTAGAACCGGTACCGCTCCCGCACCGCCTCCGCATACAACGCCAGCAGCCGCGGCGCACCCTCCGGCAACAGCGCCGCCACCATCGCCATCAGCGTGCTCTGCGGCAGGTGAAAGTTCGTCATCAAGCCGTGCAGATTCAGAAAATGATGCCCGGGGGTAATCAGGATGTTCGTCCACCGTTCCGCGGCCTGCCCGCGCTCCGCTGCCGCCATGATCTGCTCGGGCGAAAAACTCTCCAGCGTGCGGGCGCTCGTCGTCCCCACCGCGATGATCCTTTGCCCGTTCTGCTTCGCATCACAGATCAGCCGAGCAGTGGTGGGGGGAATAGAGCACCACTCGTGGTGCATCTCGTGCTGCTCGATGAACTCCGCCGTCACGGGCTTGAACGTCCCCGTTCCGACATGCAAGGTCACGTGCGCGATGCTCACACCCATCGCCGACAGTGTGCTCAGGATCTCGGGCGTGAAGTGCAACCCCGCCGTGGGCGCCGCCACCGACCCCGCCGATGCGTTGTTGGCATAGACCGTCTGATACCGATCACGATCGGCCTGATCGCTGACATTCACCCCGTGCCTCTTCCGCGAAGCCAAGATGTACGGCGGCAGCGGCGTGCTCCCCACGATCGAAAGCACATGCACCGCGCCCAGTTCCGCCTCGGGCCCCTCCGCACGCACCAGCCACGCCCCGGGCTGCTCCGCATCGTCGATCTTCGATTCGAGCACAAGGCTGTACGCCGACGCATGCCCATCCGCCGTCGTGAGCGCCAGCGTCGCGCCAACGCGTGGCCGCTTGGCTTTGAGCAGCACGCGCCACCGCCGAGCGTCCGCGCCATCACCCGCGGGGCCCAGATACAACCCCTCGATCGCCCCACCCGTATCCGAGCGTGATCCGTGGAAACGCGCGGGGATCACCGCCGACACGTTCACCACCAGCACGTCGCCCTTTCTGAAGTACCCCGGCAGATCCGCAACAGCACGATGCTCAACCATCGGGCTCGCCGTTCGCCTGGTCACCAGCAACCGAGCACCATCGCGCCGACCCGCCGGCGTGGTGGCGATGAGTTCCTCGGGCAGTTCGTATTGCAGATCGCTCGTTCTCAGCACGCGTGAACGGTCTGCGCGGTGTGGCGTGGAATCAACACGTTGCCGCGATGCCACGCCTTTGACACGGTCCGGAAACCGCCGCCTCATCGCCAGACCCGCCTACGAAACAAAGCCCCGGCTTTTCTCGGACGTCGTGATCAATCGCACCGCTGGCCCGCCGCTCGCACCCTGTTCCCCATGCGGATCAACGACCTCGTCAGCCAGTCGCTGGGCATCTCACCCGGCCAAGCCGCCGCCGCCTCAGGGAGCGAGCGCCGCCGGACCCGCGCCGCCACCAACCAGGGCGACGGCTCGGGCGGTCAGGGCCGCTCATGGCTCTCCACCCCGCGCGTGAACAACGCCGAGAAGAACACCCAATCCCCCGCCGTCGTCACCCAGCGCCAGCCGGTCAAGGACACCGCAGAGATCTCGAACCTCAAACCCTCGCGCCGCCTGAAGAACAAAGACGTCGCCCCCGTCGACGAAAGCACCGACACCCAGCCCACCGACGAAACCACCCCCGCGCAGTCGGGCAACACCATCGGCGCCGTCGTCGATGAGTTCCTCCGCGAGCGCACCGTGATGAGCTACACCCTGCCCATCCGCACCGCCTCGGGCACCGGCAGCTTCACCATGACCTACGAAGTCGAACGCGCCTACCGCGTCATCCGCTTCATCGAGCCCGGCCAGCAGATCGACACCGAAGCCTGAACCACGCACCCAGCACCACACAACACGCCCACCACCCGGACGGAGAGAGAGAAAAACCGGAGAGGGAGCAAGGCCCGGATGGACCTTGAAACACGCCGCACCAAGCTCCGCGGCGGAAGTACCATGGAGCGTGGAGACGCCCCTTCATCAGGAGCTCAAGCGAGCCTCGCGGCGATGGCTGCGGGGCCTCGGTTGCTGCGCCGCGGCGTGCGAAGTCCGCTGCCCCCTCTCACGCTGGCGACTCGACGCCGCCGGCTACCTCGACCGTGTGAACTGGCACGAATCCGACCCCACGCCCGCTCCGCAAATCCAAACGCAAACGCAACCGCAAACCCCCGAGCAACCCCCGCCTGGCGAGGGCCATCAGCCAATCGCCCAACCGCCGCCACGCGTCATCTGCCCACCCTGGTGCCGGCGGCCTGAAAAAGCCCGCGAGCCCACCACCCTCTTCGTCGAGTGCAAAGCCTCGCGCAGCGATTACCTCCGCGACACACAGCGCGCAAGCGAGCTCATCGCCCGCCGAGCCTCGCTCTACGCACAGCTCGCCGAGATCGACGAACACTTCGTCAAACCCGCCGAGCCGCACCTGCAACAGACCGGGACCTATCTCTTCAGCGAGATGGAACGCTGGGACCTCGAAGCCTCAAACTCTCCAGCCCGCGCCGCCGTCCTCCGCGAGCTCCGCAAAGTCGACCAAAGCCTCCACGGGCAGACCAAGTTCTACTTCCTCGCTCGCTACCGCCTCGCCACGCACCTGATCATCGCCGCCGCCCCGGGCGTCGTCTCAAGCACCGAACTCCCCGTCGGCTGGGGCCTCGCGATCCTCCGCTCAGGCGAACTGCAACTCGAAGTCGAACCAACCACCCTTCAGCCCACGCTCACCACCCGCCAGCGCACGATCCGCAACATCGCCTCCGCCCTGTGCACCGAGCTCGAACGCGCCGACAAGCTGCGAAACACGCCGCCCACCATCACGGTGGATCCAGCATCTCCAGCGTGACATCGGGCCCGCGGTCATCCAGCAGATCGTTCAACCCCTCAAGACCGCCACCGTTGACCTCGCCATGATCCGCTCGCAAGCGCTGGTCATACTCATCCTCACGCCGCTGAGATTCCACGCTGATCACCGTCATCGGCACACCTTCGGGCAGCGCCGCGAGAAACCGCTTGCCGTACCGCGCCGTCACCAGCCGCGGATCGAGCACCACCACCTGACCCGAATCCCGCGCCGTGCGGATCAACCGCCCGAACCCCTGCTTGAACCGCAGCACCGCCCGCGGCAGCGCATCATCCGCGAACGGATCACCCCCGCGCGCCCGGATCCGCTCCCCCCGCGCTTCGACCAAGGGCCGATCCGGCGGATCGAACGGCAGCTTCGTGATGATCACGTTCCGCAGCGCATTGCCCGGCACATCCACACCCTGCCAGAAACTCGCCGCCCCGAACAGCACACTCCGCTCCCCCGTCTTGAACCGCTGCAGAATCTGCCCCGGCGTCCCGTCGCGCCCCTGCGCCAGCAGCGGGATCGCCATCGACTCCAGCCGCGGGCCCAGCATGTCCGCGCACCGGTACAGCGTGTCGAAGCTCGTAAACAGCACGAAGCACCCGCCGTCGGTGCTGCCGATGTGATGGAAGATCCGCTCCGCCAGTTGCCCCGTATACCCGCGGGCGTGCTCCGCCGCGCTGCGCTGCCCGCGCGGATCGCTCACCAGCAGATCGACAATCAGCCGCGACTGCCGCGCATGATCAAACGGCGAGCCCAGTTGCAGCGTCACCGCATGCTCACACCCAAGCCGCGAAGCCACGTGCGCAAACGGCCCGTCGAGCGCAATCGCCCGCGCCGGCTCCCCCGCCTTCTCAACCGCTTTCTCACCCGCCTTCTCAGCCTCAACCTTCTTCACCCCGTGCTTCAGCCCCTTCTGCGCACCGGTCGAGAGCGTCGCGCTCGTCAGCACGACGCCCATCTCCTTCATGAACAGATGCTCCCGCAGCAGCGGGCCAACCTCCACAGGCGAGCAGCACAGCTTCACCCGAACACCCGCTCCTCCCCCTCGTCCTGAACCCCGCATCGCATACCGCCCCTTGTTCGAAACCGTGGGCAAGCCGCCCGCGCCGCCAACCGCGGCATCGTCCCCCATCCCGCCCGGCCCCGTCGCCTCGATCCAGTACGCCGCCCCGGGCACCGCCTGCCCCACCAACGCATCAGCATCAAACGCGATCGCCTCCGCACGCGTCGCGTACGCCTGAAGCTCGAACATGTCCTGCTCGCCCGGCGCCGCTTCTTTCAGCACCTTGAGCTTCGAGGCGAGCGCCCGCATCGCCGCCCCGATCGGCGCCGCGTCCGTGAGCTTCTCCGTCAGCCGCCCGCTCTTCAATCGCCCCGACCGCAGCACCCGCAGCAGATCCTCAAAGAACGCCCGGCTCGTCGCCTGCGCCTCGATCACCGCGTGCACCGCGTTGTCCACCAGCGCCCCCTTCCCCGACGCATCCACCAGCAACGCCAACTGAGGCAAATACCCCTTCCCCGTCCCCGCGTGATACAGCAGAGAAAGAAAATGCTCCACCCGCCCCTCGCTCAAGCTCAGCCCGAAGTGATCGCACGCAACATCCTCCGCTGCGTGGGCTTCATCGAGAATCACGTGGTTGTACGGCGGCAAAAACCCAACCCCCTCCGCCCGCATCGACAAATCCGCAAAGAACAACGCGTGATTGCAGATCAGCAGATTCCCAAGCTCCATCGCCTTCCGCGAACGCTGATAAAAACACTGCTCGTACGTCGGACACTTCCGCCCCATGCAGTTGTCGCTGTCGCTCTGCACCCGATCCCAAACCGCCGGCCTCTGCAGCGGCGGCAGCGTCGAAAGCGTCCCGTCCGTCGTCGAATATGCCCAATCCTCAATCACGTGCAGCGACGCCCGCGAACTCGCATCAGGCAACAGCCGCTCCTGCCGCTGGCTCGTCATCTGCAACCGCCGAATCGAGACATAGTTCCCGCGCCCCTTGCACAGCACAGGCACCAGCGGCGCCGCCGACGCGTCCAGCCCCCACTCCGCAATCGTCTCCTGCAGGAACGGGATGTCCCGCAGCACCAACTGCTCCTGCAACGCAATCGTGTTCGTCGCGATCACCACCCGCTCGCGGTGCGCAACCGCCCTCAAAATCGCCGGCACCAGATACGCAAAGCTCTTGCCCACCCCCGTCCCCGCCTCCACGAGCAGCGTCCCCTTCGCCGCCAGCGTGCGCGAGACCGCCTCCGCCATCTCCAACTGCTGCGCGCGCGGCTCATAGACCTTCGTGCCCACGCTCATCGCGCGCGCAATCGGCCCGCCAGCACCCAAAATCTCTCGCACGGGGCTCCGCACTGTTCGGAGTATATTCGGAGCACGCCCGCGCTGCCCACAACGCCCTTACCCCGCCTTCCCGCCCTTCCCTTCACGTTCCGCCTCTTTGCTCGCCAAACCCAGCGGCCGTCGCTTCGGCTCGCCGTCGTGCCTCGGATAAATCCGGGGCGTGCGCTGCGTCTTCATCAGCGCCACGATCTGACCGGTGGGCGTCGGGCTCGTCCCCGCATGATCCAGGAACAGCGTCGCCAGCGCTCTCTGCGCTTCCTGCACTTCCTGCTCCGCACGTTGACCCTTGATCGCCAAGACCGCACCGCCAACACCTACGAACCCCACGCACAGTTCCGCGATCTCGCTGACGTGCCCGACCGCACGCACGACGGCCGCGTCGAAGAGTTCGCGGTACGTCGCGCGATCACCCGCCGCACGCTCGGCCCGGTCGCACACCACCTCAACGTTCTTGAGCTCAAGCACGCTCACCACGTGCCGAAGGAACTCCGCCTTCTTCCCGGTCGGTTCCAAAAGCGTGAACCGCACGCTGGGCATCACCACCGCCAGCGGCACCCCGGGCACCCCGCCGCCCGAGCCCACATCCACCACCCGCATCGGCACGCCCCGCTCCGCCGCCACATCCTCCTCAATCCCCGCCAGATGTCCAACCAGCGTCAGCGCATCGAACGCATGCCGCATCCATGCGGCCGCGGGCTCCGTGATCGCCGTCAGGTTCATCCGCTCGTTCATCTCCAGCAGCATCGCCAGATACAGCCCGAGCTTCTTCAGGTCCCCCTCTTCAAGCTCCAGCCCCATCGCCTTCGTCGCGTCAAGAAACTCCGTCGTCGGCGCGAGCGCTTCCTGCGAGGTCAAACCGCTGACAAGCGACTCACGCGCCGGCGGCTGGGGCTTCTTGGGTGTCTGCGGCTTCGCCGGGCGTCCAAAGCCCCCGGGCTTGCCGGGTCTTCCGCCGCGCGAAGGACCGCCGCCGCCGCGATTCGGCCCTCCGAATCGTGAGCTGCCACCCGGGCGAGGCCCGGAAGAACGACGCGGACCTTTGCCTGGTGTGGTCATGAAATCATCTCGAAGCGCATCTGGTTGAAAGTCCGTGCGCGTGTGTGAGGGGGTAAGGGG
>JACVCS010000094.1 GCA_016741915.1 Phycisphaerales bacterium | reverse complement strand
CCATGGTCCTCACCCGTCACACCCACCGCCACCACCCGCCCCTTCAGCGCCACCAGATCCAAACACACGTTCGCGGCCCCGCCGGGCGTCTGCGTCGTCTGCTTCACGAGCACCACCGGCACGGGCGCGTCGTTGGCCAGCCGATCAACATCCCCCGAGAGCACCTCGTCGAGCATGAAATCGCCGACGACAATCGCGGTAAAGGGCTTCCAACGGGCCAGAGCGTCGAGGAGTTGGGACATCGAGAGACAGGTTAGGGCGCGAAGTCACAAAGCACATGGCACAGGGCCACATCGCACATGGCACAGCGGGACAAGCGGCGGACGCACCCGGCGGTTCTGGATCAAATGTGCCCTGTGGCCCTGTGCCCTGTGGCATGTGCAATGTGCCAAATGACCGGTCACTCTTGTCGCGAACGGCTGTCGCCTGAGTGGTGCCCCGTGAAGCCGATCATCGTGAACCAGTTGCGCCACTGCTCCCTGGCGATCTCCCGCGGCGTTTTATTGCCGCACTCCGGGCATGGCAACTTGTCGTCGATGCTCCGCAGGTCGTACAGGCACGCCGGGCAGACGCACCGGTCTTTGCTCTGCACGCAGCGCGCCAAGGCCCGCACCCGCCGCTGGTTGAACGTCGCCAGATAGACCACCGCCGCGAGAAAGATCGCCACGACCACCAGATCCATCCAGCCGATGTCCGTGCTGAAGGCCGCCGGATTCGTTCCTGGGATGGGAGGGGAGGCGTGAGTTGAGAATCGCCTTTCCGTGCCGCCCACACTGCGAACACCAGCGACAGCCCGATCATCCCGAGCGGCGCAATCGCGGCCTTCGACGTGAGCGAGAACTCGCGCACGCCAACCGCCTTCGGCACCAGCGAAAAGCCCGCGGGCACTTTGCGTAACGGTGATCGATCGAGGTCGGTCATCGCACACCACTCTTCTTCTCAGATCCTTCAGCCAACTCGAGCTTTCTGAACCAGTTCCGCCACTGCTCTTTGGCGATTTCCCGCGGCGTTTTATCGCCGCACTCCGGGCACGGCAACTTGTCGTCGATGCTCCGCAGATCGTACAAGCATCTCGGACACACTCGGCATCCCGAATCCCTCACGCGCTCGGCAAGGCAGATTTGCATTCGCTGATGCAGAAGCACCAACCCGGCCGCAGCAGCCAAGAGCGCAGCCGTCACGAACTGCTCGCTCGTCAACCTATACAAGTACGGAAAGTACGGGTGATTCACAAACCACACCACCAACGCCGCGATCACGACGATCGTCGCCTGTCCGACCAGCGCGTGCGGCACGGTCACCCGCGTCACATACGCCGGAAGCTCGCGTGCGTGCCTCTCACGCTGCCCCGATTGTTCCGAACTCGCCGTCATCAGCCGAAAGTGTACATTCTGGGGCGGCCCGCTCGTTTCACATTCCCATTCATACCATCCTCTCACCATGCGACGCCTCACCCTCATCACCACCGGCGGCACCATCGAGAAGACCTACGACGAGCAGACCGGCTCGCTCGATAACCGCCGCTCCATCGTCCGGCGGATGCTCCGCCGCCTACGCCTTGAAGAAACCAGCGTCTCCATCATCGAGCTGATGAGCAAGGACTCGCTCATCATGACCGACGAAGACCGCCGCCGAATCGCCGAGGTCGTGGGGGCCGTGCTCGGCGCTCAGGGCGGTGGTGGGGGGGCCGGGGGTGAGGACGTCCAAGGCGTCGTCATCCTCCACGGCACCGACACCCTCCACCTCACCGGCGAGAAACTCTGCGAGCTCTTCCCCAAGCCGCCCGTCCCCATCGTCCTCACCGGCGCGATGCGACCCTTTGAAATGACCCGCAGCGACGCCCTGCAGAACCTCACCGAGGCCATCTTCGCCGCCGGCACACTCCCACCCGGCATCTACTGCGCCGCCCACGGCCGGGCCCTGCCCTTCCCCGGCGTCAAAAAAGACCGCGCCCGCGGCACGTTCGTCAAGTAAAAACGCAAACGCGAACATGAACGCGAAGAGAAACGCAAACGCGAACGTGAACGCGAAAAAAGACCACATCAGCCAACGCTGATGGTTCTTTTCACGTTCACGTTCACGTTACTTCTTCGTCTGCGGCGCCAGCATGTCCGCCAGTTCCAGCGTGCGCTTCACCGCCGCCGACTCACCCAGGGTCTTCTCCGTGAGCGCCCGCGCCGCCTTGACGTCCTCGTCCCGACCCCCCGCCACCCGCAGCGTGGCGCACACTCGCCCCGCGTCCACCAGCATCAGCCACCTGCGAAACTCCACCGCCTTCGCCGCCGCTTCGGCAGGGATCGACCGCGGCGGCTTGCCCGTGATCACCTTCGCGTGCCGCTCCAGGATCGAGATCGGCCGCTTCGTCTCCGAAAGCGGATCGTTAAAGTGCAACCGCGGCAGCATCGACTCGAGATTCAGCCGCTCCGCCCGCGGCATCATCGTCGCCGCGTCCGGGTCGTTCAGCGCATTGTCCACAAACTCCAGCACCGGCACGTGCACATCCGCGATCCGCGCCAGCGTCAGCACGCTGAAAAGCCTCTTCGCATCCGCGGTGTCGACTTGCGTCATCTCCGCCTCGAACATCGCCCTGAATCGGGCCTTCGCCGGCGCATACCGCGAAGCCAGCGCGTGCATCTCCGCCGCGATGATGCACAGCCGGGCCGAGTCGAAGTTCGAGCCCGCAACGTCGGTCAGCTCCCAGATGCTCGTGTACCCGCCGGTGGCCTTCGCCAGATCCTCGGGCTTCTCCGACGCTGAGAACGCCCGCACCTGCGTCAGCGCATCGATGATCGCCTTCTCGCCCGCCTCACCCATCGGCACGCTGATGAGCATCGGCTTGATACCGTCCTCTTCCTTCATCCTGAACGAAGCCTCGTCGGGCTTCACCCCCTTCGCCCGCTCTTCGACGCCCTTCACGTGCGCCGCGAAGAACGCCGGGTCGCTGGTTTCGAACGACCGCCACGTCCAATCCAGCCGCAGCATGAGCGCGATGTCCGAGGCCGTGCCGCGCGGCGCACGCGGGATCCGCGAGAGCTGCTTGCTGGCATAGACCCGCACCGGTTGATTGTTCTCGTCGTTCTGCGTGCTCCAGTTCGCCGCGATGCTGAAGGCGCGGACGTACTTGCCGTCCTTGAACAGCAGCGGGTCGCCGTCGGACGCCTGCGTCAGCCCCTGCTCCTGCAGCAGCTTGAGCGTCGCCATGTCGCTCACGCGCACCACGAGCGCGTGCCGCTTCGCCCACGCCTTCAAGATCGGCGACGACCACCGCTCGCTGATCGCCGCGTTCCGCGTCGTCCCCGGCGCAAGCTCCAGCAGCAGCAGCCTCGACTCGCTCCGCGCCTCCGCAATCGCCGCCGCCAGATCAAGCGACTTGACCACCTCCGGCATCGCCGCGTTACCCCCACCCCCCGGTTGTGCCGCGCTCATCATCGCGCCATGGGCCGCCGAAGCGATCGTCGCAAACGCGATCACGCCCAGCGGCATCAAAGCCCCCGCAGCGATCAACAAACCCGCCCGCGCAGCACGCACCCGCCCCGCACCCCACACACCCCACGCACCGTTCAGACCACCTCGCCCTACGGAAAAGTTCGGCATCATCATTCCTCAACAGTACCCGATGCGCCCAAACCCCGTTTCCGTACGAACCCACTCCACACCAGCCCGGTACAGAATCCATCCGCACACCGCCGGTAGGGAAGTGGGGGGGGTGGGGGTAGTGGACGGCAGATAGACCCTCGGCCACCGCCCACCGCCGGGTACCGTTCCCCTTCTGAGTTCGTCAGTTGCTCATCGCCGGTTGCAATCGAAAGGCCCGCCGCACCATGGCCCTCAAACCCCGCACCAAGAAGATTCTCCTCATCGCCGGCCTCTCCGTCGGCGTCCTCGCCGTGGGCGCCGTCATCGCCGTCCCCATGATCGCCTCCGCGATGGCCCCGGGGATCATCCAGAACGCCGCCGCCGACTCCATCAAGGGCTCACTCCGCGTCAGCGACGTCTCCGTCGGCTGGACGGGCCCAACCCGCATCGGCTCCATCGAACTCCTCGACGACAAAGGCCTCGTCGTCGCCAAGCTCCAAGCCACCAGCTCGCTGGGCATCCTCAGCGTCCTGGGCGGCTTGACCGACCTGGGCACCCTCACCCTCAGCGGGAGCGCCGACATCATCGCCCGCCAGACCGACACCACCGCCGTCGAAAGCAACTTCCAACGCGCCATCGCCCCCAAGAACCCAACCACCTCCTCCGCCTCCACAGCCCCAAGCCCCCTGCCCGAAAAAACCGTCCGCATCGACATCACAAACATCGACATCAAGTACACCCAGCTCGACCGTGCCGGCGCCACCATCGCCTCCGCCCAGATCACCGCCCTGAAGGGCAACGCCGCCGTCGACCTCCGCCGAGGTCAACCCGCCCTCGCCATCAACCTCACCGGCGGCATCAAACAACCCTCCCAGCCCGACGGCTCCATCAAGATCGCCACCAAAGCCCAGAATTTCCTCTCGTCACAGGGCCTGCTCGATCTCCCCGCCGCAACCATCGACAGCGACGTGCAGATCACCGCCGCCCCCGTCGGCCTCATCGACGCACTCGCCAGCCTCAACGGCCAGCTCCGCGAAGCCCTCGGCCCCGGCGCCGACCTCCGCCTGAAAGCCCAAGGCTCCGCCCAGCAAGCCGCCATCGACCTCACCCTCACCTCCGCCGGCGCACTCGTCGACGGCTCCATGAAAATCACCAGCGGCTACCTCGAACTCACCAAGCCCCTCACCGCCGACCTCCGCTCCACCGACTTCCTACTCCGCTCCCCAGCCATCAACAAAGCCCTCACCAACGCAAACCTCGTCATCGACGCCGCCCCCGCCGCGCGCGTGAGCATCACGTCCCTCCGCGTTCCCACCACCACATCCCCAACCGGCTTCGACGCCCGCGGCGTCGCCATCATCGCCTCCGCCTCCGTCGATCCCATCGCCGCCCAGCTCACCACCACCGACTCCACCGGCACCCGCCAACGCCCCGTCCGCACCAGCGAACTCACCCTCACCGTCGAAAGCCCCGACCTGACCAAAGGCCTCACCGTCCGCGGCGGCGGCAAAGCTGCCATCGATTCCACACCCGCCGGTGATCTCACCATCAACATCGCCGCCAGCGACCTGCTCACCGATCGCGGCACCCTCCGTCCCATCCCCGGACAGATTCAAGCCGAAGCCGCGCTGATGAACGTCGACACGCGCCTGGCGCAGCCCCTGCTGGGTGACCTTTCGCAGAAGATCAACCTCACCCAAGAGCTCGGCCCGCGCCTCGACCTCCGCGCCACCGCCAAAGCCGCCGCCGCCAACCCCAACGCCATCGAAGCCGACCTCTCCGTCAAAGCCCAGAACATCTCCGCCAACCTCCCCATCGTCGTCGACAACGCCTCCCTCCGCACCCGCAGCGACCTCGCCGTCAGCATCAACCGCACCTCAAACATCCTCAACGCCTTCCTCATCGATCAAGGCGTCGTCGTCTCGGGCACCGGCGCCGCCACGCTCGTCGGCACCTTCACCCTCCCGCGCACCAGCACAGGCAGCTTCGCCACACCCGCACTCACCTCCAGCCTCGCCTTCGATCTCGCTGCCCTCGATGCCGCTATCACCCGTGAAGGCCAAACCCGCCGCGTGGGAATCAACGGCCTGAAAGCCATCCTCTCCACCGCACCCAACGCGCCAACCAAACTCCAAGCCCAGGCCTCCGGTTCCGACGGCTGGTCCTTCACCACCGACCTGCAACTCCAAGGCCTGCTCCCCGCTTCAGCTTCATCAACCCCCGCAAGCTCGTCGCTCCCCTTCCTCGCCGCCCGCCGTGTCACCGGCACGCTGAGATTGAGCTCGCTGCCCACGAAGTACGCCGCCCTCTCCGGGTTCGATGAGTCCAAACTCCGCACCATCGCCGACGTGCTGGGCCCGTCACTCTCGACGGACATCACCCTGCAAAGCACCGCCGCCCAGCAGCAACTCGCGGTAACGCTCGCCGCAACCAACCTCAGCACGCAGCTCGCCGCGACACTCAGCGAGAACGCCGCCACGCTCAACACGCTCCAGGGCACGCTCCGCCTGACCCCCGAATCCGCCCAGGCCATCACAACGCTGCTTGAGAAATCGACGCCCGAAACGCGCGTCAGCTCCACCGGCGATCTGAACTTCAAGGTCACCCTCAGCAAGCCCATCGCCATCACACCCGCAGCGAACACCTTCGACTTCTCGGCCGTCGCCATCAACGCCGCCGTCAGCAGCCCCGAGGGTCTCCGCGTCACCAACTTCCCCCTCGGCCCGTCCCGCACCTTCACCGGCGGCGTGCGCAACCTTCAACTCACCGCCGACGCGCCCCTCGCCGCCCTCACCAACCCAACCTCCAAAGAAGGCCACCTCGGCGCTCAGCTCCGCGCCGACCTGATCGAAGGCCAGCGTCCCGAGCCCGTCGCCAGCATCAGCGCCGATTTCGACGCCGCCGCCTCGCTGAACGAGTTCAAGCTGCAAACCACCATCACCAACATCGACGCCCAGCGCCTCGATGCCATGCTCAGCAAGCCCGGCCTGATCAGCGGCGCCCTCGGCTCACCCGCCTCCATCAACCTCTCCGCCACCAAAGAAGGCCCCGGCACCACCAAGGCCAGCGCGAGCATCCAAAGCCCGCGCCTCAACCTCACAGGCCTTTCGCTCACCCAGCAAGGCAAAGCCCTCGCCCTCACCGCCCCCGCCGAGTTCACCTGGACCGTCGAGCCCGCCTTCCTCGATCAAACACTCTTCGCCCCCAGCGAAGCAACCGCAAACAAACCCGCCGCGGGCGAGTCACTCCGCGTGACGCAGCCCGTCACACTCAAAGGCACGATCGAAACCCTCGCTCTGGGCATCGACGGCATCGGCCTTTTCCAGCCCGGCACCTTCGCCCTCGACGCCGCCCTCTCCGCCTCAACCATCAAGCTCACCAGCCCGAGCACCGCCGCAGCCAAGCCCACCCCCCCCGGCGCACGCGTCGCGACAATGCAACCGCCCGAGCAAACCGACATCGAAGGCTTCACCGTCCGCATCAAGGGCGACACGAACCTCAGCGTGAAAGCCACCGCCACGCGCGTCAGCACAACCGCCTCCAACGCCACCGCCGCAAGCACCCCCTCTCCCGCCGGCTCACTCTCCGCCGACGTCCTCGTGAAGAACTTCGCCAGTCCCGCGGGCGATCTCGACCTCTCCCGCGCCCTCATCGACGCCAAGATCGACGCCCCAAGCCTCCCCACCGCACTCGTCGACAAACTCGCCCGCACCGGCAAGCAACTCCGCGACATCCTCGGGCCCGAGATGTCCATCGCCCTGAACGCCAAGAACCTCACCACGTCCCAACCCACAACCACCTCCACCACCAACAACACAAGCTCAACCCCAGGCAGCCTCGAAGCCCGCCTCACCTCCGTCAAACCCATCGACGCCCCCAAACAACCCGCCGCACCCGGTACCACCCCCGCCGCACCCTCACCACGTCAACAAGCCAACCTCGAACTCAGCGGCCCCGTCGACCGTGGCGTCCTCAAAGTCTCGCCGCAAAAACCCCTCTCCATCTCCCTCGCACAGCTCAAGTTCGAGAGCGACACCGAGATCATGGGCGTCCTGCCCCTCTTCGCCAGCATTCAGAAAACCGCCGGCACAACCATCCAGCCCGCCACGCCCACCCAGCCCGCAATCCTCGAACCCCCCTTCACCGTCACCAGCCCCGACCTCATGATCCCCATCGACGGCGACATCACCAAGCTCAACGGCAACCTCACCATCACCCCAGGCCGAATCGAATACGTTTTCAAACGCGAGCTCGGCAGCTTCCTTGACCGCGCCCTGCTCACCGACGGCGAGCTCATGCAACGCCCCATCCCACCCTTCGTCGTCTCCTTCAACAACGGCATCGCCTCCTACACCGACGTCCGCCTCCCCATCCGCAACTTCGAGTTCAAACTCACCGGCAAGGTCGACCTCGTCCGCAAAGAAGTCGACGCCGTCATCTACATCCCCACCGTCGCCGCCTCCGCTTCCATCATGTCCAAACTCAACGACGACCTCGGCAAAGGCTTCGGCGGCATCCTCCCCGATGTCCTCTCCGAAGGCACCATGGTCCCCCTCCGCGTCACAGGCCCGCTCTCCAGCCCCGCCTACGCACCCGATCCCAAACTCTTCTTCGAGAACTTCGGCTCACAACTGAAAAAACCCGCCGACCTCATCGGCAAAGGCATCGAACGAGGCCTGGGCGAACTCTTCAAACCCCGCGACGACAAAGACAAAGACAAGCCCAAGTAGTCTCCGCTCGCGAGCACCACCCCGTTCGACCACCGCCCTTCTCCCCCGTACCATCGCCCATCATGTCGATCATCGTCTTTCAGCATTCACCCGTCGACACCATCGCCCGCTTGGGCCCCGCACTCCGCGACCGCGGGCACCGCCTCGACTTCCGTCGACTCGATCAGCTCGGCGCCGCAGGCGTCCCCGTAGATTTCGACGGCATCGACGCCGTCATCATCCTCGGCGGCCCGCAAAACGTCGGCGACGGCTCCCCCTTCCTCGACGCCGAGATGGACTACATCCGCGGCGCTCACGCACGCCAGCTCGCCGTCGTCGGCATCTGCCTCGGTCACCAGATTCTCGCCGCCGCACTGGGCGGTGAGGTCGGCCCCGCCGCCAAACCCGAGATCGGCTTCGTCAACGTCAACGCCTCACCCGCCGGCATCACCGACACCATCCTCGCCGGCATCCCCTGGCAGGCCCCCGTCTTCCAATCCCACGCCCACGAAGTGAAAAAAGCCCCGCCCGACAGCACCGTCCTCCAGTCCAGCCCCGATTGCAAGATCCAATCCTTCCGCGTCGGCCTGCGGACCTACGGCTTCCAATACCACTTCGAATGCGACGACGCCGCCATCGAAAACCACCTCGCCACGCCCTTCGTCACCAACCTCATCTCCACCCTGGGTCAAAGTGCCGCGGACATCCGCGCCAAAGCCACCGAAAACAACGACCTCATCCGCCGCGTCTCCGAACGCCTCTGCGCCAACATCGGCTCCTTCATGTTCCCCGGCTTCCGCAAGGCCCGCGTCTGATCGGTCCCGTGCCTACAGGTGGCTCGGCTCTCCAGAGCCGTGCAGTCTTCCGTCTTCTCGACCGTGGTCGTGCAGGCAACAAGTCTGCTCCATCTTTTCTGATCGCCCCACGCTCAACCCAAACCACCGCGCGATGACCACGCCTACGCCGCATCCCGAAACCCTCACCATCCCCGTCCCGCGCGATTATCTCCTCCACCGCGACGCCTGTTCCTACGGCTACTTCCTCCTCGCCCCCAACCACTGGAACCCCCACACACTCGCCCTCCACCGCACCTTCACCCTGAACAACCAGCCCGTCAAAGGCCTCATCTGGCAGGGCGACCGCCCCGCCTTCTCCGCCGTGCCCATCCGCTCCATCTCCCGCGGCTCATCGCTCACCGTCGCCCTTGAATCCACACTCTCCGACGCACAACGCCGCGAGCTGACCGCCCAAATCCACCGCATGCTCAACCTGCACGAGGACCACTCCGTCGTGCGCTCCTTCCACCGCGTCGACCCGCGGTTCAAAGCCTCAGGCCGCGCAAGGCTCTTCCGCTCGCCCACGCTCTTCGAAGACGTCATCAAGACCGTCACAAGCTGCAACGTCGCCTGGCCCAGCACCATCATCATGAACAAGCGCCTCTGCGAAGTCGTGGGCGATGGCGGCGCATTCCCCACCCCCGCACAGCTCGCCCGCGTCCGCGTCACCACCCTCCGCGCCCGCTGCTCCGTCGGCTACCGCGATCAACGTCTGATCGACCTCGCCAAACTCTTCCACACCAACCAGATCGACGAAGCCCGCCTCACCAGCCCCCAAACCTCCGACGAAGAAGTCCTCGACTTCCTCCTCGAACTCCCGGGCATAGGCCCATACGCCGCCGCCAACATTCTCCAACTCCTCGGCCGCTACGCCCACCTCCCCCTCGATACCGAAAGCGTCCGTCACGGCCGAACCATCCTGGGCTTCAAAGGCTCCTCCGCCCAGATCATGAAAAAGGTCAAAGCCCACTTCGCACCCATGCGACAGCACACCTTCCGCAGCTACTGGTTCGAAATGTGGGAGTTCTACGAAGCCAAACGCGGCAAGTCCTGGACCTGGGACCGCGAAACCACCGGCAAAACCTTCACCGCCAGCGCCCTGAAAGACGAAGGCCTCGGCCCCAAAAAAATCGCCGCTCAGAAAAAGAAGCCCCGCCCTCGCGCCAAGTAACCACCCCCGCCGCACTCACCGACCACTCCGCCTCATCTCGCGCCAAAGCCCCGCCATCTGATACCCCGCCCACGCGAACCCAAGCGCCGCGATCACCAGCGGCACCTCCATCCGCCCTGTCATCGCGTACAGCCCCACCCCCAACAACTGAAACACCGCCCCACGCAGCCCCACCAAGCTCGCGTGAATCGCCACATACTGAGGCACCATCTCCCGCGTCGGTGCCAGCGACACAGGCCCCAGCAACCACCCCACGTTCACCCCCGCCGCGAAAATCCCGTGCACCACGCTCGCCGCCATCAGCGTCTCCGCCCCGCCCGTCAGGATCAACAGCACCGGATACAGCGTCAGCCCCGCAAAGCACGCCGCCGTCAGCCGCGCAGGCCCGATCCGATCACTCAAATACCCCAGCGGCAGCGTCACAAGCGCCAGCGTGAACTGATACGCCGCCGCCGTTGATTTCGAAATGCTGTCGTAATCGAGCTTCAGCACCTCCGTACACAACAGCGGCACCAGCGCCCAGCAGATCATCCACCCCACGCCGTACGTCATGAACGCCGCTTCATAGCGGAAGAAGACCCGATCGCGCTTCAGCACCTCGCCCATGTGCAAGATCGGTCGCAGCGTCGCACCCAGCGAGATCGTCCCCGCCGCGGCCGGGGGCCGGCGAAATAGGGGGTCCCGTGGCCCAGCACCACAGGGTGCAGGTAGATGCGGTACTCGTCGATCAGGTCCAGTGCGGTAAGGCTGTTTGCCAGGCCCGGGCCGGCCAC
>JACVCS010000020.1 GCA_016741915.1 Phycisphaerales bacterium | reverse complement strand
GCGCACGAGGGGCGGGGCGGGATGTCGGAGCTCTGGCCTGTTCGGCTGGAGGCGTGGCGGGGGAGGGGGCGGGGGAGTGTGTTCGGCGGGCGTGGGCGGATGTCGAGCGCGGATCGGGGGAAACTGCGCGAGGTGGTGATGTGGGCGCAGGTGGTGCATATGCACGGGGTGTGGGATGCGGCGTTGGTGGAAGCGGGGAAGATTGCGCGCGGGGCGAGGGTGCCGTATGTCTTGACGCCGCACGGGATGCTCGATGAGTGGGCGTTGTCGGTGAAGGCGTGGAAGAAGAAGGCGGCGTTGTGGCTTGGGCGGCGGGAGCTGATCAGCGGTGCGTCGCGGGTGCACGCGCTGAGCGCGTATGAGCAGGGGTGTGTGGAGCGCGGTGGGTTTCATTCGCGGGTGGTGACGGTGCCGAACGGGGTGGATTTGGGCGAGGTGGATCCGCGGCCTGAGCGTGGGCGGTTTCGGGCGGAGCATCCGGAGCTTGGTGACGATCCGTTTGTGGTGTTGCTGGCGCGGCTGCACGAGGTGAAGGGCGGGGAGATTCTGGTGGGGGCGTTGAAGGGATTACTCAAGACGCAGCCGCGGGCGCGGGTGGTCTTTGCCGGGCCTGACGAGGGGGCTGGGGGTTTGTGGTGTGCGGCGGCGCGTGAAGCGGGGGTTGAGGACCGGGTGCACTTTGTGGGGCCGGTGTATGGGCGGAAGAAGTATGAGTTGATGGTGGATGCGGCGGCGTTCTGTTTGCCGAGCGGGCACGAGGGGTTCAGCATGTCGGTGGCGGAGGCGTTGGCCTCGCGGGTGCCGGTGGTGATCTCGGAGGAATGCCACTTTGATGAGGTGGGCAAGGCGGGCGCGGGGTGGGTGGTGAAGCGCGAGGTGGGGGCGGTGCAGAGGGCGTTGGAAGACGTGTTCTCGGACCCTGCGGGGGCGGCGGAGCGTGCGAATCGCGGGAGGGCCCTGATTGAGGGCGGATTTACGTGGGATCGGATCGGACAACGGTTGGGGGCGCTGTATGCTGAGGCTCTCGTGGAGACCTCGCAGATGAGGACGGATGTCCGTCCGAACATTGTCATTGTGACGAACGTGGAGACGCCCTATCGGGTGGCGTTGCACCGTCGCATTGTGCGGGAGATTCCGGAGGTTCGGCTTTCGACGCTGTATACGCACGGCAAGCCGGACCAGCCCTGGACGACGCCGCTGGCGCAGGAGATTAATCCGGTGGCGTTCGGCGAGGGGGAGTCGGTGGAGGGAGCGGTGACGCCGGCGCGGGTGCTGGGAGATTGGAAGAAGGGCGGGCGGATCATCGACTGGTTGATCAAGAACCGGGTGCGGGCGGTGTTTTTGTCGGGGTATAACGATGTCGGTCGGCTGCGGATTTTCCGGTGGTGTTCGACGAACCGGATCCCGGTGTTTCTGGTGGCGGACTCGAACATCTACGGCGACCGCGCGTCGGGCTTGCGGAAGCTTGCGAAGCAGTTTGTGGTCGGCGAGGTGATCAAGCGGTGCGTGGCGGTGTTGCCGTTCGGCAGCGCGGGGGCGCGGTACTTCTATCGGTACGGTGCGGACGCGACGAAGGTGATTTACTGTCCGTACGAGCCGGACTATGAGATGATCGAGACGATGGGTGCGGAGGAGGTTTCGCGGGTGCACGCGGAGCTTGGGCTTGCCGCGGGGCGGCGGCGGTTTGTGTATTGCGGGCGGTTGCAGCCTGTGAAGAGGCCCGATCTGGCGGTGAGCGCGTTTGTGAAGGTTGCGGAGAAGTTGCCGGGGTGGGACTTGGTGGTGATCGGGGACGGGCCGTTGATGCCGGATTGCCGGGCGCTTGTGCCCGAGGGGTTGAAGGGGCGGGTGAAGTTTGTGGGGTTCATGGGTGATCAGCGGAAGATCACGGCGGTGTATAAGGGGAGTGACGTGCTGGTGGTGCCGAGCGATTCGGACGCGTGGGGCTTGGTGGTGAACGAGGCGGCGTGCGCGGGGATGGCGATCATTTCGAGCGATGTGGTGGGGGCGGTGCCGGAGTTGGTGGAGGCGGGGGTGAACGGGGCGGTGTTCTCGCGGCGCGATGAGGCGGGGCTGATCCGGGCAATGACGGTGGTGGCGACGGACGAGGCGCGGCTCGAGCGGATGAAGGCGGCGTCGAGGGAAGTGCTGGCGAACTGGCGGCGGCGCGGGGACCCGATCATCGGGATGCGGATTGCGCTGTGTCGGGCGGGGATCTTGGGTGGTTCGGGTGCAGAGTGGAGCGGCTGAGCGGTTCAGCGGCAGAGCGGGAGGGGCGGAGGCTGAAAGGGTGGGGGGTGGTGGGGGTGGGGGTTGGGGTGAAAAGCCGGGATCGGCAGGGATTGCGCGGGGACTGATCGATCTTGGGCCGTGGGCGCGAACTGGGCGGCGGGGGATTTGGTATCAGTGAAGGCTTGAAGAAGCCGATGAAGAAGAATCGGGCAAAACCGCGTCGCGGCGTTGTTTGCTGTTTGTACGCGGTGAAGAATGGACCCCGGCGGATGGTGGCGGTGCGGGGTGAGGCGTTGACATGATTCCGGCATATTCGGGCATAGTGGGCACGGTTGTGACTCTGGCGCTGCTGGGGCTGTTGATCTACAAGATCGCCAAGCGTCAGTGGGACATGCTGAGCTTCAACACCATCTTTCTGGTCGGGTTCATGCAGTTTTATTCGTTCGCGCTGATCACGTACTGGGTGATCATGGGGGACGAGGCGTTCCCGAACCACACGCCCTCGGACGCGTCGTGGAACTTCATGTCCACGATGATGATTCAGTTCATTGTGGTGTACCTGGTCGCGTACCGATTGGCGAAGAACTTCACGTGGTTGCAGAAGATCATCCCGCCGATTGATCTGCCGGTGTCGTACTCGGGCATGCTGGTGGTTCTGGGTGTGACGGTGGGCGGGATTTTGCTGACGACGCTGGCGGGCTTTTCGAGCCTGCTGGAGTTCTTCGTGATCATGGTGCGTCCGGCGTTCTGCGGGTTTGCCGTGGGCTTGGCGGTGGTGCTGGTGTGTCGGCAGCCGGCGAACCCGCTGTTCTGGATCGTGCTGGCGGCGGCGTTCGTCTTCGGGGTTGTGGTTTCGACGACGTTCCAGTCGGGGCGGCGTGACGCGCTGGGCATCTTTTTGTCGGCGTTGTGGATGGCGTACTGGTCGTGGCTGCGGTATCGCCCGGTGAAGAAGCAGTTGAGCATCGTCGCCTTCGGCAGCATCGCGGCGCTGATGTTCCTGTTCGCGTATACGAACATGCGCGGCGCGCTGACGCCCGAGCAGTCGACGCTGGACGCACGGGCGGATCAGCTCACGGACATCGTCACGGGCAAGGTCAATCCGCTGGAATCAAAGAACACCAAGGCGGTGCTTCTGCAGGACGCGTGCCTGTACACGTGCTACATCATGGAGGAGTATCCGCGGACGCACCCGCTGGTGCCCTTCAACGGGCTGGCGTTCTTCATCACCAACCCGATCCCGCGGGCGATTTATGACGACAAGCCGGTGGCGATGGGTATCCAGGTTCAGAAACACCTGAACGCGGGTGGCAACCTGGGCATCGGGATCATCGGGCACGGGTGGGCGGAGGGGCTGTACATCGGGATGCTCATCTACGCGGCGTTCTTCGGGGTGGTGTACCGGGTGATGGACTCGGCCATCCGGGATCGCGCGCACAACCCGTACTTCCTGGCGGCGATGGGGACGGGGCTTGGGCACATGCTGGCGCTGCCGCGGGGTGAGGTTTCGCTCTTCGCGGTGCTGTGGTTCTACGGCTTCCTGTCGATCGTCTTCCTGATGTGGGTGGTCAAGGCGGTGCTGGGCAACTTCATGGCGGCGGCGGGGTTCTTCGACTGGGGGACGGATCAGTACGGGCAACCCGGTGAATGGGAAGAGATGAACAAACGCCGCGAGCAGGGGATCGAGGACGACCAGCCGGAGCTCGAGGACGCGGGGTATGGTGAGGACGTGACGTACGGCGACGAGTCGTTTGTGGCGCAGCGTCGCGGCGATCTGGGCGGAGCGTGAGCGGTTGATTCTGCGCGGGCGAACGCGCCGGCGGGCTTCGATTGGAGTGTGCAGAGGTGTTGCGGCGAGGAGTTCGGCTGCTGGCTGTGATTGCTGGGTGGCTGTGCGTGGTGGCGTGCGCCGGGGTGCTTTCGCTGTGGGTCACCGGGAAAGTTGTCTCCGATCGTCAGCACGCGCTGCAGGTTCTGGCGTGGCTGCCTTCGTGGCTTGTGCTGGCACCCGCGGCGGTGCTGGCATTGCTGACGCTGTTGGTTCGGTGGCCATCTGCGGTTCGGCGGGGCGAGGATGAGCATGAATCCACGCCGCGGCGAAGGCGCGGCTTTGCGTGGTGGGTTTCGTCGCTGATGCTGTGGTCGGTGCTCGGGGCGCTGGTGTGGTCGCACTGGGTGGAGATGCGCTGGCTGAACGCGCTGAAGGCGGAGACGACGCTGGCCGACGGACGGGTGAAGGGTTCGCTGCGGATTGCGCACTGGAACATCGACGCGTTTCTGGCGCGGCAGTGGAGCGGGGACTTGCGGGAGTTTTTCCCGTACCCGGCGCCGGACGTGCTGCTGATGAGTTCGAACCAGCCGCGGGCGGCGCAGGCTTCGTGCCTGTCGTCGCTGCGGAAGGCGTACGACGTGAAGCGGTTCGGGAACTTCGTGGTCGCGTCGGCGGTGCCGATTTTGCACGCGCGGGCGTATTCACTGAACCTGAATCAACCGGCGACAGCGAACGAAAGCGACCGGAAGGCGGAGGCGGCGTTGCGTGCGCGTTTGGAGCAGTGGTGGAACGACAACTGCGAGCGCGTGGGCATGGCGCGGCGTGGGTTTCAGGAGGCCGAGTCGGGCGATCTGATCGTGATCCGGCTTGATACACGTGAGCGCTTCGGGCGCGAGATGGTGGTGTACTACATCGACATGCCGTCGGACCCGTTCGCGTCGCGGTATCGCCTGGCGGAGCGTGCGCAGCAGTTGATCGAGGGGCTGCGTGCGAAGCGCGACGCGGAAGGGCGGGCGGTGGTGCCGACGGCGGACATGATTGTGGGGGATTTCAACACGCCGCGAGGGTCGGCGAGTCTTGATCTGCTGACGAACGGGATGGAGAACGCGTTCGACCAGGGCGGGTGGGGGCTGGTGGCGACGTTCCCGCGGCCGTGGGGCTTGCTGCACATTGATCAGATGTACGTGGCGGGATGGCTGCGTGCGGCGCGGTACGCGGTGGAGATGCCGCCGGTGGGGGAGCACTGGATGCAGTGGGCGGATGTGGTGAAGCGGTGATTGTGCGGTGGGCGGGGTGACCGGCGGAGTTCAAGCGGAGCGGGTCGGTGCGGTTCACGCGCGGATCACAAGCGGAGCACACGCCGCGCCGGATCGGCGAGGCGGTTTGGCAGCACCGAGATCGCGTCGCGGAGTTGATCTGAGGCGAGGACGCGCACGAGTGTGATGAAGGCGAGGCAGAAGGAAGCGGTCAACATGGCGATCTGGATGAGCGGGCCGAAGTGAACGGATCGGCCGAGGATGATCATGGCATGGAGGGGTTTTTCGTTGTCGGGTGTGAAGAAAAAGGATTGCGGCAGATGTGGGGTGACGAGTTCGTGGTTGATGAACCACGCGACGCAACCCGCAGCGACGGCGATGAGCAAGCCGCGGAGTATGGAATCGAGGATCAAGATTGTGGGGATATTCAGCGGGCGCAGGAAGTGGACGGTGACGAAAGCGCAGGAGGCGAAGACGAAGATTGCGATGCAGAGGGCGAGACCTTCGGAGTTTGCGAAGAAGATGCCACCGAGGGCGGATCCGCAGAGGGCGGCGATCGCGGTGAAGAGCCAGATGAGGAAGTAGCTGCGGAAGCGTCCGGTAGCCTGCATGAGCGGAGCCGGGACGGAGATGACGACGTTGCGAAGGACGAAGCCCGGTGCGAGGATGAACAGGGCGACGGCCGACTCGGTCCATTTGCCGTTCCAAACGAGTTGTTCAACGGGCGCGAAGAGCAGAGCGGTGAAGATTGTTGCGGGGGCCGCGACGAGGGTTGTAAGTGCCAGAACGCGGAGTGTTGCGGTGCCGAGGCGCTTGGGGTCGTCGCTCATGCGAGAGAGAATCGGGAGCATGACCTGAACGAGGTTGTTCCCGATGAGTGATTCGACTGTGAAGAGCAGTGAGAGCGCGAAGAAAACTACGCCTGTGATGTGGATTGAAGTGGCCTGGGGCAGGAATGGTGCGGCGACAGCGGAGAAGCCCTGACTGGTGATTCCGGCGGCGACGGAGGCGTAGATAATCCACTGGGTGCTGCGCCAGATCTCGGGCCAGGACTTGATCATGGGGCGGTGAGTCCAGGCTTTTTCACGCGTGAGGTAGTAAAGAAAGAGGGAATCGACGATCGAGATCGCCAGCAGGGGCAGGACATAGGAGAGTGGGCCCCAACCCAGCAGGGCGAGGGTGATCTGGCCGCCGTAGCGCACCAATGACGCGATGGTCATTTGCCACGACAGGGCTTTGAAGCGCAGATCGACTTTCAGGCGGGCGACCATGGTTGACGAGGGAGAACCCAGAGGCAGAGCGGCGGCCATGATCCAGACGAGCTTGGAGAGGTCCCCCTTGTTGGCGAGCTTGCCCTGAGCGAAAAGCACCGCATCGGCGATTTCACCGGTGATGCCGAGGATGAAACCGAGGGCGAAGTTGGTGGTGGTAGAGAGCCAGAAGCAGGGTCCGACGAGCTGGTTGTACTCCTTTGGCCGCGAGACGAGCAGGTCGCGGACTCCCGAGTCGCGGAAGGTGGCGATGAAGGCGGAGATGCTCAGTGCGATGGAGAACAGACCGAAGTCTTCCTGTGTCAGCATCGTGCCCATGACGGCGATTGCGACGATCTGGAGGAGTTTGGTGGCTGCGGTGTTGACGAGGATCCAGAGAAAGCCGGAGGCGGCGTGGCGACCGAGTTGAGTGGGAGTTGCGGAAGAGCCGCCGGAAGGATCCGAGGGATTCTCGGACGTTGATCGGGATTCGGAGTGTTCGTCGGGCATAGGTGTGGAGTGAGATTATCGGCAGGAACGGGGTGGGGGGTTCGGTGAAGATCGTGTACAGTGATCGGGTGGATGAGCCCCATTCACGCGGAGATTCGACTATGTCCGATGCAACAGAACCGGGTGATGTTCGAGCAGTGTCGAACAAGTCGGCGGTTCGTGGTGGTGGTGGGTTGATCAAGCCGCACTGGACGGTCCGCTACATGTTGGCGAAGTGGAGACTTGGGCGCTATCAGCGCTCACATCCGGAAGAACCTTGGTTGACTCCGACGATGGTGTGTTTTCTTGATGGTTGGCTGAGGCCTACGGACGTCATGGTTGAGTTCGGCTCCGGTCGATCCACGGCGTGGTTTGCGCGGCGTGTCGGTCGGTTGATCTCGGTGGAGCATCATCAGGGCTGGCACAGCCAAGTCAACGAAAAGCTGAAGGCCGAGGGCCTCGATCGGAATGTGACATACACGCTTGCACCAAACGAGCCGACGGGCTACGTGGCAGCGGCGGCCACAGGGCTTGGCGGGTCCAAGGCCGATGTGGTTCTGGTGGATGGCAATCATCGCTGGGCGTGCGCGACATGGGCTTTGGGGGTGGTTAAGCCCGGTGGGTTGATTGTGATCGACGATGCCCAGAGGTATCTTCGCAGCCGGTTCGACACGCCGCCGGCGTTCGGAACACACCCGGAACTGCAGAGGCCCGAGTGGGGTGAGTTCACGGAACGAACAAGAGGTTGGCGACGTTCGTGCACCACCAGCGGCGTAACCGACACGGTGGCGTTGGTCGCTCCGATTGAAGACTGAGTGGCACTACTCGGCGAGCACCTCCGAGGAGGAAGCCAGAGGCTGTCCATCGAGTGCCTTGAGTTTGTACCCCAGCGCGAGCAGCTGATCGCAGCAATCTTTGTGAACCTCTGCGCCGTGGGTTGCTAGGAAAATCACGGGTTTGTGCTTGGCGAGGAGCTGAGCCGCGCCGCGGAGGACCAATCCTTCGGCACCTTCGACGTCGATTTTGATGAGGTTCGGGACGGGAATATCGCCTGCGGCGAAAAGCTGGTCAAGCGTTACCACGCGGACTTTGATGTCGCCCTCATTGGAGAGCTTTGCCTGCGATGGATCTTGATGTGTGGAAAAAGTCGCCTCGCCAGGCTTGTCAGACACCGCCGCATCGAGAATCCGTGCATGGTTGATGCTGTTCAGTTTTACATGAGCGCGAAGATATTCAAGATTTCTTGGGAGTGGTTCAAAGGCGACGACCGCACCGGACGGCCCTGTGAGTTTCGCTGAAAGCAGGGTGTAGAACCCGACATTTGCTCCGATATCGAGGACGCTGGCACCGGGACGAACGTACTGCTGAAACAGAACCTGCTTGTCAAACTCAAAGGAACCGAGCCAGCAGCCATGGACGGAAGCGCCGGCGATCCAGCGCATGCCGCGCATCGGACCTTGCAGTATGCGGACGCGCATATGGCGGGGGATGAGTCGCAAAGGGAGGCGAAGGATGCGGCCGATGAGCGATTGGCGACTGATTCCCGTGAGGTTGATCGTCATGTGTGAGTTCCGCTTGCGGCAGTTTCGTTGAGAGTCAGTGGGAGTAAATGTTGGGATCGAGACAAGTTCCGGGTGATCGGATTCCGGCAGGGTTTTTGGCTGGGGGGGGTCTAGGCGGGGCGAGGCGATCGTGCCCGAGGATTGATGTCCAGCGGCGAAATGCAGAAGGCGCGGTTTTGACTCAAGCATCCACAGTCCGCCGCGGCGTTTCTGGAGCATCGGTCGTCTGGCGCGACTCGTTCAGTGGCAGATAATCCAAGAGCTCCGAACCTCGAATCAAGTGTACCTTGGGGGAGAAGACAAATGTTGGGTTTGTTGGCGAAAGGGCTTCTCCCTTGGTCGGAATGGCGTTTGGGGTGATCAAGAACAGCCCGGTTTGTGCCGACTAAACTGGAATCTATGGCTGCAGAACTTTCGCTGGTCGGCAAGAACATCGTCGTGACGGGCGGGGCGGGGTTTTTGGGCAAGGCGGTGTGCCGCCAGTTGAAGGCGGGCGGGGTTGATCCGGCGCGGGTGTTCATTCCTCGGCGGAAGGACTTTGACCTGACCAGCGAGGCGGACGTCAAGCGTCTGTACGCCACCGCGTTCCCGGGCTCGAAGGTCGACGTGGTGATCCACCTCGCGGCGGAGGTCGGCGGGATCGGCGCCAACCGCAAGAGCCCGGGTCGGTATTTCTTCGCGAACATGGCGATGGCGCTGCACCTCATCGAGCAGGGCCGGGCGGATGGGTTGATCGAGCGTGGCGGGAAGTTCGTGCAGGTCGGGACGATCTGTGCGTACCCGAAGTTCACGCCCGTGCCGTTTACGGAGAGCGAGCTGTGGAACGGGTATCCGGAAGAGACGAACGCGCCGTACGGCGTGGCGAAGAAGGCCGCGTGGCAGATGCTCGACGCGTACAAGCTGCAGTACGGGATGAAGAGCACGTACGTGCTGCCGGTGAACCTGTACGGGCCTGAGGACAACTTCGACCTGGAGAGCAGCCACGTGATCCCGGCGCTGATTCGCAAGTGCGTGGAAGCGCAGCAGCGGAACGACAAGGAGATCGTCTGCTGGGGCACGGGCGGGGCGAGCCGGGAGTTTTTGTACAGCGAGGACGCGGCGGGCGGGATCATCAGGGCGGCGGAGGTGATGAACGACCCGGACCCAATCAACCTGGGTGCGGGCTTTGAGATCAAAATCAAGGATCTGGTCGAGCTCGTGGTGAAACTGACGGGCTTCAAAGGCGGGATCGTCTGGGACTCGACCAAGCCCGATGGCCAGCCCCGACGCTGCCTGGATGTTCAGAAAGCGCAAAAACTGCTTGGCTGGAAAGCGCAGATGGGCTTCGAGGAAGGCCTCAAACGGACGATCGAGTGGTACCGCCAGCACGCGAAGTGACGGGTTGTTCGGATTATAGAAGTATACTTTATGGGACGATCGGCGATTTTGGGGCTGGATCGGGGGTTGTTGTCTGCGCGGGCAAACCCTGGCGTGTTGGTAAATGCCCTTGGCCGACGTGAAAATATGGCCTAAACTGGGGAGTCGGGCCGGGGTGGAATCTGGCCTGATTGTGTTTCGATCATCGAGAGGAGAGAGAGATGTCGCGGAAGGCGAAGATTTCGTCGTTGGTTGTGATCGCGGTTTCGGCGCTTGCTGGTTCGGCGATGGCGGTTCCTGTGAACACGGTTCTGCCGGGCGGCTGGTCGTGGCAGTCGGTGGGGACGGGGTCGTACGACACGGGTTTGCAGGGCACGCCGCGGGGCGGGGCGAACGGCCAGACGGTCGGGCCGTTCACGGACACGTCGTTCGGTGTGATGGACGAGGTGGGGACGCCCTGGTTTACGGGCGGGGACGTGTCGGCGCAGCAGTACGTGCAGCGGCAGATCTTTGGGAACTTCGGGACGAGCTCGCCCCCCGGGCCGAGCGGGGCGCGGTACTACAACTTTGGCTACGGCTCGACGTCGGCGGGGTCGAACTTCCCCAGCACGGCGACTGAGCAGCGGTCGGTGACGCTGAACCACTGGAACAACACGGCGCCGGACGCGGGTGGCGTGGCGAGCTTTGGGCAGATCGTGCGCGTGCCGGTGGCGGCGCGGCTGGTGGTCGGGCTGGGCTGGGGCGCGGACGAGATGCTGCTGCGTGTGATCGGCGGCGGGAACACCGGGCGGAGCCAGTTCTTTGTGGACGCGACGCTGTCGGCGGGGTTCTTCTCGTCGGCGTTCGGCGGGATCACGAACCTGAACAACTCGATCCGCGTGAACGCGATCGTGCAGGGGAACAACGCCGGGAGCGGGAGCTACGACATCGGCTGGGGCTACGGCGTGACGAACTCGTCGGGGAACCCGTCGGTGACGCGTTCGGGCGGGATTGATGCGGTGTTTGTGGAAGGGCAGTTTGTGGCCGACCCTTCGCAGGGGATCGGCAGCAACAGCGTCGGGTACGGCTTCTCGCGGACGTACGACGTGCTGTCGCTGCTGGTGCAGAACGGCGGGACGTTCAGCATCAACTACTCGGCCTCGGCGAACATCAACAACCTGGTGCGTGACTTCGGCGATGCCGACGCGCGGGCGAGCATGGGCCCCGGGTACGAGGGCAACGCTCGCCTGATCGTTGAGTGGGCGGAGTTCCGCGCTGTGCCGACGCCCGGGGCGATGGCGCTCATGGGCTTGGGCGGGTTGATGGCGGCGCGTCGTCGTCGTTAAGTGTTGACTTTGATAGAGAATGATGAAACTCAGGCCACCCCGGCGTGCAGTACCGGGGTGGCCTGTTTGTTTTTGATCTGGATTGAGCGCGATAACCGCGGGGGACGTTGATCGGGCGCGGTTTTCGGTCGATGTGGGCGGTTGGATGATCAGCGCGCTCTCCAACGCGGGTGCTCGGTTCGGGGCGAGGCAGCTTGGCGAGAGTCAGCGCGCGCTCGGGACGATCCTTGAGCGGTTGGCGAGCGGGAAGAGGATCAATCGGGCCGCGGACGACCCGTCGGGGTTGATCGCGGTGGAGGGGCTGAAGAGCAAGGAGATCGATCTGACGAAGCAGATCGAATCGATCACCCGGCGGCAGTACGAGTACGGCGCGATGGAGGGTGGTTTGTCGGTCATCAGCGATCTGCTGGTGGACTTGCAGGGGTTGGTGACGAATGCGGGGAACCGATCGGCGCTGAGCGCCGATGAGAAACGCGGGTTGCAGGAACAGGCGGATTCGATCGTGAAGGCGATCGACTTTCTGGCCGGGACGGGGAAGTTGAGCGAGACCGGGTCGAAGCTGCTCGGCGGCGGGGTTTCGCTGGGTGCGTACACGACGATCTCGCTGGCGCGCGGGCAGTACGAGATCAGCGACGGCAACGGCGGTACGCGGACGATCAACGGCTCGCTGAACGAGCTGCGCAGCGGCGGAGCGTTTGATCTGGAGAAGGGTGATGTGGAGGGTGCGCAGAAGGCGTTGGAAAAGGCCGCGGCGTTCATCAGCACGACGCGCGGGGCGTACGGGGCGCAGGTGAAGGCGATCGACGATCAGGTCTCGGCGCTGCAGGTGGAGCTTGAGAACACCGTGGCGGCGAAGGGGCAGATCCTTGATACGGACTATGCGAAGGAGACGGCGGCGCTGGTGCGCGAGCGGCTGAAGCAGGAGGCGGCGACGTTTGTTACGGGTGTTTCGCAGCGGCAACAGGCCGACGCGGTGCTGTCGCTTTTGAGCGGGACGAAGGAGATGATCGAGCGGTCGCTGGAGGAAGGGAAGCGGGCGAGAACGGTGTGAGGATCGCGCCTAGTGTGCGAATGTGAGTACACAGACACAACGAACGGTGGGTGATGAACTGAGGTGGGCGGTTGAGGCGGTGGGGCTGGCTGGGCGGGTGTGCAAGTGGGTTCAGCAGCACCCGATGGGAGTGGGGCGGGTTGAGAAGGTTGATGGCTCGCCTGTGACGGTGGGGGACTTTGCCGCCCAGGCGGTGGTGGCGCGGGTTTTGGCTGAGCGGTTGGGTGTGGGGCTGGCGATGGTCAGTGAGGAGGACTCGGCGTTTCTGCGGCAGGAGGCCGGCGGCGGGACGCTGCGCCGGGTGGTGGAGGTGCTTCGGCAGAGCGGGGTGTGGATCGATGCGACGGGCGAGGGGGTGATCGGGGCGATTGATCGCGGTGCGGGGAAGCGTGTGCCTGGGCCGACGAGGGTGGGTGAGCGGCACGGGGCGTTCTGGACGCTGGATCCGATCGACGGGACGAAGGGGTTTGTGCGCGGGCAGCAGTTTGCGGTGTGTCTGGCGAAGGTGGTTGATGCGCAGCCGCGGGTGGCGGCGGTGGCGTGCCCGAACTTGTGCGCGGATGCGGCGCGGGGCGTAGAGGTGGTGGCGGAGGATGCGGGGATTGTGGTGGCGGCGGAGGAGGGAAGTGAGCGGGGCGTGTGGTGTGTGGTGCCGGGGGGTGAGCAGGCGGAGGTGTGGGCGTGGACGTGGGTGAAGCGTGAGATGCTGAAGGATGATGACGTGTCGCGGCTGGTGCGATCGGGTGAGCGTGGGCACTCGGACCGGGCGGGGATGGAGCGGATCATCGAGGGGATGGGGCGGGTGAAGGTGGATCAGGAGGCGGACGGGCAGTGCAAGTATGCGATGGTGGCGCTTGGGCGGGCGGATCTGTACTTGCGGGTGCCGCCGCGGACGGGGTATCGGGAGAACGTTTGGGACCATGCGCCGGGGGTGATGCTCGTTCGGCGGGCGGGGTGTGTGGCGACGGACATCCGGGGGCGTGAGCTGGAGTTTGACGGGGTGAAGCTGGAGCGGACGAACGGGATCATCGCGGGCGAGCCGGGGACGCACGCGCGGGCGCTTCGGGCGGCGATGGAGCTGGGGATTCGCGGGGCGGATTGAGGTGGGGCGGGGCGGGCGTCATTTGTCGTTGAAGAACTGTCGAACGGGTTGGAGGGGTGAAGTCATTGAGCCGATAATCGCTGACGCATGCATGTTGTTCTGCTCAACCAGCCGTTTTATCCCGATGTGGTCGCGACTGCGCAGATGGGCAAGGACCTGGCGGACGAGCTGGTTCGGCGTGGGCACACGGTGACGGCGGTTGCGTCGCGGTCGATTTATGGGCAGACCGGTGCGGCGCTACCCAAGCGCGAGACGATCGACGGGATCGAGGTTCGTCGGCTGGGGGTGAGCATTTTCGGGAAGAAGGGGATCGCGGCGCGGGTGGCGGACTTTGCGTTGTTTCACGCGCTCGCGACGGTGCGGGTGGTGACGCTGAAGAAGCCGGACGTGGTGGTGAGCTATACGACGCCGCCGTTTATCGCGGTGGTGGGGTTGATTGCCCGGCTGGTGCGCGGCTCGCGGGCGGTGTACTGGGTGATGGATTTGTACCCGGACGTGCCGGTGGCGTGCGGGGTGATGAAGGAGCGGTCGCTGCTGACGCGGATGTTCGAGCGGCTGAGCCGATTGCTGCTGCGGCGCAGCGACGTGTCGGTGGTGCTGGGGCGGTGCATGCAGGAGCGGGTGCTGAGCAAGGGGATTCCTGCGGAGAAGGTGAAGCTCATTCCTGTGTGGGCGGATCTGAGCGGGATCAGCGGCGTGGAGCGTGACCGCTCGCCTTATCGTGAGAAGTGGGGGCTGGGCGATGCGTTCACGGTGATGTACTCGGGCAACTTCGGCATCGGGCACGACGCGGCGACGATCTGCGACGCGATGCTGAGGCTGAAGGACCGCGACGATATCAAGTGGGTCTTTGTGGGCTCGGGGAAGCGGAAGAAGGAAGTACTGGCGTTTATCGAGCGGCACGGGCTGAAGAACGCGCAGTGGCGGGAGTATGTGCCGCGGGAGGAGTTGGGCTTGTCGCTGGCGGCGGCGGACGTGCACCTGATCTCGATCAAGGAGGGGGTTGAGGGGTTGGTGGTGCCGAGCAAACTGCTGGGGATTCTGGCGGCGGGTCGGGCTTCGATTTATGTGGGGAGTCCGATGGCCGAGACGGCGCGGGTGTTGAATGAATCGGGTGCGGGGGTGTGCGTGCGCGAGGGTGAGGGGGAGAAGCTCGCGGCGGCGGTTCTGCGGTATAAGGACGACCCGGCGCTGCTGGCGGAGACGGGTGCGCGTGCTCGGCGGGAGATCGCGGGGAAGTACGACATGCAGACGGCGACGAAGATGTGGGCGGACCTGCTGGAAGAGGTCGTCGCGAGGAAGAAGAAGTAAGGCGCGGGGTCACGATTGAACATCGAGAAACGAAAAAACGCGGCCCCGAGTTGTGCTCGGGGCCGCGGTGCAGTGAGGGTGAGACACACACAAACAGGGATGATCGGAGCGGATTAGCGGCGGCGGCGGCCCATGCAGAGGAGGCCCAGGGCGGCGAGGGCGCCGGTGGCGGGCGTGGGGATGGTGGTGGTGGTGGCGACGATCTGATCCTGCGCGGTGGAGTGCTTCAGGCCCGTGAGGAAGAGCGACGGGTCGGCGGAGACGTTCGCCACCGCGGCGTTGAAGATGTTGTTCAGGTTGGTGGCGATGGCACCGGAGAGGGCGTTGCCGTCGGTCTTCTTCGCCTTGAACGAACCGGTGGTGACGTTCAGGCTGGCGAGACCGGTGTTGGGGTTGAAGTCGGTGACGATCTCCCAGATGGCGATCTGGAAGGCGGCGGCGAGGTCGTTGTTGGCGTTGGTGTTCAAGGCCGCACTGCCGAAGGCCTGGTAGATGTTCCACAGGGCGCCGGCGCGGGCGTAGCCCATGGGGCTGGAGTCGGGCAGGTTGTTCAGGTCGGTGAGGGTGTAGGTCTTGTAGCTGCTGGTGACGGTTTCGTACAGGTCGGAGCAGAAGGTGATGTAGTTGCCATTCAGGTTGGCGCCGGTGCCGGTGCCGTTCTGCATGGTGTGCTTCAACTGTCCGGCGAAGACGTCGAAGGTGTTGCTGGTCAGGGTGACCTTGACGTTGGAGCCCTTGCCCGTGCCGGTGTATTTCATGTCGACGGTGTCGGCGCTGGCGAAGGCGGTGAAGCCCATGACGGCGGCGACGGACAAGACGGCGGCTTTGCTGTTGATGCGGTTCATGTGTGTTCTCGCTCTCGAAAAGGTGACTCGGATTCGGTTGTGAGCCGGTTATGAACTTGGGGCGACGCGTGCCTCGTCGGGTTCGTGAGCTGCGGTGCTCGTCGTGCCCGGCGGTGCCCGTGTCGTCAGAGACACTGTGCGGTACAAACCGCGGCGCGACGAGCGAAGAGCCCGCGTGATCACGCGGCGCGGGTGGGTTGGTGCGGGCGCGGGGGTTTGCGGCGGGTTTGAGGGGCGAAATCCAACAAGCTGGGGCAGGTTTGCCGGGGAGGAGAAGTCCGGAAAAATCGCGGGTTTCATGCGGGGGTGGAGATTCGGCCCGTCGCGGGGGTTGTGGGTGAGTTATCATGCCCGTGCACGGGGCGAGTGGCTCAGTTGGATCGACCGGGCGGCGTGAATGAAGAGGTGAGTGAAGCGACCATGGGCAGCAGCACAGGCTCGGCACAACCTGAGGCGAAGAACGCCGGCACCGCGAGTAGCGGTATCGGCGGCGGTGGGTTTGCGCACCTGCACCTGCACACCGAGTACTCGCTGCTCGACGGTGGCAACCGCATCGACCGCCTGATGGACCGCGTCAAAGAGCTGGGTATGTCCAGCGTCGCCTGCACCGATCACGGCAACATGTTCGGCGCGGTTTCGTTCTACCTCCAAGCCAAGGAACGCGGGCTCAAGCCCATCCTGGGCGTTGAGGCGTACGTCGCGCCGGGTGATCGCCGGGACCGCACGTACACGGGCGTCTCCGACGGCGGGTACCACCTCGTGCTGCTGGCGGAGAACATCACCGGCTGGAACAACCTGCTCTACCTCTGCTCCGAGGCGTACCTGACGGGGTTCTACTTCAAGCCTCGCATGGACCGCGACATTCTCGCGAAGCACGGCGAGGGGCTCATCGCCATCAACGGGCATCTGGGCAGCGAGATCGGTGAGTACCTGCTGGAGTATGAGAACACCGGCGACGAGCTGTACTGGCAGAAGGCGCTCGAGAGCGCGACCTGGCACGCGAAGGTCTTTGGTGGTGATCCCGATCCGGGTAAGTCGCGGTTCTTCATCGAGCTGCAGCACCACGTCCCCGAGCAGAACGCGATCAACAAGCACCTGATCAGGCTGGCGAAGGAGACGAACCTGCCGCTGGTGTGTGATAACGATGCACACTACCTGCGAGAGGATTCGCACGACGCGCACGACACGCTGGTGTGCATCTCGACGGGCAAGGGGAAGCTCGATCCGGACCGGATGAAGTATTCCACCGAGCTCTACGTCAAGAGCCCGGAGCAGATGCGGAAACTCTTCGGTGCGTACGGCGCGGAAGGTGCCGCGGCACTGGAGAACACGCTGCGGATCGCGGATCGGTGCAACGTTGAGCTGCCCCTGGGGCAGAACAACGCGCCGATGGTGCGGGTGAAGCTGCCTGATGTGAAGAAGCTGCCAGCGCTTGCGACTTTTCAGAACGATCTGTCGGCGTGGTACCAGGCGTATTGCGCCGCGTACGAGGTGCTGCCGATGCAGCGCCCGACGAAGGAGGATCTGGAGAACAGCAAGAGCGAGTGTGATGCGGCGCTGAGGCAACTGGCCGAGGGCGGGTTTGTTTGGCGGTACGGGCCCGACGAATCTGCGAAGACCGATGCGCAGAAGGAAGACCGGGCGCAGAAGCGGGCCCGGCTTGAGCGCGAGCTGAAGATTCTTGCGGACAAGAACATCAGCGCGTACTTCCTGATCGTGTGGGACTTTGTGAACTGGGGGCGTCAGCAGGGGATCCCCGCGATGGCCCGTGGTTCGGGCGTGGGGACGATGGTGGGGTACGTGCTGGGGTTATCGAACGCGTGCCCGGTGAAGTACGGCTTGCTCTTCGAGCGCTTCACTGACCCGGACCGCAGCGAGTATCCGGATATCGATATCGACCTGTGCCAGGATGGGCGCGGGCGCGTGATCGATTACGTCCGCAAGAAGTACGGGCATGTGGCGCAGATCATCACGTTCGGGACGCTGAAGGCGCGGGCCGCGATCCGCGACGTTGGGCGCGTGCTCGAGATGCCCTTGAGCGACGTGGACAAGGTCGCGAAGCTCGTGCCCGAGCAGCTGGGCATCACGCTCGACAAGGCGCTGGAGACCGAGCCCGATCTGAAGAAGCTGTATGACGCGGACCCGACGGTTCGGCGGTGTTTGGACAACGCGCGGGCGCTGGAGGGGCAGGCGAGGCACGCGAGCGTGCACGCCGCGGGCGTGATCGTGGCGACGAGGCCCTTGCACGAGATCGTGCCGTTGTACAAACCCAGCGGCAGCGAGGACGTGGTGACGCAGTGGGACGGGCCTACGTGCGAGAAGATGGGCCTCTTGAAGATGGACTTCCTGGGTCTGCGCACGGCGAGCGTCGTGCAGCGGGCGAAGAAGTTGATCACCGAGGGGCTGAGCCAGGAAGAGATCTACCGTTCGGTGGGGCGGACGATCAACGACGGCGGCGCACACCCGCTGGACCTCGATCGTTTGGACAACGACGACCAGACGGTCTTCGAGATGTTCCGGCGCGGCGATACGACCGGCGTCTTTCAGTTTGAATCCCCGGGCATGCGCCGGCTGCTGATCGAGATGAAGCCCGACCGGCTCGAGGACCTCATCGCCGCCAACGCGCTCTTCCGCCCGGGGCCCATGGATCTGATCCCGGATTACAACCGACGCAAGCACGGCGAAGACCGCGTCCCCAAGGTCCACAGCATCGTCGATGAGTTCACCCGTGAGACCTACGGCGTCATGGTCTATCAGGAACAGGTCATGCAGATCGTGCACGGCCTGGGCGGGATCAAGCTCCGCGACGCATACACGCTGATCAAGAACATCAGCAAGAAGAAGCACGACAAGATCGAAAAGGAACGCCCGAAGTTCATCGACGGCGCGGTGAAGCAGGGGCTGAAGAAAGAACAGGCCAACGACCTCTTCGAACTCATCCTGAAGTTCGCCGGCTACGGCTTCAACAAGTCGCACTCCACGGGCTACGCCATCGTCGCGTATCAGACGGCGTACCTGAAGACGTACTTCCCGAACCAGTACATGGCGGCGTTCCTGACCTTTGAGTCGGGCGCGAGCCAGGTGGCGGATTGGCTGCCGTATCTGGAAGACTGCAAGAACACGCGGTTTATCGAACCGACGACGGGCAAAGTGGTCAAGGTGGGGGTTGAGGTTCGCCCGCCCGATGTGAACCTCTCGCACCACGACTTCACGGTGGTCTTTGCGGATGGCGAGCCTCGCACCGCGGTGAACGGGCACCTGCGCTTCGGGCTCGGCGGCATCAAGGGCGTGGGCGATAAGGCCATCGAGAGCATTATCAAAGAGCGCGAGCAGAACACGACGCCGGTGACGATCGAGGGTGGGGAAGCGGCGAAGGCGGATGAGATCTTGCCTGTGCGCGGCAAGCGCAAGCCGTTTTCGTCGCTCTACGACTTCTGCGAGCGTGTGCCGGTGGGCGGCTCGGGGGGCAATGCGGGCGCGGTGAACAAGGCGACGATCGAAGCGCTGATCAAGAGCGGTGCGATGGACTGTTTGCACGGGCGGGGCTTGCGCAGCGCGATGGTCGCGTCGATCGAGGCGGCCGTCTCGGCGGGTGTGAAGGCCCAGGCCGACAAGGCCAGCGGGCAGGGCTCGCTCTTCGGGCTCGGCGGCGGTGCTGGGCCGACGGCGGTTACAAGTGCGGCAAGCTCAAGCGCGGGTGACGGCGCGTCGCTGTTGGCGAAGGTGCAGCCCTGGAGCGAGGGCGAGACGCTCGCCAGCGAGAAGGAAGCGCTGGGGTTCTATATCTCCAGCCACCCGCTGGATCAGCACACGATGGCGGTTGCGCGTCTGGCGAACTGCTCAACCCGGCGTCTGCGCGATCGGCAGGTTGCACAGGACATGCGGGTCACACTGGCGTGCCTCATCACCGCGGTGCGGATCATGGTGGTGAAGAACGGCAAGAGTGCCGGCAGCAAGATGGCGGGCCTGAGCATCGAGGACAAAGAGGGCAACGTGCAGGCGATTTGCTTCTCTGACGCGTACGCCGCGAGCCAGGCGCACATCAGGCCCGACGCGGTGGTGATGCTTTCGGGGAAGGTGGACTACTCGCGTGGCGAGCCGCAGATCGTTGTGGAGAAGGTCGTGCCGATCACCGACGTGAAGGCGGTTGCACGCAAGCTGCGCGTGGTGGTTGATGAAACCCGTCTCAACGGCACCAGCATGGACGCGCTCGACCGCGTCGCCTCGCTGGTTCGTTCATCGACGCAGCAGCGTCCAACCACCGCCCCCGGAGCGGCGGCACCCGACACCGCACCGACGCTACCGCTGGAAATCGTCATCACCACCGACGCGGCGGACGTGCTGCTGGACGCGAGTCGGCACCGGGTCTTCGCGACGGCGGAGGTCGTCGCGTCGCTCGGGCGCGTGGTGGGTGAAGCGAACGTGCAGTTCTGGGGCGGCCCGCCCGAGATGGTCAAACGCGAGCCCAAGGCGTGGGAACGCAAGAAGTTCAGCGGCGGCGGCGACGATTGATCAAACCGATCACGCCCGGCGTGCCTGCCGAGCGTGCCAGAGTGATCACCGCAGCGACCGCAATATCTTCAGGAAAACAAGCGACGGGGCACGCTCAAGGCTTCGTCGTATCGACGTTCGATGTCGAGGAGTTGCCGGCGTTCGCCCGGCGTTGACCGCTGACACTTTCGGGAACGACCGCGGGTTTGGGGGCGGCCGACAGGTCGATGGTGCCCGAGCCTGAAGCGCTCGCCGAGGGCTGACGCACGCCCCAGTCGTAGAGCGTGCGGGGGATGGCCCCAGGCTCGGTATAGCGTGCGGTGGCGCTGAGGGTCCACGGGACCTGCTTCAAGCTCTCGCGAGCGGAGCGCGGGATGGTCAACGCCGCGGGGACGACGAACGACTGTTGACCCGCCGCACGCAGCGTCGCCTCGGGCGAGCGGACCATGCGGACGCTCTGTGAACCCACGGTGGCGGTGTAGGTGATGTCTTGCAGCGGCAGGCCTTCTTCGTAGGTGTTGCTGGCCGTAAGAACGAAGGAGACGACCACGGCCTCGTCGCTGGCGTCGGTGACGGTGGCGGAGACGACGTCGATCTTGGGCGTCGGTGCGCAGGCGCTCAGGGAGAGGCCGATCGCGGTGCAGAGGGCGACGGTCGAGGCTCGGCCGAGCCCGCTCAGGAGCGAGCGGTTCGTTCGGTTCACGTTGCCGGCAGAATCAGCGGGGAAAAGGTCGGCCATGCCACCAGCGTAGCGAAGACCCGTCACGCGGGCCAGCGGGCTGGCGGGCCCGGGGTGGTTTACTCACGGTCGAACTGCACGAACTCGATGCTCTGGTGACGATGCCCGAACTGGAACTCGCTGGCGAGGTGGGCGGTCTCGGCGTACGCGATCCACCGCGCCATCAGCCAGAGCATGACCGCGAAGCAGGCCCAGGCGCCGATCTCGCTGGAACGGTACCTTCGCGTGGCGATGAGCAGCACGCCCGAGATGGCCATGAGAAAGACCTTCCACGAAGCGAGCAGCCAGGGGCAGTTGAAGCTCATCACCCAGCGGGCCAGCGGGTTGCCCTCGTTCATGCCCACGGTGGTGGCGTAGGTGAGCGTGACGACCAGGTCGATCAGGCTCATGAGCATGACCAGCGTGACCACAACCCCGACACGGACCGAGCGGCGGCGGAGATCGAAGAGCCGTTGACGCCAAGTCATCGATGCCATCGGCGGCTGTTTCAGGGTGGGGCTGACCACCTTCGCGACCGGCGCGGGTTGATCGTCGGCGGGTTGTGCCGCGAATGTGGACATGGTGACCGTCCGTTCACACCGACCCCGAGAACCGGGGCGACAAATGAACTTCGGCCCGTTCAACCCGCGAATTGAGCAACCCGATGATGAAACCGAACGTACACATGCAGGGGCGGCACGAAAATCGGTCCGAGAAAGCCGTCGAAAAGAGTGAAGCTGTGCCGCCTGTGCGTGAAGACTTCACGCCCCGGGGCTTGTCGGCTGGTGGCGATCAGTTCCAAGCGGGTTTGGGATGTGCCGGGCGGCAGCGGTGGGGGATGCCGGGTGTGCGGGCGGGGGGTACGCTCTGAACCCCGGAGGCGGGGAAAGACCTTGAGATGGCGGCGGAACTGGCCGACGCTTGCCATAGGCACCGGCGCTCTGCGCAGGGCGTCGACGGGGCCGATCGTTTGGATGCGGTTGTGTGTATGTCAACGATGCGGAGCAGATCGACGAAGGGTGATGCGGGCGGCGAAGCGGTTCGCCCGCGTACACGCCGAGGTTCTGCGCGCGGGCTGATGCTCTGCGCGGGGCTTTACCTCTCGGCCTTCTCACCCATCATCGGTTTGCCGGGCCCGGTCAACGCGCAGCCGGTGCCGGCCCTGTTGCAGAATCAGCCGCAGGTGCAACCACCCGCCGCCGCGCCGGCGGAAAATGCTCAGAGCCCGGTGGTGCAGTCGCCGGTCTTTGTCAACGAATCACCCGCGGCGGAGGAGGGCCTGGCCCGTCTGCGCGATCTGACCCGGATCAACGGCACCGATCAGGCGGCCTCGCTGGCGGTGCGTTTGCTCAGCGAAGAGGGCGATGCGCTCGTCGCCAGTCCGGAGGGTGACGGTTCGCTGTATATCCCGCTGCGTCGGGTCGTGCACGAGCTGCTCCGAGCGGATGCAAAGCTGCTGGAGCGGTTCGTGGCCGTGAGATCGGGCCCCGCGGAATCGCTTCTGCAAAACGGCGAGGCGGCGGAGGTCGAGCGGTCGGCGTTTCTCACGAGCGCCGGGCTGGAGGCCTCGCTACGTTTGGCGGAGGAGGACCTCCAAAGTGCGCGCTTCGCCACGTGTCTACGTCGGCTCGAGGCGCTGCGGGATCATCCGCGCCAGACCGAACAGACGAAGACGACCGCTCGGCAGATCGCCGCGGCGCTGACAAGCTATGTGCCGAAGGGAACGCCGATGGGCGTGCGTGCGGCGGCTTTGGCGGGCGATGCGGCGCAGGTTGCGTCGCCGCGCGTGCCGCTGCTCCCCGAGGGTGAAAGCCCGTTGAGCCCGGCGCTTCTGCGCGCGGCAGACCCGGCGCGGAGCAGCGCCGCCACCTCGGGCGTTGCCTCGCTGGTCGCCCGCCCGTTGTGGAGCGCCGAGTTCGCGCCCGACGAGCCGCTGATCCCGCGCACGCTGCCGCGTGGTGTCTCGCGGGTGGAAAGCCTGCCGCGTCACGCGCGCGACCTGCGCGTGCTGCCCGTCAAGGCCGGTCGCGTCATCCTCGTGCAGCGCGATTTCGAGCTCTCGGCCCTTGACGCCGACACTTTGCAAACACTCTGGAAGCTCGACGCGGGGACCAGTCGACCCTTCGGCGGGCCCATGCGCGGGCAGAGCGTGCCCGATGCCGAGGACATCTCGATGCCCGCGGTGGCGGGCAATCTGGTCATCGCCGCCCTCTCGGGCGATCTCGCAAGCGATTCCAACGAGCAGCGTCTCGTCGCCTGCGACGTGAACACCGGGCAGGTCCGCTGGGTGCTTTCGCCCGATCAGATCGCCCCGTCCATCGGCAACACCACCCTCCGCGGGCCGATCTTGATCGAGGGTGACACCGCCATCATCGCCCTGCGCAAGCACTCGGGCGAACGCCGGCTCACCGCGTTGTACCTCGCGGGGATTCACACCGCCACGGGCAAGACGCGCTGGACCGCGCTGGTGGGTTCGACGGGGATGCTTCCCTGGCCGCCGATCGTGCAGGTCGTTGACGGGGCGATTGTCGAAGAGGGCGTGGTCTATCGCAGCGACCGTCTGGGCGTGGTGGGCGCGTACGAAGCGGGGACGGGTCGGGCGCTCTGGGTTCGGCGCATGCCGACGGACATTGTCAGTTCGCGTCAGTCCGGTCGCGCCGGCGCGTGGCAGCAGCACGCGCCGGTGAAGATCGGCCCGTGGCTCTTTGTGCTCAGCCCTGACCGCGCATCGGTGGTGAAGCTCGACACAACGACCGGTTCGCAGATCGCCGCCGTGAGCGAGGAGGCGGTGCTGAGCCCCTCGTACCTGCTCGCGGCGGGGGAGTATCTCGCCTGTGTCGGCGAGCAGCAGATCGTCTTTGTGAAAGCCGCGGAGTTCGGTCCGCAGGCTCAGCCAGTGGCGAGCGGAACGGTCCCGCCGCCGGGCATCCGCGGGCGTGTGGTGAGTGTCGGGCCGCGGCTGGTGGTGCCCGTCGAGAACGGTGTGGGGGTGATCAGTCCCGAGGACCCCTCGAAGTTCATCGTCGCCGCCACGCTCGATCATCCGGGCAACGCGCTGCCGACGGAGGACGGGCTGGTGGTGGTCGATGACGCGCGGGCGCACGTCTACCGCGATTGGGACCGGGCCGAGGCCTCGCTGCTGAAGCGCGCCGGCGAAGACCCAAGCGACGCATCGGCGTCGATTGCGCTCATCGAGCTCGCCGCACGCACCAACCGCCTGGACCGTGCGGTGGCGGCGGGTTTGTCGGCGATCGAAGCCCTGAGCAAGAACGCGGAAAAAGCACCCGCGCAGCGCGAACGTCTGGCATCGGTCCTGATTTCGGTCATCGATCAGGACCAGGCAACGCCCCAGGCCCGGGCCGAGACACGCCGCGCGGTCAGCGAGATGCTCGATCAACTCGCGCAGGTCGCCAGCAACCCCACGCAGATCGCAACGCACAAGCTGCTGTTGTCGCGTCAGTTTGAACGCACGGGCGAGCCCGGGCGGGCGTTGAACATTGCCCAGGGCGTGCTCGATGCGCTCCCCAGCGCCGACGTGCTGTTCTCAACGCCGCGTGCGTCGGCCCAGGCCGACGAAGAAGCCTCGCGCAGGCTCGAACAGCTCATTATCCCCGCGGGCCGCCCCGCATATGCCGCGCACGATCAGAAGGTCGAACAGAAACTCACCGAGCTGTCAGTGGGCAAGGTCACCGATCCGCAGGCGTTCGAGGACCTGGCGCGTCGGTACCCTGTCGCTCGGCTCGCGCCCCGCGCGTGGCTGAAGGCCAGCGAACTGCACGAAGCCGCGGGCGACGCCCGCGCCGCGGCGCGCGCGGCCGAGATGGGCCTGCAGCAAGCCCAACGCACGGGCGATGCGCCGATGACCGACGTGGGTGAACTCGGCGGACGATTGGTCATGAACCTGCGCACGCGCGGGCTCCTCAGCGCCGCGGCCGACGCGCTCACCCGTCACCGCGCACGCTTCACCGACCGAGCGCCGCTGACTGTGCAGGGCAGGCCCGTGGACGTAGCATCGCTGGAACGCGAGCTCTCGAGCCTGTTGTCGGCCGAACGGCGCCCGCCGCGTCTGGGCTCGCCCAGCCTCACACGCTCGCAGGGTTTGACGGGTTGGAAGCTCATGGACGCGCTGCGGAGCGAGTCGGTCATTTCGCCGCCAACGTTCTTCGCGATGCAGCGCGACGACGGCAGCGTCGGGCTCTTCGGGAGCACGAACACCGCCGACGGCCCGCTGGTGAAGGAACTCTGGGTCAGCCCGCTGCGCGTCGATCGTGCGCAGCTCTTCCGTCAGACGCGATCGTCGGCCGTCTTCTTCTGGCCCGGCGACGGGCGCAGCGAGACCGGTCCGGTGCTGTTCCGCGTTGACGCGAAGGACCAGGCCGCGGGTCTGACATGGACGAGCAAGGTCTTTTCGAGCTTTTTCCCGCAGGGCACGGCCCCGCGCCTGGGCGGGCAGCCATTCCGCACGCCGCTCGATGGCTTCCGCTCGCTGAGTGAAATGCTCCTCACGGGCGATGATCGTTCCATCGCGATGATCGAGCGTGGCGGGCGCTGCGCGGTGCTCGATGCGGAGACGGGCGAGCGGCTCTGGTCCGGTTCGCTCGGGCTCACGCGCCTGACCGACGCGGCTTTGCTCTCGGGTCTGCTCGTGGTCGCGGGCGATCCCGTTCCCGCCGCCAACCAGCCCGCCGCCGACAACCGCCCGGCCCTGCTCATCATCGACGCCCGCACCGGACAGGTCCTCCGCCAGGTCGCCTGCCCCGATGGACCCGTCCGCTGGATACGCCTCACCCAACGCGGCGACCTGATCGTCGGGCTCGAGTCACAGATCGTCTCGATCAACACCGAGACCGGCGCTACCGAGTGGTCAACCGCCAACCAGCCCTGCGGCAAGTCCGTCGACGCGTGGATCGTGAACGATCAGTTGGTCGTGCTCGATGAACGCCGCGACCTGTGGCTCGTCTCGCTCAGCAGCGGACGCGCCGGGCAGTCGCCCCTGGAAGTTCGCGGGCGGGTCGAGCCCACCTCACGCGTGCAAGTCTCCGGCACCGACAACGCCATCGCCGTCCGCAGCAGCAACGGCCTTCTGCTCTACGACCGCACGGGCAAACTCATCGGCGTCGACGGGCTGAACCCCGCCGACGGGCTCTGCCCGCCCTTGCCCATCCTGGGCGGGTTCGTCTCGGTCTCGTACACCTCCACGCCGCTGCGCGAGAACACCGGCTCGGCCTTCAACGTCATGATCCTCGACAACACCTCCGCGATGCTGCGATCGTCCACGCCCGCACGCATCGGCCTCTTCCCGGGCAGTGTGGCCGCGATCGACAACCTGCTGGCGATCACCAGCGACCACAGCACGATCATCTTCGAAGCGCCGCCCAACGCCGACGCACCGGCGCCGAACAACCCAGCACCGAATCGCTGATCGGCCAAGCCCGTTCAAATCTGTTCACATCAAGAGCACACGCAAACGCCGGCAGCCGCGAACGCTCACGCACCGCGGGCCGGGTCGCGGCCTTGCTCGATGGCGTTGATCTCCGCGAGCCGGCGCTCGTGCCGCCCGCCCTGGAAAGGCGTCGCCAGCCACGTCTCGGCGATCTTTTCGATCAGCCGTTGCCCCAGCAGATCCGCCGAGAGGCACAGAATGTTCGCGTCGTTGTGCGAGCGTGAAATCTCGGCCGAGAGTTCATCGTGCGCCAGCGCCGCGCGAACGCCCTGAACCTTGTTCGCCGCGATGCACATCCCGATCCCGGTGCCGCAGATCAGCACGCCGCGTTCGATCTTCTTCTCACGCAGGGCCGTGCCCACGGCGTACGCGGGAATCGGGTAATCGCACGTATCACCCGTGAGCGTCGAGAGCACGACAACCTCGTGCCCCATGCTCGCCAGACGATCCTGAAGCAGGCGGGCGCTGTTGGCCCCGCGATGGTCCGCACCCAGTCCGATCTTCATGACGCGATCTCCTTCAGCCGAACGCGGATCATCTCTTCAAGCTTCACCGCCAGCGACGAGTACAACGACTGCGGCCCGCCCACCGGGTCGGGCACGTCCTGCCCCGCCGGGTCCAGCAGGCTGGCCTTGCCCCTGGCCTCCGGGTCCATGCGCAGCACGCCGCTGAGGTGCGAGCGCGTCATTGTGTAGATCGCGTCCGCTTCGCGGATCATCTGCCGGGTGAGCAGTTTGCTCGATGCGCCCGCGGGGGTATACCCACGCTCTCGCACCGCGCGCACGCCCTCGATCGTCGCGGGCATGCCCTCCGCCGCGGATAGACCGGCCGACAACGCCGACATCGGCACCGCCTCGATCGACGTCTCTCGCGTCATCATCCCCTGCGCGATCGACTGCGCCATCGGGCTTCGGCACGTGTTGCCCGTGCACACGAACAAAACCTTGAGGCGGATCTGCCGCTCGATATACGCGCGGTCATAGATCCCCGGCCGCAGCAGGTCCCACGAGCCGCCGGCGTTCAGGCGGATCAGCGTCGAGGGCTTGCCGATGCGCGACGGCCCGCCATCGACGATCATCGCCGGGGCGATCCCGCGTTGCAGCAGCGAACTCCGCGCGCTCGCCGCGTCGGTGCACGCACGCCCCTCGGTATTCACAATCCCCTCCGCCACCACAGGCCCCGCGCTCAGACCGACGCTCCGCAGCACGCGGACACACGTCTCATCCTCCGGCACGCGCACGAACAGGTGCTTGCCATCGTCCGCCACACCCGGCGCAATCTTCAGTTCGCGCAGCACACGCCCCGTGCCGTCCAGCGGCGCCATGAACGTCACCGGCCCGGGCCACATGCGCTTCATCAGCCGGGCGTGCTGCGCCGGCGGTTCCGTCCCGCCGCAGCGAAGTATCCCTAGCACGCTCGCCCCGTCCGGCGCGTGCCAGGTCGACGGCGGCATCACCCCGCCATCCCCCGTCGTCCCGGGCCTGCGGGCCGAGCGCAGCGTCGACATCCCCAGCGCCGACCACCCGCCCGCCGCCAAGCCATAGACCGTCTCCGTCGGCAGCACCACCAATCCTCCCGCGTCGAGCGCCTGCTTCAACGTCGAGAGCGTCCGCGCCGCCTCGGGGCCCGTGCCATCCAGCAACCCCGCGGGCACGACGGTCGCCGCGTGCAGATGATCGCGATCCCCACCGCCGCCGATCCCCCCCTGCACACCAAGACCCCGCCCCGCCCCGCCTTCGCGGCGCTCGTTGGGATCGATTGGGTTTTGATTGGTTGCTGAGCTCGTCATGTTCACATTCGATCAAACGTCGGGCGGCGGTTGGTCCCGGTATGGAGTATCCACCCGATCCCCTCTGGAGTATGAGAAATCGCCCCGAAAAGTTCAATCGGAATCCTCGAAACCCGACACCGCGTGAACAAACCCAAACAATCACCAATTCTACAAACAAATCCCCCAGATTTCCGTGCCCTCGGCTACCCTGATTCGCCTGATCCCACCCGGTTCACGGATCACACCCGCCCGCCGGTGCGAACAGACCTGTGTCTTCACCCTCAGACGTCGATCACGTCGATGAGGTGTTGACCGCCCCTTGCTCGATGACTCCTTCGCGGAGAAGTTCTTATGCGCACCCAATCCACCACCGCCCGATACCCCGGCGCTCGCCCCGCTTTCTCCATCGTCGAGCTCCTCGTGGTCTTCTTCATCATCGGGATGGTCCTCTCCATCCTCGTTCCCGCCATCAGCGGCGTGCGCCAATCCGCCCGAAAGGCCTCCACCAGCGCCCTGATGAAGGACCTTCAGACCGCCAGCAACCAGTTCTCCGCCGACCGCAACGGCACCACGCCCGGCTACTTTTCCCCCCAGCAGATGGGCAGCCGCGACAACCGCGACCGCGGCTTCACCGCCATGCAGAACGTCCTGCTCGACCTCGCCGGCGGCGTGGTCTCCAACGGCACCCGCAACCTCTCCGATCCCTGCTCCGACGCCGGCGCGATCATCGAGGTCGGCCCCGAAGCCGGTGCAGACAAAGTCGTCCGCGTCAGCCTCAACGCCATCGGCTCGCCCACCAAAGACCTTTCCCGCGGCACCGACGTTCGCGCCTACTTCAACCCCGCCCAGTCCGGCTTTGTGAAGTTCTGCACCACCGAATCTCGCGCGACCAACGTCGACGATCACCGCGCCCTGCCCGAACTTGTCGACGCCTGGGGCAACCCGATCCTCGCCTGGCAGCGTGACGACCGCGGCGGCGCTTCCTCGGCCTTCGCCGCCGAGGATTCACAAACCGTCGCCCGTTTCTACTGGAACTCCAACGCGGGCATCCTCAACGCCCGCGCCGTCGGCCGCTCCCTCCGCGATCACAACCAGTACGCCGCGGGCGGGCTCTACAGCCTCATCGGCGGCGGCGCGATGAGCAGCTCTCCCCAGAACGTCGTGGGCAACTCGGGCAACTCCGGCGCGCTGGCCGCCCTGCTCGGTAACCCCGCATTCCCCGTCCCCGGCAACCCGTCACCCGCACAGCCCGCCAGCGCCCGCGGCGGGCTGGTCTTCCACTCCGCCGGGATCGACGGCTGGTTCCTCTCCTCCGAAGACAAGGGCGCCCGCGCCGTGCAGCAGCAACTCCGCTACACCCCCATCGATGACCCCATCTCCCTCTTCGATGATGTGGTCATCAGCGTGCTGAACTGAGCCGATCGCCCCTGCCACCGCCCATGCCCGCACGCCGGTCGGCGGACATCCCAGCATCCATCACCCCACCGCACGGCCTCAACCCGAGGCCGTGTTTTCGTTTCGGTGCCATCCACACCCCGCCACGTCCGAGAGCATCGTCCCGATAACCGTCGAGCGGCGGTGGTCTGTTTCGACTGCGCCCGTCCATCGTCACGGGTTCTCAGGCGCACGGTCCGAGGAATGCTTGCGTCCTTGAGCGACGCATCTCCGCGGTCGATCAACCGGTGTCGGTCGTTGTGAACGTTGCGAGCGGGCCCGCCGCGAGGTGGGCGGCTCATCCGGACGTTCCGCGGCCGTTCGAGGTGCTCCACCGTGGATAAAGGCAGCTTCGTAGGCTCCATCCTGATGTTCCTGGTCTGTGCCGTGGTCTTCTGGAAGGCCACGCACGGGCACCTCGAGGCCCTCTGGTCTGAGAAGGGCGCCATCATGGTCGTCGGCGGCACCATCGCCGTCATCCTGATGGCCATCCCCATGGACAAACTCAAGAACGTCCCCGGGTGGTGCAAGGCCTACCTCTTCTACAAGGGCCAGAGCCCCGTCGACATCGTCAAGCAGATGAACGACCTGGCCGAGAAGGCCCGGCGCGAGGGCATCCTTTCGCTCGAAGGCGACGTCGCGAAACTCAAAGACCCGTTCCTCATGTCGGGCCTGAAGGCCGCAATCGACGGCGTCGCCCCCGAGTCCATCGAGGCCACCCTCCGCCTTGAAGTCATGGCCATGCAGGACCGTCACAAGACCGGCAAGAAGTTCTTCGACCTCATCAAGGTCTACGGCCCCGGCATCGCCCTCACCGCGACCCTCATCGGTCAGGTCGGTATGTTCTCCGCCCTCGGCGGCTCCATCGAGGTCATGGGAAAGATGCTCGCCGTCGCCGTCGTCGCCACCATGTACGGCACCATCATGGCCAACTGCATCGCCGGGCCCATCGGCGACCGCCTCGCCCTCCGCAGCGCCGAGGAAATCCTCACGCGCGAGATGATCATTCAGGGCATTCTCTCCATCCAGGCGGGCGATAACCCCCGCGTCACCACCGACCGCATGATGGCCTTCGTCCCCAGCGCCGTCCGCACCAAGGTCAAACTCGCCGCCTGATCCAACCCCGATCTCCACCGGTTGATACACCATGGCCGAGAACAAAGAACATGACGCGCACGGTGACGCAGCCCACGGCGGCGGCGGTCACGACGACCACGGCGGCGGCGGACACAAGGGCGGTCACGGCGGCCACGGCGGCGGTCACGAAGAACACGAAGAAGGCGTGCCCGAGTGGGTTGTCTCCTTCGCCGACAACGCCCTCTTGCAGATGGGTTTCTTCGCCATTCTCCTCGCCATGAACATGGGCCTGAAAGCCACCGGGCCCGTCGACCCCGCCGACACCAAGCCAGGTGCCGCCTCCGCCGGCAGCGACTCATGGCTCGACATGGCCATCGAGATCCGCTCCGCGTTCAACAACCCCGTCAGCATCAACTCCACCGATCCGAACGACGAACTGCTCGTCAAACGCCTGAAGGATCGCGCCAAGGCCACGCCGCACCTCGGACAGAACGGGCGGGGCAACGACGACAAACCCGCCAGCAACGCCATCGATCCCAACGCGGTCATCAGCGAGAACGTCACGATCAACTTCGAGATGAACAGCGCGGTGATCACCGGCAAAGCCCGCGAAGACATCGCCGCCTTTGCTTCCGCGGTGAAGGGCCAGCGGTTCGTCATCGAAGTCATGGGGCACGTCAGCAGCTTCGAAGCCAAGACCCGCGTCGAAGGTCAGAGCGCCATCGACGTGGGCCACCGCCTGGCCTTCGAGCGCGCCATGGCCGTGACCAAGGTCCTGGTGGAAGAGGGCATCGAGATGAAGTTCATCCGCGTGCGCTCCTCCGCCGACGCCGAGAGCATCCGCCCGGGCACCGCCCCCGACGAGCCCAAGCGCCGCGGCAACCAGCGCGTCGAACTCATCAAGACCGACAAGCCGATACCGCCGGACAACCTCACCCTCGACCCGGCCGAGCGCTGATCACACCCGACACACGCGCGCCAACTCAACGGCAGGCCGTGAAACAAGCGTTTGTTTCGCGGCCGACGTATACGCGGGAGTGATCAATCATCGCACCGTGCGCGACCCCTACACAGGGGGTGCTGGAAGCGTTCCTCAGCCAGATGGGCTGAAAACAAATCAAAAAAAGAAGAGGCCCCGCGGCGAAAAGCCAGCGAGGCCTCAGGGGGGGGGTGCTGATTGATGAAAGAACTATAACCACCACCGACAACCCTGTCAACCCGACGACCCAGTTTTCCACAGAATCCCGAGAATAGGGGAAACCCTTTAGTGCAGTACCGCTCTGTGGTCAACAGCCGGGGAAGGCAGGGTGAACGGTGGAGTTAGAACTTGGGCTTGGCGTCCTTCTTGCCCTCATCCTTCTTCGCCGGCGCGGGCTCGGCCTCGGGCTCTTCTTCGGGGTTCAGGGCCTTCTTCGCGGCCGTGGCGAAGTCCGTGATGGTCTTCACGGACTGGTTGGGGACATAAATGGTGGCGATGGCCGAGCCTTCGCTCGGGGCGATGGAGAAGGCGATTGGGGCGACCTGGGCGGGGGTGTCGAAGTCGATCCCGGCGCCGCCCACCATGGCGGCCAGCGGCTTGATCGTCTCGATGATCCCGCGCGGGCTGATGTACAGCTCGGCAAGGCGGTTGGCGGGCAACCGGTCGGTCACGGGCTTCACGCTCGGATCGCCCGACAGGGTGTTTTCGCCCTTGCTCGCCTTGAGCGCCGCGCTCATCAGTTCCGAGGACTTGGAGTAGGTCTGGATGTACCCGCCCTGGGACTTGGCGATGTACCCGGTCGGGCCGCCGCTGGGGCCGAACATCATGATCATCGCCTGACCCGCGCCGGGCTGGCCTTCGGGGGCCTTGATCTGCATCTCGTACTCGTCGACCTTGACGCCGTCGACCTCGGCCTTCGCGGGGGTGTACTTGCCCTTGCCCATCTTGTTCGCTTGCAGCGCCGCGATGCTGTCCTGGAAGGTCTTCAGCCCCGCGTCGGTGTCCTTCACCGCGACGTACGAGACCGTCTGGGTCAACGCACCGGCCATGATCCCGCCCGGGTTGAACCCGAGCACGAAGCCCGCGCCGTCGGTGTTCTTCATCATCGCCATCATGTCGAAGCCCTGGGGCTTCTGATCCGCGGGGATGGGCATCTCTGCAAGGAGATTCTTCAGATCGGCGTTCGAGAGATCGAGTGCGCCCGCGAGGAGATACTCACGCTTGGGCAGCTTGCCCAGCAGCGCGCCCGCGAGGCCCTTGCCCGAGGTGATCTTCGCGAGTTTCGAGCCCTCGGTGAAGGTCGTGACCGCGTCGGCCGAGACGCCCGAGCCGTCGAGGCTCAGACCCATCAGCAGCGAGCGCGAGTTGTCCACCAGCAAGTTCACCGCCCACTGGGCGGCCTCGGTGTTCTGCGCACCCTGGCCCATCATCATCATCTGCTGCTGCATCCGCTCCTGAGCGGCGGCGACGGCCTTCTTGATCAACGGACGCCCGAGTTCGGCGTTGATCATGATCACCACGTCGGCGCTCTCGGAGATCTTGTCCGCGCCGGCGCTGATGAGTTTGCGGTGCGACGACAGGTTGCCACCCTTGCCCGAGAAGGCCGAGAGGGCGGCTTCGTTCTTCGCCATCGCGGCATAGCCCTCGCCCAGGTTGCGGACGAACATGTCCTCGCCGTTGAGGTTGGTCTTTTCCTGAGCGGCCGTGCCCGTGCCGCCCATCGCCTTGACGAACCCGGCGTAGTCCTTGACGGGGATGAGCACGATGCCCAAGTCGTCGGATGAGCCGCCGGCGCCGTTCTTCTCTTCCTTCGGCAGCGGGGTGAAGAAGGCCAACCCGCCGTCGGCCTTGACGGAGTCGGCGATCCCGGCCATCTGCAGGAGGGCTTCGAGGTTGATCTGCGCGATCTGTTCCGGGGGGAGGCCCATCGCCTGAGCGGTGGTCTTTAGACGCTGCTCAAGGCGTTGGGGGTTGCTGACCACGACGGAGACGAAGGCGTCGGCGGGGACGCGGTCCATCAGCGCGGGCAGGGCGTGGGCCGTGCCGGCGAGTGAGAGCAGCGACAGACCCAGAACGCACGAGGAACGGAAAAGACGCGACATGAGCAAAGACCTTTCTTGTCAGGGTGTGTGTGGACCTGCGAGGGCCTCCGCGACCCGGGCGTCACCCTGAAACGCCCAAAGCCCGGCCTTGGTTTGGCCCGGAGTATATGGGTTCGACCCGGGTTGGGTTTCAGATGCAACGCGGGCGATCGGAGCCCGGATTCCCCCGCACGTTCGCACAAGATCGCGTCATGTTCGCGGGTTTTCCATGAAAATCACGCGTCACAAAAGCACCGCGGCCACCGAGCGAGTCGGTGGCCGCGGGAAGGGAGATCGGTTGACGTGTCGAGAAGCGGGTGAGGTGATTTACCGGGGAGGTGAACGGGCGTTACAGCGGCTGCCCGTCGTCTTCTTCCACGAACGACTCGTCGTCGCTGATGTCGCCCGAGGAGTTCGCCTTCGCGCCCTTGCGCTTGTTGCCCTTGGTCACAACCTGCGGCTGGTCGTCGAAGTCCGACACCTCGCCTTCGCCCGCGGGTGGGGCGGCGTTCTGGCTCATCTTTGTGAAGAGCGTCCCCTGGTCCTTCGGGGCGCTGGCGGCTGCGTCGCGGGCTTCCGCGTCCGCGGCGGCCTGGGCCTTCATCGCTTCCCACTCGTCCGGGCTCACCAGCACCTCGCGGGCGACGGTGCCCTTGTGGTTGCCGATGATCCCCGCGGCGGCCATGAGCTCGATCAGGCGGGCGCTGCGGGTGTACCCGATCGCCAGGCGACGCTGAAGCATCGACACCGAGCCGATCTTCGTCTCCATGACGATGTCCACGGCCTTCTCGAAGAGCGGGTCTTCCTGCGCCACGGCGTAACCGTCGTGATTGGCGGTGGCGTCCTCGTCGCCGCCGACCATCCCCGCGGCGCTGGCGCCGGTCTTGATCTGCAGCAGCGAACGCTCGAAGGTCGGGGCGGCGATCTCCTTGAGGAACTTCGTCACCCGGCGGATTTCCTTGTCGTCCACCAGCGAGCCCTGCGCCCGGCTGAGCTCGGTGGTACGGGGCGACTTGTAGAGTGAGTCGCCGTGACCAAGCAGCAGCTCGCCGCCCTTCTGGTCCATGACGATGCGGGAGTCCATGCCGCTGGCGACCTTGAAGCAGAGTCGGGCGGGCATGTTGGACTTGATGAGGCCCGTGACGACGTTGGCCTGCGGGCGCTGGGTGGCGACGATGAGGTGGATGCCCACGGCTCGGGCCTTCTGGGCGATGCGGACGATCGAGTGCTCGACCTCCTTGTTCGTCATCATCAGGTCGGCCAGCTCGTCGATGACGAAGACCATGTAGGGGAGCTTCTTGGGGATGCGGGCCTCTTCGACCTCGTTCTCCGGGTTGAAGCGTTCTTTGAGCTCTTCCCACGAAAGGGCGTTGTAGCCCGTGATGTCGCGGCAGCCGGCCTCCATGAGCAGTTCGTAGCGCTCGTCCATCTTGCGCACGGCCCATTCAAGGATCGCCGCGGCCTTGCTCATCTCGGTGACCACCGGGCACATCAGGTGCGGGATGTCCTTGAACTGGGCGAACTCGACCATCTTCGGGTCGACCAGAACGAGTTTCAGTTCGTTGGGCTTCTTCGTGTAGAGGAAGCTCATCAGGATCGCGTTCATGCACACCGACTTGCCGCTGCCCGTGGTGCCCGCGATGAGCATGTGCGGCATCGCGGCGAGGTCGGCAATCAGGGGCGAGCCGCTGGCGTCCTTGCCCAGGAACATCGGCAGCTTCATCCCCTGGAAGAGCTCGCTCTTGGTCATCAGCTCCTTCAGGCGGACCTTCTCCTTGAACGGGTTGGGCACTTCAACGCCCACGGTGTCCTTGCCCGCGGTGTTGCTGACGATGCGGACGTTCACCGCCTTCAGCGAACGCGCCAGGTCGCTGGCGATGGCGCTCAGCGCGGCGACCTTGGTGCCCGCGGCCAGTCGCACCTCGTAAAGCGTGATGACGGGGCCCGAGTCCATGCCGACGACCTCGCCGTCGATCTTGTATTCCTTCAGGGCGCGCTCCAGTGCGGTGGCCTGCTCGCGGATGAACTGCTCGAGCTGCGCGGGGTAGTTCGCCTCGGGCTCTTCGAGCAGGTCCAGCGGCGGGAACTTGTACCCCTCCATGTCCCCGCTGTTCTGGATGTCGCGCAGGTCGTCCTGCGTGGCGCTGCGGCGTTCGTTGGCGGCGAAGCGCAGCGGGAGCTTGCTGATCTTGGCGCGGAGTTCGTCGGGGGTCCAGGTCTTTTTCTGCGCGGGCTGCTCGGTGGCGATGGCTTCGGGCTCGCCTTCACCCTCGGCTTCGTCCGATTCGTCTGCGGCGGCGGCGGTGACGGCGGCCTTGGCGGGCTTGGCCGATTCATCGACCGTTTCGGCGTCGTCGTCGGTCGCTTCGATGTTCTTGGACTTCTTGGACTTCTTCTTGCCCGCGCCCTCGGCCTTGGCGATGACTTCGCCGTTCTCATCGAGGAGGACTTCGTTCTCTTCGGGGTCGAAGGCGTCGGTGCCGCCGATGCCGCCAGCGTTCTCGTCGATGGCGCTCTTGGGCTGGTTCTTTTGGTTCTTCTTGCTTGAGCCCTTGCCCTTGCGGGAAGAGGTCTTGGTTTCGTCGAGGTCGATTTCTTCGTCCTCGTCTTCATCATCGCGGCGTGAGCCCTTGCGCGAGGCGAGCGAGCCGAAGAGCCCGAAGAGGCGCTTGCCGGCGGAGGCGGTGTGGCGTGCGCCCACGGCCGCCGCGGCCGTCACGGGGGGGGACTTTTCTTTGATCTGGCGATAAGCCCACATGGGTGCAAGGACGACCCAGACATCGAGCGCGACGGTGGCGCCGACGAGGAACATCATCACGAGCGCGAGAAACGTGCCCAGCGTGTTCAGCGAGGTGTACAGGATGCCGCCGAGGGGTGAGGCGAGGTTCTTCCCGATCAAGCCGCCGGCGAGATCGGGGATCGGCCCGGTGGAGGGGAAGACCAATGCCTGCAAACCGGCCAGTGCGCCGACGAGGACAAAGGCCCCGACAACGCGCAGGGCCAGGTGGCTGACTTTGGTCAGGAAAGCGGAGACGAAGAGGTGCAGACCCCAGAGGGCCAGCAGGACCCAGGTCGCCCAGCCGAAGGTCGAGAAGAGCCAGTAGGCGGGGACGGCCCCCAGCGGCCCGCACCAGTTCATGGAGGGGTCGTTGTGTGGCACCTGCGACACCCCGGGCCAGTCGGCCGGGCTGAAGGAGATGCACGCCGCGAGCAAGAAGAGGAAGACAATGAGCTGAAAGACCCAGGCGAGGTAGGTACCTACGCCGGCCTTGCTCTGGCGGCTGATGGGGGTTTGGAAGACGGCGACGTTGTTCGAAGAGGCTGAAAGTGCGCGGGACATCGTGCTGGAACTATCGGCCCTTGGGGCGGTGGCGGTCGAAAAAGACGGTGCCTGAGCGGGTTTGTGGCCGAACGCGGTGCAAACGGCGGGGAAAGTGAGCGGAATGGTCGGTGATGAAGGGGAAAAGACCTGAGGATGAAGAGTGGGGGAGGGTGGTTGGGGTGTGCGTACGCTGTGGAGATGTCCGACCTTTGGGCCCAGAAGCGTCAGGCGGCTGTGCGGGCGGTTGAGCCGCTGGCGGCGCGGATGCGCCCGCGGACGATCGAGGAGGTGGTGGGGCAGAGCCACATCCTCGGGCCGGGGAAGTTGCTTTCGCGGATGCTCAAGGCCGACGCGTTGTCGTCGTTGATCCTGCACGGCCCGCCCGGGACGGGCAAAACGACCCTCGCCCGGCTGATCGCGGGGACAACGGGTCGGGCATTCGAGCAGGAGAACGCCGCGGCGGTGGGGGTGGCGCGGATCCGCGAGATCATCACGCTGGCGGAGCGGCGGCTGTCTGACGGCGGGCGGCGGACGGTGCTCTTCCTGGACGAGATCCACCGCTTCACCCGAGCGCAGCAGGACGTGCTGCTGGGCGATGTTGAGCGCGGGCTGATCACGCTCATCGGCGCCACGACGGAGAACCCGCTCTTCGCGGTGAATAGCGCGCTGGTGAGCCGGAGCACGCTCTTGAGGCTTGAGCCGCTGACGGTCACAGAGATCACGACGGTGCTGTGCCGGGCGGTGGGTGATGGCGAGCGCGGCTACGGTTCGATGCGGCTGAAGGTTGATGACGACGCGCTGGAACTCTGGGCGATCAAGAGCGACGGCGACGCACGCCGGGCCCTGACGGCGCTGGAGGTCGCGGTGCTCAGCGGCGGCGCGGGCGACGGTGCACCCGAACTGCACATCACGCGCCAGGTCGCGGAGGATTCGATCCAGCAGAAGGCCATCGCCTATGACCACACGGGCGACGGGCACTACGACACCATCAGCGCGTTCATCAAGAGTGTCCGCGGCAGCGACCCCGACGCGGCGCTCTACTGGCTGGCGCACATGCTCGAAGCGGGGGAAGACCCGCGGTTCATCGCGAGGCGCTTGGCGATCCTCGCCAGCGAGGACATCGGCAACGCCGACCCGCGCGGGATCATGGTCGCGGCAGCCGCGTGGGAACTCGTCGAGCGAATCGGCATGCCCGAGGCGCGCATCACCCTGGCGCAGTGCACGACGTATCTGGCGCTTTCACCGAAGAGCAACGCGAGTTACAAGGCGATCGAGGCGGCGCTCGACGACGTAAGAAAGGGGCGCAGCGTCGCGGTCCCGAGTCATATCAAAGATGGCAACGTGCGCAAGGCGACGCAGAAGTCCGTCGGGGCGACCAAACCGAGCGAGGGGTACGAGTACACCCACGAAACCGGCATCCCCAGTGCGCTGCTCGGTCGCGTGGGGCAACAGGATTATCTTGGGGTCACCGCGCGCTACTACAACCCCACCGACCACGGCAGCGAAAAACTCTTCAAACAACGCCTCGACGAAGCCCTCCGCCTGCGGGCGCAGGGCGCGCCCGACGATGAACGCTCGGACGAATCCGGCGGGGAGTCGACGGAAAGGAAACCCCGCGAACGAGGCGAGGGCGGTGAGGCATGAGCGACGAAGGCGTCAAACTTCGCAAAGACCAGCTCCGTGCGGAGATGAAGCGCACGCTGGAGGCGATGAGCCCCGCGGAAATCACGAAGCGCTCGAACCTCGCCTGCGCGAACGTGCTGAGCATGAGCGTCTTTCGCTCGGCACGGACGGTCATGGTCTACGCACCGCTGAAGCGCGAGCTGGATGTCACGCCGATCGCCGCCGCGTGGGCGATGGTCGGTGCTCGGCACAACCGCGGCAGCGAGCCGGAGCTCTGGACGCACCGCCTCTGCGTCCCCGCACTGGACTGGCCCACCCGGAGCATGAGCCCCGCGGCGATCACCGATTGGGACGAAGACCTCGTGCTCAACCGCATCGGGCTGCGCGAGCCGCGGGCGGATGTGCCGCGGGTTGATCCCGCGACGCTCGACGTGGTGATCGTCCCCGGGCTGGCGTTCGATGCGCAGGGGCGACGCCTCGGCCGCGGCGGCGGGTTCTACGACCGCTTCCTCAGCACGCTGCCGGGCAAGTGCATCATCATCGGCGTGGTCTTCGCGAATCAGATCGTCGACGAAGTGCCCACCGATGCACACGACGTGCGCGTGCACGCGGTGGTGAGCGACGAACGCATCCACCGCGCACCGTGAAGTGCGGGCGCGATTCAGAGCCGACGACTTCAGTCGTCGGTGGGTTTCGATGCTTGTTCCCCTGTGCGCGAGTGAACACACGGAATCGAACACTCAAAAAGAAAAAACCGTCGACTGAAGTCGACGGCTCTGAGGGTTCTTCGCGAGTTCTCGTGATCGATTACTTGGGTTCGTCTTTCTTCTGACCGGGCAGCAGGCCCTTGAACCCTTCGCCGATCTTGTCCACGGCACCCTTGCCGATCTCGCCCGCCTTGTCGGCAACCCCCTTGCCCACTTCGCCGACCTTGCCCGCGACTTCACCCACCGCCTGGGCCGCACCGCTGGCGACGTTGATCCCCAGATCCGACAGCGGCTTAAGCTGACCCAGCCCGCCTTTCAGATCGCCCAGCAGATCGCCCGGCAGCAGCCCGCCCGCCTTGTCCGCCGCGGCGGAGAGCACCGCCTGCGTGATGATCGAGATGAGCTGGCCCATCGTCACGCCGCTGCCACCAACGCCCGAGCCGGTCTTGCCGACGTTATCGAGGCTGATTTCATCCAGCGTGACGTTGGCGCTGGTGACGTCGTTGAGCACCTGCCCCACCGCGCCCGGCGCGCCGATGAGCTGCGCGCTGATCTTCACGTTCCGCACGCGGAGCTTGTTGATCACGAACTTCTTGCCCGAGTCGCCCGCGGCGGGCTCGGTCTTGGTGCCGGTGCCGGCGCCCTGCAGCTTCGCGAGGTTGTCCATGATGACGCGGTAGTTCGCGCCGTCGGCGGTCTTCTCAAGGTTGAGCGTGAGGTTCTCGAGCGTCAGTTCGGGCAGCTCGACGGTGTCTTTGTTCAGCGAGGCGAGGCTGACGGCGACCTTGGTCTGCCCCAGACCCATGAAGTCCGCGGTCTTGTACTTGCCCTGCGGGTTGGCGACGTTGAAGCCGCTCATCGCGAAGGTGCCGCCCAGAATGCTGATGTCGACGGACTTGACGGTCGTGGGGACGCCGAGCGCATAGGTGCCGCCTTTCTCGATCCCGGCCTTGGCGATCGAGTTGATGAACATGAGCGCAACGACCACGCCGATGACCAGCAGCAGCGCCAACGCACCAACGCCGATGATGAGTTTCTTAACGATCTTCATGGTGAAAACTCCCGGGATACTTCACCGCGCCCGTGTGGCGAAACGATCGGTGAACAACGTAAGCGTATCACCCGATCTTCAGGTTTGGGGGATGATGCCGAACGCACCGGCCCGCGGCAAGGCGTGTTTCAAGCCAGAAAACGCCGGTTCGCACTTGGGCGAAACGACTCGAACAGGCGTTTACAGCACTTTCAGCGTGACGCGCTTTTCAAGCTCGTCGGCGGGCTTGGCCACCAGGTCGTACCCGTCGCTGCCGACGATCTTGCAGGTGACAATCTCGCCCGGGGCCAGTTCGCGTTTGCTCTGCACGAAAGTCACCGCGTCGATCTGCGGCGCCTGCGACTTGGTGCGACCCTGATACAGCCGCCCGCCCGCGCCCACGCCGGCGGTCGCTTTGCCCTTGCTGCGCAGTGAGGCGTCGATGATGACGTCGACCTTCACGCCCGTGGTGGCGGGGTTGCGCTCGTCGAACTTCGCCGCGAGGCTTGCCTGACGCTCGAAGGCAATTGTCTGCTGCAGGGCCATGACCTCGCCCCGGCGGCGGGCCTTGATCTCCGCCGGCACCGCGAGCTTGGGGTCCTGCTCCATCGTTCCCGCGACGGTGCCGGGCTCTTGCGAATACTCGAACACGCCCACGGCCTCAAACTTCTGCTGCCCGATGAACTCCAGCAGTTGGCGGTGATCGTCCTCGGTCTCGCCCGGGAAGCCGCTGATGAAGGTCGTGCGGATCGCGATCCCCGGCACGCGCTTGCGCAGGCGCTCCATCAGCGCTTCCTGCTGCGATCGGCTTGTGTTCCGCTTCATCGCGCTGAGCATCGCGTCGCTGGCGTGCTGCAGCGGGATGTCGATATACGGCAAGACCCGCGGCGTGCTCGCAATCGCGTCGATGCACTCGTCGCTGAAGTTCGTCGGGTAGGCGTACATCAGACGCACCCACCCCTCACCCGCGCCGGTTTCGTCGAAGGCCTTCGACACGGCCTTGAGCATGCCGGGCAACCCGACGCCCGCGTTCAGGCCCATGCCCAGGTCGTCGCCGTAGCTGGTGGTGTCCTGACCGATGAGGTGCAGTTCGACCGCGCCGTCGCTGATGAGCTCGCGGGCCTCGCCTGCGATGCGGTCCAGCGGCTTGGAGCGCATCTTGCCGCGAATGCTGGGGATGGTACAGAAAGCGCAGTTCTGGTTGCACCCTTCGCTGATGCGGAGGTAGGCGTAATGCCGGGGCGTGAGGCGTAGGCGGGCGCTGTCGTCCTCGAAGTAGCCGATGCCCTTGCCGTCCTTGCCGTTGACGGTCAGCCCGGCGGTTTTCAGCCCGCGTTGGTCGGCCGCCACGAGCGCGTTGGCCGCGATCCAGTACTTGGGCTGGTCGGAGGCTTCCGTGGCGCTGGCGGCGCGTTTGCCGCGTTCGCGGTTCTGGGCCCCGCGCACGGCTTCGACGATCTTGTCGCGATCAAAGACCCCCACCATCGCGTCGATCCCCGGGACCCACTCGAGCATCTTTGCGCGGTGCCGCTGAACCAAACACCCCGCGACGACGACGCGCTTGATCTGGCCGGCTTCCTTCCGGCGCACGGCGTCGCGGATGACTTCCAGCGATTCGTCCTTGCTGGCTTCGAGAAAGCCGCAGGTGTTCACGACGATCGCGTCGACCTGCTCACCCTGTTCCGCGGCGTCATAGGCCACGGGCATGATGTCGTCGCTGGCGAGCAACCCAAGCATTTTCTCGGAATCGACGAGGTTTTTCGGGCAACCCAGGGAGACGAAGGCCACCGAGTCGATGGACTCGTCCTTGGGGGCGGTTGCCCGCTTGCCGGTCGGTCGCGCGTGTGAGCCTGAACGCTGAGCCATGGGGTATACGCGGTTTTCAGGATCGAAACGAAGGTGTACGAAAGTCGCTCGGTCCTGATGGACAACCGGGACGACCAACAGGCCGTCCCGGCGGAGTTCTGAAAGTGGGCCTGGCTGGACTCGAACCAGCGACCTCACGCTTATCAAGCGTGCGCTCTAACCAACTGAGCTACAAGCCCGCGGACTTGACCCGTTGCGAAAGAGCCCTTTCGGACGCGTTCGCGGGGCCTGAACGATACGCAGGGTGACCCCCGCGGGCAACGCCCCTGCCCCCGTCCGGTTGGCCCGCGCCCGCGGAGGTGGCGCTGGCAGGGTCTGGGGCGATCGGATCGGTTGCCCGGCCAGCGGGGATGGCGTGTGCAGGAGGGGGGGAAGCCCTCGGGCTCGCGTCCGAATTTGCAGCCTTTTTGCCCAATAACAACCGTGGACGGTGCGACCGGAACCCCCTGTGGATCAGTGCGGGTTGCGGCGTGAAGTTGGGCAATCTGGGCGACGATTCGTTTGTGGACCGCTCGCGAGAATGGCTGCGGGGTGGTTGTGATGGGCTTGGGCCTGTTACGGGTCGCAGGGAATAGCCGCCGCGGGGCGCGAGCGGCTTGGAACAGGTCGGTCGGGGCGCCTTTTCGAGGTTGCTCGGGCCCGCTTCTTTGGAAGGAACGCAATGATGTCCAACACCGCCGTGCAGCACAGCAAGTGGGCCGATAAGCGGATCTTCACCACCGGGGAGGCGGCGGAGATCTGCAAGGTCAGTCAGCAGACGATCATCCGCTGCTTTGACTCGGGTCGGCTGGGGGGCTTCCGCGTGCCGGGGAGCAAGTTCCGGCGGATCCCGCGTGCGGAGCTGATCAAGTTCATGCAGGCCAACGACATCCCCACCGACGTGCTGGAGGCGGTTGCCACCAAGCGCGTGCTGGTGGTCGACGACGACCCGGCGATCGTGGAGCTCTTCCAGGACATGCTGGCGCGTGAAGGGCGTTGGAGCGTGCGCAGCGCCGGCACGGGGTACGAGGCGGGGATGCTCACCGAGAGCTTCAAGCCGCACGTGATCATTCTGGACTACATGCTCCCGGACATCAACGGCAACGTGGTGTGCAAGCGCATCCGCGAGAACCCGGAGCACGCGGAGACGAAGATCATCGTGGTTTCGGGCGTGGTGAACCAGACGGAGATCGACGAGCTGCTGAAGGCGGGCGCCGACGACTTCGTCAAGAAGCCCTTCAACATCCAGCAGGTGCTCAGCAAGTTGCAGTCGATGGTGGGGGGCTGATTCGACGCTGTGCGCGGAGCGATCCGCCGCGGAAACCGTCGGGGAGCACGACATGACCCAGACCAGCACGATGAGCACGCCGGGGGAAGTAGCGCGGACGCCCGCGGCGCCGGCCGCCGCCGCGTCTTCGCTCGAAGCGGGTGAACGCTCGCGTCAGGTTGAGGCGGTGCTGGGTCAGCTCTCGGGTCTGCCCACGCTCTCGGCCATCGCGGCGCGGGTGATGTCGCTTTCGTCCACCGACGACGCGAACTTCGACGAGATCATCCAGCTCATCGAGGCCGATCCTTCGCTCTCGGCGCGGATGCTGTCGATGTGTCGGCGGGCGGACGTGGCGGCGGCGCGGTCGATCACCACCGTCCGGCGCGCGGTGGTGCACCTGGGTCTTGAAGCGGTGCAGTCGGCCGTGCTGAGCGTTGAAATCTACGAAGTGCTGGGTCAGGCGGCGGTAGCGCGTGAGAAGCGCGGGCCCATCGCGGCGGAGGCGACAGGCCCCGTGGGCTTTGACCGCGTCGGGTTCTGGCGCCGCGCGGTGGGCGTGGCGTGTGCGGCCGAGGAGCTCGCCCGGCAGCACAAAGCGCTCAAGGTCAAACCCGACGAGGCCTTTACCGCGGGGCTGGTCAGCGATCTGGGCAAGCTGGCGCTCGACTGGGCCCTGCCCAAGTCGTACCGCAAGTGTGTCGAACTGGCCCACGTGCGCGGGTGGGAGATTTCACAGGCCGAGCGGCAGGTGCTGGGGGTTGATCACCATCTCGCCGGCAAGCGGCTGGGCGAGCTGTGGTCGCTGCCGCACGTGATGCAGGATTCGATGTGGCTGGGCGGGCAGGCGATCTCGGCGCTGCCCAACGTGGCGCACCGCCTGACGATCGCGCTGGTGACGGTTGCGTCGGCGCTCTGTCGGCGGCTGCACATCGGCTGGAGCGGCAGTGCGGATACGCCGCCGACGCTCGCGCCGCTGTGCGCCGAGATCGGCCTTGAGGAACAGCAGGTGATGGCCATCGCCCCGGGGCTGCACAAGGCCATCGCGGCGCGGTGCGCCGAGCTGGGGCTCGACCCCGCCGCCCCCGAGGCGCTCGTCGTGGAATCCATCGCCTCGGCCAACCGCCAGCTCACGCGCTTGCACGAACTCTGCCAGCAGCGCGTGCAGCACGGGCGCACGGGGCAGAAGATCATCGAATCCATCGCCTCGTTCACCGCCGCGACCGCGGGCCCCGCGGGGAAGCGCACCGACGAGGTGGTCTGTCAGATCGCCCGCTCGTTCACCGCGATCGCCCGCTGGGCCAACGCGCCCGCGACGTTCTGTGCCGTGATCTCCCAATCTCGCGAGGGCGAGCCCTGGCGCCTGTGGCAGTACGAGCCGGCACGCGACGCGCTCATCTCGCCCGCGGCGGATTCAACCCCGCAAGCACCCGCGAGCGAACAACCCTCAGCCGGTTCGCCCTCGCCAGCGCGGGCGGTCGATTCGCTCGAGAACGCCCTGCGCCCGGGCTCGCTCGGCGGCACCATGAGCCTCATGAACTGGCTGCGCGAGAACATGGCCGGTTCGTCGGCCGTCGGCCCGGACGTGCGCACGCTCACCGTGCTGCCCATGACGCTGGCGCCGGGCTCCTCAGCCGCGATCGTGCACGATTCGCTCCTTCCCGAGTCGGTCCTTTCCGGCGCGTCGCGCGACGCGCTGCTGAACACCTGGGCGCGGACGCTCGCGTCGGCGTTGCAGGCCGAGGGCTCCCGGCGGCTGAGCGAGGAACTCGCCCACGCGGCCCGGCGGCTGAGCGAAGCGCAGGCGCAGCTCACCGAGGCGGAGAGCATGGCGCGTCTGGGTGAACTGGCCGCGGGCGCAGCGCACGAGATGAACAACCCGCTGACGGTCATCAGCGGGCGCGCGCAGGTTCTGGCCCAGCGGACCATCGACGCGAAGGACCGCGCCGATGCGCAGCAGATCTCCGCCGCCGCGGCTCGATTGAGCGACCTGGTTACCAGCATGCACCTGATCGCGCGTCCACCCGCACCCAACCGCCAGGGCATCGCGGTGGGCGAGCTGATCTCCACCCTGGCGCGGCAGATCCGCAACGCCGGCGGCGGCGGAAAAGAGCCTCCCGCCATCCGCGTCGAGGCCTCGGCCGTTCGTCAAAGGGCGATGCTGGACCCGAAACTCTTCGCGCGGGCGCTGGGCGAGGTACTCGCCAACGCACTGCAGAGCGAGCCGAAGACCGGCGTGACGATCCGCGCAACCGTCGACGAGCTCGACGGGCGTCTGCTGATCGAAGTCCGCGACGACGGTCAGGGGATGAGCGATCATGCGCTCAAGCACGCCTTCGACCCGTTCTTTTCAGAAAAGAAGGCCGGTCGGCGGTCGGGTCTGGGGCTGCCGATTGCACGGTCGATTGTGCAGCTTCACGGGGGTGATATGTGGATGACTTCTGAACAAGGGGTGGGAACCAGCGTTTTTCTGGCTTTGAAAGGGTGGAGAGAAGAGTCCGAAGGGGCAGATCGCGCCGCGGCGTGAAGTGAGGGGTGGGGATAACCGAAGGTTGATTCATGAACCCGTGATGTGTCTCGCGGGTGTACGACGCAGTTGAGCACGCAGACTGGTTGAAGGACGGGAATATGCACAGCGGTCCGTTCGATTCCGAACTCCCCGGTCAAAGCCGCAAGAACAACAGCGAAGCGGCCCGGCCGCGGGTGCTGATTGTTTCCGCCAGTCCGGAGCGCCAGAGCGCCCTGACGCGATCGATGCGTCACGACGGCTTGAACTGCACGCTCGCCCAGACCACCGACGAGGCGCTGAACATCCTTGTGCCGCGTGAGCGCCCCGCAACCAGCGTCGCCCGGAACGACGGGTTCGAACTGGTGATCTACGACCTTGAACGCTGCAACGCCCCGGCCATGCGCTTCGTCCGCGAACTGGCGGACCTGGACGTCTCAACGGTGATCCTCTGCCCGCAGGTGAGCTTTGATGAAGCGGTGCAGGCGATGCGCGCCGGAGCCGCCGACATTGTTTCAGGGAACGTTCGCGGGCGCGAGGTCGCCAAGCGGGTTCGCACCGCGTTGAACCAGCGCCGGGCCGCGTTGCAGCAGCGCGCCTCCCTCAGCGACGACGGCGTGCCCTTGCTCGAAGATGTTGACCCCGAAGCGGCGCGGATCGCCTCACGCGGAAAGCCCAACGGCCTCATCGCCGGGACCATCGGCCCGCGCCGCGGCGGCAGCAACTCGAACGACATGGGCTCAACGCCCGCGCTGCCCAAGGCCAAGAAGATCAAGGACGCCGAGCTCGGCCCGCCCCCCACCGTGCAGGAGCACGGCGCGCAGTTCGCCGCCACCATCCGAGGCGAGCTCGATGTTGAAAGCCTCCTGCGTCACGCGCTGGAGTTCGTCCTCGCCCACGCGGGCCCGACGAACGCCGCGGTCTTCCTCCCCGCCGCCAGCGGCGATTTCTCCCTCGGCGCATACGTGAACTTCTCGTGCCCGAAGGAAACCGTCGAAGTTCTGCTGGATCACCTGGCGAACGTCGCGGCACCGAAACTCGAACAGACCGTCGGCGTGCTGAGCATGACCGACGACGCCTCCATCGAATCGCACGTGGGCCACGGCACAGACTGGCTCAACGGGCACAACGCCCTGGCCTTCTGCTGCCACCACGAGGGCGAATGCCTCGCGGTCTTCATGATCTTCCGCGAGCGCCACGCGCCCTTCCCCGCGCACATCCGCGATCTGCTGAGCGAGCTGTCACGCCACTTCGGGCAGCAGCTCGCACGTGTCGTGCGCATCCACCACCGCCACCTGCCCAAGGACAAGTGGGGCAAGCTGGGCGAACCGGCCGACGGGTTCGATACCAACGACGATCACGGCGATCTGGCGGCGTGAACGTGTCTTCGGTGGCACGGCTTTCAGGTGGCACGGCTCTCCAGAGCCGTGCTTCTTGAACCGCGATCGAACAAATCCTCAGTGCTCGTCCTGCGTCTCGGGCGCTTCGCGCGGCTTGTGCTTTCCTGCCGACAGCATGAGCACCGCGCCGCAGACGCCCACGATGCCGGCGCTCCACTGCGCGATGCTCAGTTGCTCGCGGAAAATGATCGCCGAGCCGACGGCGGTGAAGATCGGTTGCAACTGAATGATCCCCATGCTCAGGCTCACGCCCAATCTGCGGATGCTGGCGTAGTACGTCACGTGACTGATGGCGATGCCGATAAACGCGGAGCAGATCAAGAGCGTCCACGCCCAAGGCCCAAAGGACGTCAGCGGTTTTGTGAAGTCCAGCGGAGGCAGGCCCTCGGGCACCAGCGCGGGATCAACGCTCGGCATGATGCCCGCGACGCTGAGCATGCCGATGGCGGTGAACTGACAGATGACGCCGAAACTGACGATGGGCGAGTAGGAGCTGACGAACTTCCGCACGCTGAGGCCGTAGCCCGCGAAGAGCACACCCGAGGTGAGCGCCACGGCGATGCCAACACCCGACGAAACCGTAACGTTCGTTGACGGCTTGAAGAGGATCAACCCCGACGAGCCCAGAACCACCAGCGCGATGCCGATCCAGAACCGAGGCGAGCGCAGCGTTGATCGCTCGGTTGGAAAGAGCAGATACGCCCCGAGCGTGACGAAGATGATCTGCACGCGGAAGACGAAACTGAAGAACCCGGGCTCGAGCAGCGCGGGCCCGAGGGCGAAGGTGGTCTGCCCGAGGATGTTGAACGCCGTGGGAATGAGGGCGGCCTTGAGCAGCGCGTTGGGCAGGTTGCCCTTGCCTCGGGCGACGATGAGGAAGGGGAGCCAAAAGAGCGCGGAGATCGCGTAGCGCCAGCCGTTGGCGCTGAAGGGGTCGAGCTGATGTTCAACCGAGAGCGCCCGCAGGAAGAGCGGCACGCTGGCCCACGACAGCATCGTCACCACGATGAGCCCGATGCCCTGCGCCGGGCTCAGCCCGCTCGCGGAAGTTGGTGCAGACGGCGAACTGTCGGAAGTGCTCGAAGCGATAGCCGCAAGCGTACGGCGTGTGTGTGGGCGAAGACTTCTCGCGGCCGTGCGGCTTCGGGCGTGTACTCAGCACAGACGAAAACGAGCCGCGTTGCCTCGCGGCAACCCGGCCCGTTCCGCCTCGGCGTGTGCGCCATCAACCGGGCGGGGTCTGCCCGAACGTCGGGCAGGTGTACCGGTCGGCTTGCAGCGTGCCGACCGGTCGACTGTTTGCACGCCCGTCAGCGCGGGAGCCGACGAGCGAACACCAGCCAATGTCCCCCGGCATGCGCGATCTTGCAGAAGACCTGCGTCCGACCGCGGCCAAGACGCGAAATCACCCCCGAACGTCGCGAGAAAACAGGTATCCTGTACGAACAGACGCGGAACCCGTCGCGTCGTTCGTGTGCGAACGGTTCGGAGTTGATCCATGTCTCGACCCGGTTCACAACCAGCACAAAGTCGCCCCGCACGCACCGCCGGCGGCTTCGCCCTCGTCGACGCCCTGGCGTGCGTGGCCCTCGCGGGCGCACTCGGCGCGACCCTCGGCATCGGCGTCCTTGGACAGAACAGCCCGGCGGACCCCGTCGGCGCTCGCGAGCAGGCCTCGATGATGCGCGACGCTTCGAGTCAGCGCGCCATGATCCAGGGGATGATCATCTGGGCGGGCTCGAACAAGGACTCGTACCCGCTGCCCTCGGATGCCGACCGCGCCGACACGACGGTTTCGCCGCTGGGCCTCGCGAAGAACACCACCGCGAACATCTTTTCGCTGATGGTCTTCAACAGCCTGCTCACGCCCGAGCAGCTCATCAGTGCGGCGGAGAACAACCCCAACATCCGCGAATACAAGGGCTACGAACTCGTACTGCCCAAGAAGGCCGTGAACCCGGGCAAGGCGATGTGGGACCCCGGGATGTCGGCGGACTTCACCGCGGGCCCCGCGAACATCAGCTTCGCGCACCTCGAGCTTTCCACGAGTCGGCGTCAGCGGTGGAAGGACACCTTCAGCGCCGACAACGCGGTGGTCAGCACGCGCGGACCGCGGATCGTTTCGGTGCAGGTGACGGACGAGTCGACCGCGACGCCGACGTTCGCCGACGAGAAGAGCAACACCTTTCAGATGTTCAAGCAGACCAGCCGGAAGGGCAAGTGGTCCGGGTGTGTGGCCTTCTCCGACGGGCGCGTGGAGTTCATCGAAAACCACTTCGCTCCCAAGCACAAGACCGTCACGGGCAAGACCTACGACGACAAGACCAACAAAAAGCGCCCGGACATGGCCTTCTTCGACGAGCCCGACGACCCGATCAGCACCAACAACTTCTTCGGCATCTTCACCTCAGCCGGGGAAAAGCCCGCCGACTTCAAGTCGATCTGGGATTGACCCGCCCGCCACCCCCCACCCCGCCGGAGCACAGCGCCGACATGTTGAACTCGCGCCCCTCCACGAACCGCTCGGCGAACGCCTCGCCGCCCATCCGCCCGGCCAGGCGGTCCACCGCCTCCAGCAGCTCACCCGCCGACCGCGCCTCCACCACGCAGTCGTCGTCGATCCCCACCGACGCCTCCTCCCACACGCTCTTCACGATGTACCGCCCCGCTTCAAACTCCCTGACCCCCAATCCCGCCAGCCCCGGCGCGCCGTCTGCCAGCGCCGCCAGCTCCTCGCGCCCGTAGTCGCGGGCCAGGTGCACCCCCGCCCCCGCGAGGGCCGCCTTGGTCATCCGCTTGCTCGTGCTCACCAGGATCGGGCCGCTCCCGCTGCCCGTGAACGGCACCCCCATCGCTTCGAACAGCGCCGGACCCAGGTGCGCCAGCCGCCCGTGCCCCTCCACCGATTCCACCAGATTGAACACCACCTCCGGACGCCGCGCCGCGATCTCCCGCCTCGCCCGCGCCAGGTCCAGCGACAGCTCCACCGTACCCGCGAACGTATGGCCGAGCGGCCCGAGCGCCGCCTGCACCGCCCGCGCCTGCGTCACCGCGTCGAGCTGATCCGCCCGGGCGCCCTCGCCCAGCACGTCATGAACGATGACCACCCGCACGCTACACCCCGGCCCGGCCCGACACCCGCCCCCCCACTCCACCCC
>JACVCS010000093.1 GCA_016741915.1 Phycisphaerales bacterium | reverse complement strand
CGCCCCAACCTCGCCGACGACGGTCTTTCAGATGACCTTCAAGTCGGATGGTCGTTCGGAGGCTGGTTTCGCGGGGTAGATCGTTCGGAATCCAACTCACTCGGCGATCTTTGTACCATCGCGCGTGATGGACAGCGGGGCAAAGACCGGCTCGTTTTTGCCGTTGTTCCGCCGCCGCTGTTCGAAAGCCGCGATGTCGGCGATCGTCTGCTGTTTCATAAAGTCCAGCACGCGTTCACGCTGAACCTTCCAGAACTTGTGCGACGGACACGCCCGGTCATCGGAACAACTCGCCGTACCCAGGAAACACCGCGACTGGCACGCCGGTTCGTCCATCGCCACACACAGGTCGTACATCGTGATCTCGGTGGCGGGCTTCGCCAGCGTAACCCCGCCACCGATCCCGCGCTGCGTGACCACCAACCCCTTCCGCGCCAGCGAGTGGATGATCTTGCTCAAGTACGACGGCGGAATGCTCGCCGCCTCAGCAATTTGCTTCACCAACACCGGCTTCCCGCCCGCCCCGGCGATATACCCCAACGCGATCGCGGCATATCCAGCAGATTGACTCAACATCGACAGCCCTCCTGATCAAAGCGCATCGTGCCCTACACTGTATACGACAATCGGATAAGAACATCAAGTATGTGTTGGAGTTTTTCCATTTTTCGTGTTTTTTCTCAATCGGCCCGAGAAGTTCGGTTCAAACGGACGCAATCAAGACGATAATCAGGTATTTTGGTCGGTTATTTCGTCCGGTACACCGCGTCTCGTCGCTTCACCTCGCCCGGCAAACCCGCGTCCCCCCGCATCGCTGCCGCAGCGCACATTCGCAGCGACCAGGCGACCACACCCAATCAACTCCAGCCGACACGCACGCCAGCGATTGTCCAAAGAGCGATCGGTGCCGTCTTCCTGCTTCAACGACGACCGGTCCCCAAATCCCGATTCCTTCCCCCTGAAAAAGAACCCGCGAGGAAAAAACCTCGCGGGTCTCGTGCACACATCAAACTCGTCGAACGGTTCACCGCCCTGCATCGCCCGGAGCCGACGCCCGCGGGCTCTTCACCTCACCCTGCTCATCAACCTCCACAACCGTCGGCAGGCTCACCCCCGCTTCCTTGATCTTCCCAAGGATCGTCCCCTTATCGCCCACCAGCACCAGCACGCCCTTGTCGAGCTTGATCATCGACTTGCTCAGCGCGTTGACCTGCTCCAGCGACAGCCCCTCCAGCGTGCTCATATCGCCCGCGAGCGTCGACCAGGGCATCGCGTCCTCGAGCAGCCCCGCACCGACATTCACATACCCGTTCAACGTCGCGAAGTCGTTGATCATCTCCGTCCGCACCGTCTTCTTCGCCTTGTTCAGTTCGTCCTCGCTGATGGTCCCCTGCGCGATCGCACCAAACTCCTTCATGAACTCCGCCAGCGCCTTGCCCGTCGTCTCGCTCTGCACGCTCGACCGCGCCAGGAACCACCCCGTAAACCGCGTCTGATTCACCCGCGAGCCCGCCCCGTACGTAAACCCGTTCCGCTCACGCAGGTTCTGATTCAACCGGCTCGTAAAGCTCCCGCCCAGAATCGTGTTCACCACACGCATCCCCACCCGCTGCGGATCATCAACCTTCGGCGCCGGCGTATAGAAGTTGATCACCGTCTGCACCGCGCCGGGACGATCCACCAGCAAAACCCGCATCCCCTCCGCACTCGGCATGCTCAAATCATCCGGAGTCATCTCCACCGACCCGCGCCCCTTCCACGCGCCGAACGTCGTCTCCAGCACACCCATCAACTGATCCTGCGGCACATCACCCGCAATCAAAACCGTCGCAAACTCCGGCCGGAACAGCGCCCCATGGAAGTTCCGCACATCATCCAGCCCCAACTTCTCAACCGTCCCCATCGAGCCGCTCAACGTCCACCCGTACGGATTGCTCTTCCCAAAGAGCGCCCGCAGCCCCACCCGCGCCGCCACCACCGTCGGCTCATCATCTTCCGCCTTCAACCCCTCCACGTGCAGCGTCTTCACCCGCACAAAGTCCTTCTCGCTCAGCCGCGGTGAAACCATCGACGCCGACCACAGCTCCGCCGCTTCCTTGAAGTTCCGGCTCAGCGTCGTCATCGAAACATTGATGCTCTCACGCCCCGCCCCCGCACCAACGCTCGCCCCAAGCTGCTGCAGCGCCGCGCTATACGCCGCACCGTCCAGTTCCTTCCCGCCCACCACCACACCCTCGCTGAGCATGTCCGTCGCCAGCGACGCCAGCCCCGCCGTCCGCGGATCATCAATCAACTGCGGCGTCTTGATCAGCACCCGCGCCGCCACCAGCGGCAAGCCCGGCCTGTTCCAATACTGCACGTTGATCCCGTTCTTCAGCTTGAACGTCACCGGCGCCGGCGCCTCAAACGCCTTCACCGCCAGATCCGCCGGCCGCGTATCCCGCGCCGTCTTCGCCCGCTCACTCTCCTCAGGCAACACCCGCACCACCAACCGCGCATTCGGATCCAAAACCCCCGCCGCCACCGAGGCAATCCCCTTCCCCGTCGCACGCCGATACCGGTTCAGATCCGCCTCCAGACTGTCCGGATTCCCAAAGTAGTACTCGTATTCATTCAATTTATCCGCCCGCGCCATCAGGCTCTGCAGCGACGCGAGCATCCCCGACTCCACCTGCGCCTGCCGCTGCTTCAACTCCCCCTCCGTCGGCCCCTCCTTGCACAGCTTCGCAATCTCCTCATCAACAATCGCCTCCACCCGCGTCAGGTCCGCCCCCGGCTTGCTCATCACCACCACCCGGAACACCGACCCAAGCTGGCTCGAGTCCTGGCTCACGCTCACACTCACCGCCATCTGCTCCTCAACCACAAGCCGCTTATACAACCGGCTGTTCTGCCCCTCACCAAGCACCAGCGCCGCCAGCGTCATCTCCGCGTCGCCATCCTTATACACCGCCGGGCTGTGCCAGCAAATCATCACCATCGGCTGCTGAACCTTGTCCAGCATCGTCGTCCGCACCACCCGATCCAACTTCACCGCATCCACCTTCTTGTCCTGCGGCACATTCCCCCGCGGCAGCGTCCCAAACAGCCCCTCCACCATCGGCTTGATCACCGCCGGATCAAAGTCCCCCGCAACCACCAGGCTCGCATTGTTCGGCACATAGAACGTCGCGAAGAAATCCTTCACGTTGTCCACCGTCGCCGCTTCCAAATCCTCGTGCAGCCCGTACACATTCCAGTGATACGGGTGGCTCTCCGGATACAAAAACCGGTTCGCATACTCAAACGCCCGCCCATACGGCGTGTTTTCAACGTTCTGCCGAATCTCGTTCCGAACCACGTCCTGCTGCTTCCGCAGCTTCTCCGCCGTCATCGTCGGCCCCAGATCCTCCAGCCGATCCGCATCCAGCCACAACAACGTCGGCAGCAAACTCGACGGGCCCCACGAGTAATAGTTCGTCCGATCCAGACTCGTCGACGCGTTGTTCGCCCCGCCGCCGTTCTCCATCAGCACGTCAAAGTCCGACCCCGGCACCCGCCTCGTCCCCATGAACATCAAGTGCTCGAACAGGTGCGCGAACCCCGACCGCCCCTTCGGCTCGTTCTTTGCACCCACCCGGTACCACGTGTTGATCGTCGCCGTCGGCAGCGACCGATCCACATGCAGAATCACCGTCATCCCATTGCTCAGCGTGTACTTCTCATGCTGCAACAACGCCGGGCTCTTCGCACCCGCCGCAGCCGCCGTCGGCTGCGCCTCACCCGCAGAAACCCCGGGCACACCCACCGAAAGGGCCATCCCCGAAGCCAGAACCAAAGCCAGTGCGGACGGGACAAACCGACGAAGCGTGTTGCTCATACCCCCAGCATATCACCCACCAAACCACCCCCGCCAGCACCGCCCAATCACCCTTCCTCAATCCATCCCTTTTCCTGCAAGGCCCTTCCCCGCTCACAACATCCGTCAACGCGGGAGACCCGCGGGCTGTCGTCCGTGCGGTACACACACAAAGGGAGATCCATCATGCCGTCCTTCGCCGTTCGTTCCTCGCGCTGCGCGAGCCACCTGTCCATCGCCGCCTCACTCACCCTCCTCCTCGCCTCCTCCGCCTCTCACGCCGCCCTCCAAGCCTCCGCCGCCTTCACGCCCACCCTCCAACCCGCCGGCGAATACTCCTACGCAGGCCAGCTCACCAACACCGGCACCACAACCGTCGGCACCTTCTGGTTCGCCTGGATCCCCGGTCAAAACTACCTCGCCTCAACCCCCTTCACCATCACCTCCCCCGCAGGTTGGACCGCCACCGTCACCCACGGCTCCTCCTCCGACGGCTGGGGAATCCGCTGGACCGCCAGCACCACCAACGCACGCATCGCCCCCGGCGCTTCCCTCTCCGGCTTCTCCTTCAAAGCCAATATCTCCCCACTCCAACTCTCCGGCAACTCCCCCTTCTACCCCTCCGTCCCCATGACCCGCTCCTTCGTCTACTCCGCCGCCGCCTTCAGCGATGCGGGTTACTCCTTCGAAGCCACCGTTGTCCCCACACCTACAACCGCCACACTCCTGGCACTCTCCGCCGCCGCTCTCACAACCCGCCGCCGCCGCGCCTGATCGAACAAACACGCACGCAGAACCGACCACCCTCCGCGCGCGTACCGAATCACGCTCGAATCCCTCACCTTCGTCCTCACGCGAACTCCACGTTCGCACAACGACTTCTTCATGGATACACCCGGTCATCCGCCAACCGCGGCTGACCGGGTTTCTCCATTTCCCTCAATCCCTCAATCCCTCGATCCCTCGATCCCTCGATCCCTCGATCCCTTCCCCACCCCCTCACACCAACGCCGCCACCCGCTCACCAGCCGCCACAAACTCATCCACCTCTCCGCCCACGATCGTCGCCTCCACCCGCCCGATCGCGCCCACCTCAAACTTCAACCCGTGCTCCTTCGCATAGTTCACCGCCTTGCTCTGCACGATCGCACCCACCGTCCCGCTCAACTTCAACGCCGTTTCATACGACGCCGCCCCATACCGCCGCGCACCAACGTTCTTTGCCGGGTCGCGGTCATACAGACCATCCACGTCCTTCACCAGTCGGCACGCCGCCCCCAGGTTCTTCGCCAGGAACAACGCCGTCAGATCGCTCCCCCCTCGCCCCAGCAGCGTCGTCGCACCAAACTCATCCACACCCACAAACCCCGGCACAACCACGCACTCCACGTGCTTCAACCGCCCCAGAATAAAGTCCCGATCCACCCAGATCGCCAGACTGTCCTGTGGCTCACCCGCCGTGAGCAAGTTCACCTGCGCCGGCGTAAACACCTGCGCCCTCGTCCCCTGCTGCGAGAGCGCCAGCCCCAGCAGCGCCGCCGACGCCAACTCTCCCGTCGACAACAACAACGCCGTCGCCGCCTCATCCGGCGCGGGGCCAAAGTGCGCCGCCTGACTGATCAGACGATCCGTCGTCCCATCCAACGCCGAGACCACCGCCACAACCTTCTGCCCAAGCTTGATGTGCCGCTGAATCTCCTGCGCCACCACCGCCACATCCCGCTCGCACGTGAGCACCGACCCACCAAACTTCAGCACCACCACCCCCGACTCCGCCGAAGCCGTCGGCGTCAACCCACCGCGACAACCACACTCCGCACCATTCGTCCCACAGTTCGTCTTCGCAGTCATGTTCATTGCCTTTCAGGTACCGCCACGCTCCGCGTGGCGTGTTGCTTTTCGGGTACCGCCACGCTCCGCGTGGCGTGTTGGACAAGCCCACGCTCCGCGTGGGCCAAACACCTGTCACCGATCATCAAAGACAATCGATGCTGTCTTCACCACTCACCACTCACCACTCACCACTCACCAACTCCCCCCAAAGTCTTCTCTCCGCGCCTCTGCGGTAAACCGGTCTTCTCTTCTCTTCTTCTTCTCTGCGACCTCTGCGACCTCTTTGTGAATCCCCGTCTTTACTTCACACCAACCAACTCCTCCTCCTCAACCAACGCCGCGGCCTTCAACGCCAGTTCCAGATCCGCCACGATCTCCGCCGGATCTTCAAGCCCAACGCTCAGCCGAACCAGCCCATCGCTGATCCCCGCCGCTTCACGCTGCTCCCGCGGCACATCCCCGTGCGTCATCGTCGCCGGGTGCGTCACGATCGACTCAATGCTCCCCACATGCTCCGCAAGCGTGATCAGACTCAGCGACTTCAAAAACCGCTTCGCCGCCGGCACCCCGCCGCTCAACTCGAAACTGATCACCCCGCCGTGCAGACAACCGATGTGCTGCCGGTTCGCCAGCTCGTGCTGCGGGTGGCTCTTCAGCCCCGGATAGTTCACCTTCGTGATCCCCTCGTGCGCCTGCAGCCACCGCGCCACGTGCAACGCGCTCTGCGCGTGCTGCTTCACCCGCAAAGGCAGCGTCCGCACGCCTCGCGTCGTCAGCCACGCGTTCAACGGCGTCTGAATCGCACCCGTGCTCTTCCGCACAAACCGCAGCCGCTCCAGGAACCCTTCGTCCCGGCTCACAACCGCACCGCCCAACGCCGCCGAGTGCCCCTCGATGTGCTTCGTCGTCGAGTACACGCAGATGTCCGCGCCCAGGTCCAGCGGCTTCTGAATCACCGCCGTCAAGAACGTGTTGTCCACCGCCAAAGGCACCCCCGCCGCCTTGCACACCCGCGCAACCGCCGCAATGTCCGTCAACTCCAACGTCGGATTCGCCGGCGTCTCAATAAACACCAGCCGCGTCGTCGGCCGGATCGCCTTCGCCACGTTCACCGCCTCCGTCGTGTCCACAAACGTGTGCTCAATCCCCAGTCGGCTGAGAATCTGCTGCACCAACCGAATCGTCCCGCCATAAATCGTCTCGCCCACAACAACATGGTCCCCCGCCTTCAAGAGTGTCAGGAACAACGCCGTCTCCGCCGCAAGCCCGGTCGAGAACGCAACCGCCGCCGGCGCGTTCTCCAGCGCACCCAGCGCCACTTCCAACTCCGTCACCGTCGGGTTGCTGCAGCGTGAGTACGCGTACTCAACCTTCTCGCCGACCTCACGCTGAATGAAGCTCGTGCTCTGCACGATCCCGCCCACCACCGCCTGCCCCTGCCCCTCGGGTCGCCCCGCGTGCAGCGCCACCGTGCTCGCCGAGTACGACGAAGCCGCAACCCCGCCGATCTTCGCGCCGTTTGAGTTGCTGTTGAAGGTGTTGGTGCCGTTGGTGCCGATGCCCATGTGCCGCTCCTTGGAGAAACCAAAGAGCATCAACAGCGACCACGACCCGATGCGTCCGAGACAACACGTCCCGGTTCTTTGCCGAAGTCAGGTAAGGAAGTCCGGTTGGGCGAGGGTGGTCCTTTCAAGCCCGGCACACTCGCCGAACCAAAGGACCTCGCGTTTGCCGGAGCAGCAACCTGCTCAGCCGCATCGTTCACCCTTGTTCCATCTGAACTCGTCAGACGGTTGGGCAAACTTGGCCTCGGCACCGCGTTCGGTCTTTCGAAAAATCCGACTCGGTTGCCGCCCGGGCTGAAAAACTAGGCCGCCCGGGACTCTTGATGCTGATATCAGTCTATCCGAATACGCGGATGAATCAACGCCCCCACCCCAGATTTTTGCAAAAATCACCGATTCTAAGCCAAAAAGGCCAAAATAATCACTTCAACCCCTCCTCCATCGCCCGCAGATCCGCTTCCGAAAGCTCCATCCCAAACTCTTTCAGAAGCTTGACCAAGTCGGCATCGATCATCACCCGCTCCCCGCCACCCACCCCCGGCTTCCCCGCAGCGCCAGGGTTTTCTTTGGCTTTCGTCCGCCCATCCCGCCCCTTTGCCCCGCCGTTGAGACCAGGCCGCAGCCCCGGTTCAATGTGCCGCGCGGCACATTGATCAGCCCGACTCAAAAGCTCCCTCAGCCGGGCCTCTTCCCCCGGCTCAAGCTCGATCTCGCTCGACCGCTGCCGCCCCAGCAGCACCCCCGCCCAATGGGCAACCTCGAGCGCCGGCAGCGGGATCTGCCGGGCAAACTCGGGCCTCTGGGCCCGCTCGCGCGCCCGCCGCCGGACCGGCTCGTGCTCGTGATCGCTCGCCAGTTCCGCAAGGAACTCGGCGCTGCTGCGCACCAGCAGCCCACGGCGCTGCGCCTCGGCCCTGATCCGCCGATCCGAGCTGACCACCAGCGCCCGCGCGCGCCCGTGCGCGTGCGGGGTCTGCTTCAGCCGCTCGATGAGCACATCGTCCGCCTCGGCCTTCACGCCCGAGTACAGCACCTGCACGTGCTTCTCATCCCGAGCACCCGCGCCCGCCCGCCGCGGCGGCGCGCCGTCGCACACCAGCACCACGCGCCGACGTCGATACCGGCTGTGCGCCAGCAAACGAACCAGCCCGTCCAGATCCAGCCCGGCCAGATCAGGGGGCAGCACGCCCGTGGTGTGCAGCACGTTGGAAACATCGACGAAGAGCACGAGGGAGCGTATGGGCCCGCTGGTCTTGGACGAATCTTCGTCAGCGGTCCTTCGGCGGTTTGCTGTAGATCTCGAGGAAGTCGTCGTAGTCGAGCATGTACGCCGGGGTGGTGTCGTAGCGGAAGGCCGGAGTTTCGATCAAGATCCAGTTGGGTTTGTCGGGTGGGTTGAGGTGTTTGGTGCCTTCGAGGCGCCAGCGTTCGAGCGGGGTGAGGTTGGGTTGGTCGAGCTCGATGTGTGCGTAGCCCTGCACCACGAGCAGTTCGCTCAGCGGAGCTTGGAAGTACGTGCCTTTCCAGCGTTTGCGGCTGCCGCGTTTGCGGGCGCAGGTGCCGCACCAGTTGTAGAACTTGGGTTCGACGGTGAGGAAGGCGCGGCCGTCTTTGAGGTCGCGGTTGATGATGACGCCCTGCGCGACGCACGTGCGGAGGGCATCGTCGAACTGCTGATCGGTGATGTTGTCGCGGCGGCGGATGCCGGCGGGCGTGAGGACGCGGCCGTCGGCGAGGGTGATGCGGCCTGATTCGACGCTGGTGACGGCGAGCGGATTGACGAGCGGGTGTTTGCGATCCCAGAAGTCGACGGTGAAGGTGTCGAGCTCGTCGAGCACGACGAGCGTGATGGCCGCGGCGATGGTGCACGCGAGGATGATCGTGATGGTGCGCTTGACGGGGCGGCTAACGGCACGGCCTTCAGGGATCAGTTCGGAATGAAGCGTCGGGAACGACACAGGGTCTGTACGAAGGGGGCGATGGGGCGGTTGCGGAGCGCGCGTCATCAGGGCTCGTGCGTGTGCTGAGCGGTGTTGTGGGAACGGAAGAGAAGAACACCGATCGTCCTGTGGACGATCGGTGGCACGTGTTGCGTGTGTTGCACGTGGTGCTTTTTGTTGGCTGCCCGGGGATCTACGGCTTGGTCGTGACGGTGAGTTGCACCGGCGAGCCGGTTGTGGTTTGCTTGGCGGCTTTGGGGGCTTGCTGGTGCATTTTCTTGGCGCGGTGTTTGGACCAGTCGGTGACTTGGCGGTCGGGGGCGTGGTCGGTGTTGTGGAGGCGGATGATGTCGTAGGTGTTGTTGCGCTGGGCGGGGGTGTGGCCGGCGTCGCGGATGAGTTTGCAGAGGACGGGTTCGTCGAGGCAGTAGGTTGTGCCGGCGGAGGAGACGACGTTTTCTTCCATCATGACGCTGCCCATGTCGTTGGCGCCGTAGGCGAGGGCGACTTGGCCTATGTGTGGGCCCATGGTGACCCATGAGGCGCCGATGGAGTAGATGTTGTCGAGGTAGAGGCGGCTGAGGGCCTGGGTGCGGAGGTAGTCGGTGGAGCCGCTCATGCGGACGCGCTTGCCGAAGAGGTGGGCGGTTGGGTAGGTGGCGCGGTCGATGGCGTCGAAGTCGTAGACGTCGGCGGTGCGTTGGCCTTTGGGGAGGTTGCTGTTGAGCGGGGAGTTGATGAAGCGGGCGAGGTGTTCGTCGCTCAGATGACCGGGGACGAAGGCGCGGGCGATGGCGTCGCCCGGGAACTCTTGGTTGAGTTCGGCTTCGTTGGCACCTTCGGCCCAACCGGGGACGCGGCCGAGCGGGGTGTTTTCGCGTTGGAAGGGCCAGGAGATGAAGGAGACGTAGTGACCGAAGGGTGTGCGGGAGGAGGACTCTGCGTCGGAGCGGGCGGCGAGGGAGCGGTCTTGCCAGCGGCGGACGAGCTCCATGTGGTGGATGCGGTCGAGGGTTCCTTCGACGTGGCCGAACATCATGGTGGCGCTGGTGAACATGCCCAGTGAGTGGGCGGCGTGCATGACGGTGAGCCAGCTTTCGGCGTCGCACTTGCCGAGGCCGATTTTTTTGCGGACGGGGTCGGCGAAGATTTCGCCGCCGCCGCCGGGGAGGGAATCGAGGCCGGCGTCTTTGAGACGGAGGAGAACCCAGCGGACTTTTTCGAAGAGGGAGTTGCCCGGCGGATCGAAGAAGTGGACGAACTCGATCATCTCGGGAGGTGAGAAGGCGTGGACGTGGACGCGTGGGAACTTAGTCTTGATGGATTGGAGGAGGTCGGTGTACCAGGAGAGCGGGAGGGCGGGGTTCATGCCGCCTTGCATGAGGATTTGGGTGCCGCCGATGGCGGTGAGCTCGGCGATTTTTTGGTGGATGGTTTCGGTGGAGAGGGTGTAGGCGTCGTGGTCGTCGGGATCGCGGCGGAAGGCGCAGAAGGTGCACTTGGCGTTGCAGACGTTGGTGTAGTTGATGTTGCGGTCGATGATGTAGGTGCGGACGGAGTCGCCGTGGACGGCGCGGCAGCGAGCGTCGGCCCAGCGGCCGAGATCGCTGAGGGGCATTTCGTGGAAGATTTGGAGTGCTTGAGCGGGTGAGAGGCGGGCGTGGCCGAGGGTGACGGCGTGGAGGAGGCCTGGGTCGAGGCCTGAGAGGTGGTGGAGGGTGGGGGGTGTGGGCATAAGGAGTGATGAGTGCTGAGGGATGAGGGTGGTGGGAGTCGCGAGACGCGAGTCGCGAGACTCGAGTGGGGAGGGGCGGGAAGAGTGGTCTTTGAGGTTTCAATGATAGATGAAAGTTGGGGTTTGGGCAAGGGGCGGGGACGCGTGGCCCCATGGCACAGGGCCACATCGCACATGGCACATGGTACATGGCACAATGGGGGACGTGGGGGGGCGGGCGGTGTGCGGGTTGTGGGCCCTGGGGTCGTTGGTTTGTGTGGTTG
>JACVCS010000092.1 GCA_016741915.1 Phycisphaerales bacterium | reverse complement strand
CCTATCCCTTTACCCCCTTACCCACTCATTTCGTCCCCCCCGCCCTCTGGTTTGCCAGACCGGCCTGCCGCTACGGGCCTTGAAGGTTGGGTTGGTGGGCTTGCCGCCCGTGCGGTGCAACGGTTGAGGCGGGCTGACGTTATCCTTCGGCAGCATGGATGCACCCGAAGCGATCGTGTCTGACCCGGATCTTCAAGCCCGCAGCGGCGCCGTCACGCCCGAGGGCCCGCGTGAACCGGCTATCGATGTCCGAAACGTCCAGAAGATGTACAGCGGGAAGACCCACGCACTCCGCGGCGTGTCGCTGCGTGTCAACCGCGGTGAGATCTTCGGGCTCCTCGGACCCAACGGCGCGGGTAAGAGCACCTTGGTCAAGATCCTCATGTCCGTCGTCTCGCCCACGCGCTGTGAGGGGACCGTGCTGGGCATGCCCGTGGGGCATAAGCCCACGTTCGCGCGGGTTGGGTACCTCCCCGAGCATCACCGGTTCCCGGAGTATCTCACCGGCGCGCAGGTGCTGGACTATTTCGCGGCCCTTTCGAACGTGCCGCGGGCGCTGCGGCGTGAACGGTGCGGAGATCTGCTGAAGCTCGTGGGCATGCAGGACTGGGCCAACGTACGCGTGAAGCGGTACAGCAAAGGCATGCGGCAACGCATCGGGCTGGCGCAGGCGCTCATGAACGACCCGGACCTGATCATCCTCGACGAACCGACCGACGGCGTCGACCCGGTCGGACGGCTGGAAATCCGCAAGGTCCTGCTACAACAGAAAGAACTCGGCAAGGCGGTCTTCGTCAACTCGCACCTGCTCAGCGAGCTTGAACTGGTCTGCGACCGCGTGGCGATCATGGTCAAGGGGCGGGTGACGAGCCAGGGGACGCTGGAGGAACTCACGCGCGAGAGCCGCAAGCACGAGATCACGTTCTTCATGCCTGATGATGACGAGGCAAAGACGGATCAGCAGCGTGTCGAAATACGAGGGCGGGTGGTGAGCGTGCTGCGCGAGCATCTCGGCAGAGCGTTGCAAGTCGGGGCGGAAGCGAAGAACGATCAGACGTACCAGCTTGCGTCGCTTTCGGGGATTGATCTGGCGATCGCGTACAACACGATCTCGGCGCACACGCTGGACGTTCGTGCGGTGCAGCCGATCATCGATGCGTTGCGGAAGGGCGGAGTGATCATCCGCTCGGTGCGTGAGAGCCGGCGATCGCTGGAGGATCTGTTCATGGAAGCGGTGACGAACCCGACGACGGGCGAGACGATGAGCATCGGCGCGGGCGGCGGGGGTGATCGATCGAGCACGGGGAGGAACGCCTGATGCGTCAGACACTCGCCATCATGATCGATGCGTACCGCGATCTGAGCCACCGCAAGCTCTTCTGGATCAGCATCGCGCTTTCGCTGCTGTTGGTGCTGATCTTTGCGGCACTGGGGATCAACGAGAAGGGGATTGTGATTCTGTGGTTTGAGGTGCCGCTGGTGATCAACACCACGATCGTCTCCGAGTCGCTCTTTTACAAGTTGCTCTTTGCAAACTTTGGCGTGGGCCTGTGGCTGGCGATCGGGGCGGTCGGGCTGGCGGTGGTCTCCACCGCGAGTATCGTGCCGGACTTTCTCGCTTCGGGCACGGTGGAGCTTTCGCTGGCGCGGCCGATCGCCCGATGGCGTCTGTTCGTCACCCGGTATGTCGCGGGTCTGCTCTTTGTTTTCTTGCAGGTCACGGTCTTCTGTGTCGCGAGCATGCTGGTGATCGGCCTGCGCGGTAAGGAATGGCTCCCGGGGATCCTGCTGGCGATCCCGATCGTCACGCTGGCGTTCAGTTTTCTCTTCAGCCTCAGCGTTCTTGTGGGAACGATCACGCGATCGACCATCGCCGCGGTCATGGCGGCGGCGGGTCTGTGGTTTGTGGGCGGGATGCTCTCCACCGCCGACGTGATTCTTCTGCGCGCGGGCGTTGGCAACCAGATCCAGTACGAGCGGGCTCAGAAGGACGTCGAAACGCGCCGGCTGCAGTACGAAGCCGAAACCAGGCGTGCGCAGAGCGACGAAGCGGGCGCGAAGGACGAGCAGGGCCTGAAAGAACTCCAAGGCCGCCTGGGGCAAAGCGAGCGTGACGCGGAAAAAGAGAAGTACGATCTCGACAACATCGACCGCTGGCACCGGATGATCCTTGCCGCCCGGCTGGTTCTTCCGAAGACCGGCGAGACCCTCGCCCTCGTTGAGCGCGTCCTGATCTCCAGTGCTGAGATGGAGGGTTTGTTTCAATCCAGCAATCGGGACGATGGGCTCGAAGCACGCGGACGCCGGGCCCGCTTCGGGGCACGAGAGCAGGAGATCGACGCCCGGACCCGGCGCGTGCTGGCCGACCGTTCGCTGACCTGGATCATCGGCACGTCGCTGATCTTCGAGTTCTTCTGCGTAGCGCTGGCGACGTGGATCTTCTCGCGCCGAGACTATTGAGTTTTCCCAGGCGAAATTGACCCAGACAGTTCCCCCGCACGCCTCGTCCCTGCGTCCACGGCTTTCTCAAAGGCCTCTTTCACGCCCAGCGCGTCGAGCGTTTCGCACGCCGCCTGGGTCGTGCCGCCTTTGCTGGTCACGGCGGCGCGGAGTTGCTGGGGGCTGAGCTTGGGGCTGGCAACGAGCAGTTCTGCAGCGCCGCGGATGGTCCCCCTGACCAGTTCGTCGGCTTCGTCTTGGGTGAAGCCGTGCTTGATGGCGGCGGCGGTGAGCGCCTCGGCCAGATAAAAGACGTACGCCGGTCCGCTGCCGGTCAGGGCCGTGAGCGCATCCATGCGGGATTCGGGGATCACGCGGAGGACGGGGCCCGAGGCGTTCAGCAGGGCGAGCGCGTCGCGTGCGTCGGTTTCGTTCACCCCTTCGCCTAGGCACACGCCCGTCACGCCCAGCCCGATCTGTGCCGGCGTGTTGGGCATGGCGCGGACGACCTTGCCGGGCAGACTCGCGCCGAGTTGGGCCGTGGTGATGCCGGCCATGATGCTCAGCACGATGTCGGTATCGCGAAGGGCCTGCGCGTACGTCGCGGCGGCTGTAGCGAAGTGCTGGGGCTTGACGGCGAAAAGGACCAACCAATGCCCCGCAAAGCCCGCGTTCGTTGATCGCAGCGCCCGCAGATCTTCGCAAACCGTTTCACCCTGAGCGCAGAGCGTGTGGATGCCCAAAGCCCGCAGATACTCGAGCTTGCCCGCGTCGGGGTCGATTACGCAGACGCGTGCCGATTCGACCGCGCCGGTGCTGATGGCCGATCGGATGATGGCCGAGCCCATGACGCCGCCACCGAAGACGATGATCGGTGTGTTGACGCGTTGCGAGAGCGTTGGGGGCTGACGCTGCGGGCTGCTCATGACCGAGGTTAGGCCCCGGAGAAACCGTGGCTCTTCACGGGCTGAATGGTGGCCCGAAGATCGGCGACCGATGAGTTCACGATTCTTCGTGCAAGAAATCTGTCAATTCGCTGAACCCGCCGCACCCGGATCAGCGATTCACGGGTACGAAGTTCTGGCGGCGTGGGTCGGCCGCGCCGTGGAGTGCCGTCACCGACAGATGGAGGTCCCCCGATGAGACAGCCAATCACTCGAACCGTGACCGGTCTTTCCCGCATTGTGAAGACGCACACGCACCGCCGGTCGGGCTTCACGCTCATCGAACTGCTCGTGGTGATCGCGATTATCACGCTGCTGATCGGGCTTTTGCTGCCCGCCATCGCCTCGGCCCGCGCCGCCGCCCGGCAGACCGGCTGCCTCAGCGACATGCGGCAGATGGGCCTGGCGCTCAACCTCTATGGCAACGACTTCAAGGAGCGTTTGCCCTTCCCGAACTGGGGGCCCGTCGCTGCGACGAAGGGTTGGCTCTACGGCCCCGGGGTCAACACCGCCAACTGCACCGAGGACGACCGTCAGACCGGCTCGCTGTGGCAGTACGTCGAATCCGCCGACGTGTACCGCTGCCCCAGCCACACAGGCCCGTTCGACGGCACCGCGCGCATGACCAGTTACATCATGAACGGCGCGGTCATCGGCTACGGCCGCTTCCCCATCCCGCAGCGCATTGGGCAGTTCCGCCCCGATGCCGTGGTCCTCTGGGACGGCAACGAGCAACCCGAGTTCGGCCCGCCATACAACGACGGCGCCAGTTTCCCACGCGAAATCGTCCCCGGGCACCACGGCACCAGCGTGACCTGCATGGCGGTGGATTCCTCCACCATCACCGTCCCACGCGAGGAGTTCTTCGCCCTGCGCGATAGTGCGACAGCCAACGCCTTCTGGTGCACGCCCGGATCGGCCAACGGGCGGTGACGACGCGTTGCGTGTGATTCGTGGGCCGAACGAATCAGAAAAAGTCGGTCATCCAGGGCGATGAAGAGGCGAAGACCGCGTCGGCGATGTTCAGCGCCCTCGCATCGCCCTCGCACGCGCCGATGAGTTGATGCTGCGTCGCGTTGCACAGGCCGCTGTAGAGACTCGCCAGCGCTCGGACGGAGATTGAGATCGACGCAGCCGCGGCGCTCTTTCCGCCCGCGGTGGCTGTGGCTTTCGCGTCGGTTGGGGCAACCTCCCCCCGCCCATCCTTGACACGCAGAACGAATCGGCGGTCGTTCGCCTTGATCAGATCGTCGCGCACGTTGAGGGTCAATGTCGCGTCGAGAGCGTGCGGGTAGCCGCGCTGCGTGAGGGCACGCTCGACGTCGACGACGCGGATCATCCAATAGTCCTTCAGGCTCAGCGTGTAGCGCTGCTGGCCGAGCATCATCAGCAGCGGGTGCCACGGACCCATGGGGATCGCCACCTCGTCGGCCATGGGTGCGAAGTCGCGGAGCAAGCCGATCAATCGCAGCGCCGCCGGCGCGTCGTCGAAGGCCAGATCCTGCACGACGAGGTCCAAGCGTCCGGTGTCTTTGCGTTTGCGATCGAGATAGACATACCCCGCGATGGTGCCGTCATCGCGTTTGATACCGAAGCCTTCGAAGATCATGTCGCGGTGGGCTTTCACGCGGTTCCAGTGGTAATCGCTGCGGTCGATCATGCCGTGGAATCGGGCGGCGAACCGGTTGTAGCACGCGAGAACCTCAGCCTGGTCCGCTTCGCCCAGCGAGATTACACGCCCGTCGCGTGACGATGGCTCGAGCGTCGTCACCGGGATCTTCGCGATGAATCGGCTCCCTGCTTGTTCGTAACCAACCTTGCGGTAGAGACTCTGCGTCGAGGCGTAGAGCCCCGAGAGCGCGTACCCGTCGCGGTGCGCTTCGAGCATCGCCTCGCGCATCATCGCGTACGCGTGCCCCTGCCCGCGCATCTCCGGAGCCACGGCCACACCCGCGATCCCCAACGTCCGCACGTTCCGCCCGTGATAGAACTGCCCCGCGTCGATCCGCAGCAGCACCGCCGCAATCGCCGCGGACTCTTCGCGCAGCACACGCAAACGCGGGAAGCCGCCCTTACGGATCCACTCGATGCTCTGCTCGCTCGGGCCGCCGAAGGCCAGGGAGTACATACGCCCGAGCGCGGGCAGGTCCGCCTCGGTGATGGTGTCGAGGGCTGAATACTTGGCGTTTTCGTGCGGAGCGTTCGCCGATTGGTGCGGGGTCATGCACCATCATTGCCCGCTCAACGAATTTCGTAGTACCCCAGATGAAGCTCGGCATGTCGCAGGTGCATCGCGATCCATTCCTCGTGCTTCAATGGGCCGAAGATCGGGTGCGGCACCGTGCAGGGCGTGCTTTCCAGCCTTTGCCATGATTTTCGCAGCGCGCTGAGCCCTTCCTCCAGCCCCGTTTCCTGCGTCGCGAACGTTCCCGACTCGATCTTCGGTATCCGCCAACCACGCGGCATGGGCTTATACAGAAACCGGTTCTTCATGAAGACCCGCGCGATGAAGCACAGAATCCGCGGCGGGACTTTGAACTCCTTCGGATACCCGTCGTACTCATAGTCGATCCACGTAGCGAGATGGTTGAACGCCGTGCCCAGCGACCAGTTGCCCAGTGATTTCAGCGTACCCGCACGCTGCGCCGCCGCGAGTTTGTCTGCGTCATTCAGCACATCCGCAGCGGACGTAAATCGCAGCGTCCGGTGCCCGTTGACCTTTTTCGTGTCTACCCGTTGCTGATCGGTGCTCGATGCCACGTTTCACCCTTCGTGCTGACGGCCTACCACACGCGCCCACGCCATGACCACGCCACCACTCAGCCCTTGCTGATCACCCCGTCGACGATTCTCACCACCCGGTCGGCACGCTTGGCAACCTCCGTGTCGTGCGTAACCATCACCAGCGCCCGTTCGCCCCGGCGGCTCTTGATCAGCAGGTCGAGGATCGTCTCGCCCGTCTTGCGATCAAGGTTCCCCGTCGGTTCGTCGGCGAGCAGAATCTGCGGGTCGTTGATCAGCGCCCGCGCGATGGCGACGCGTTGACGCTCGCCGCCCGAAAGTTCAACGGGCTTGTGCTTCAGGCGCTGCGCGAGCCCGAACTCGGTGAGCAGCTCGCGAGCGCGGGCTTCAATCTCGCCTTTGCGGGAGAAGTAGCCGAACTTCCACCGCGCCATCGCCGCGACGCAGACGTTCTGCAGCACGTTCAGCTCGGGGAGCAGGTGGTAGAACTGAAAGACGAACCCGACGCTCCGCGCGCGGTAATCGTCGAGTTGCGATTGGCTGAAGCTCCGCAGCATGAGCCCGCGGAAGTTCACCCAGCTTCCGGCTGCTTGAACATCGGGCTCATCAAGCCCGCCAAGAAGGTGCAGCAGCGTCGACTTGCCCGAGCCGCTGGCACCGAGAATCGCCAGAAACTCACCGGCGTGAACTTCAAGGCTCACCCCGCGCAGCACCGGCACCGCGGTGGCCCCGAGGAGGTACGTCTTGTGCAGGTTGGAGGCTTCGAGGAGTTTCATGTCGCCATTTCGCCGTCGTCGTTCAGTCGTTCAATTGGTCATCACTCAAACCGCAGCGCCCGCACGGGCTGCATGAGCGCCGCCCGCAACGCCGGCACGATCGCCCCCAGAACCGCAAAGGCGATCCCCGCGCTGGTAACAATCAGCGCGTGCCACGGGTTGACCTTGTCCGGAATCCCACTGAACAGATACACCCGCGGCTCCCAGATGTACAACCCGAAGTAGCGCCCGAGCGCCTCGTGGATCGCGTTGATGTTCGTCACGACAAAGTACCCCAGCGCCAGCCCCGCGAGGCTGCCCACCACGCCCAGGATCAAGCCGTAGCCGATCCACAAACCCGCGATCCCCGAGCGTGTTGCACCGACGCTCCGCAGCACGCCGATGTCCTTGGTCTTCTCGCTGATCATCGCCCAGAAGATCGCGAGGATCAGCACCGAGCAGACCAGCGTGATGAACCAGAAGAGGAAGAGGACCAAGGCTGTTTCGCGCTTGACCTGATTCACGAGCGTCGCGTTCGCCTGCGCCCAGGTGCGGATGAGGTTTGAGCCCGTGAGCCGATCAACGCCGGGCACATCGCGGAACTCACGCGCGAACTGCGCGTATGCCGCGGTCATCGCCTCGCGCAGTTCGTCGGCGCCGACGCCCTGCTTCGCCTTGACCAGGACCGAACTCGACCGCGCGGGGGCGAGTTCACCGGTCTGGATTTCGGGCAGCTTCGTATCACCGGTCCTATTAACGCCCTCGTACGGATTGAACGCCCCGCCCGACTTCGGCACCACCTTGGGCACCGCGTCCATCTTCATCAGCCGCTGCATCTCGTCGAACTGCACGAAGACCGTTCGCCGGTCCATCTCGGAGATGCCGGTGCGAAACTCATTCGCCACGGGCAGCGTCTTGCTCACCAGCGTCTGCAGTCGTCCCTGAGAATCCAGCGGGATCAGGTTCAGCGTGATGGAGTTGTCGAACAGGTACCGAGGCAGCGACTGCGTCTTGCCGTCGGATGTCGGTCGCACCAGCCCCTGCGCGACGTAGTACCCCTCGTCCTGGAGTTTGTTGAACCCCGAGGCGTCGATCCCGACCACGGCCGCAGGAATCTGCGGGCCGTTCCTGCCCGCTCGACGCGTCAGGCTCATGCCGTCGTCATAGGTCTGCTTCCAGTCTTGGTCGCCGCTCAGGCGTGGGTCGAGCCCCTTCTCGTCCGTCTTGATCGGCTCGCTGATCGGTCGCCACCACAGCGCCTTGTCATACCCCACCGTCGCGGCGTAACTCGGCCCCTCGATCCCGCGCACCTGCACGCCCTCGACACGATCGTCGGGCAGACGCATCAGCGCGAAAGTTTCGATCACCGGCGTCGCCGCGTGCACCCTCGGGTCTTTCCGCACGATCTCCAGCAGCCGCTGATAGTGTGGAATCCCGCTGGGCCAGGTGATCGTCACATCGCCCGCGAAGGTCCGCCCTGTATCCAGCAGCGTCGTGAGGAACCCGCCCATCACCGACCACACCACGAGCACAAGCCCCGTGCACAAACTCAGGCAGAGCGCCGCAAGAAACGGCATGATCTTGCTCAGCAGGTACTTGCGTGTCAGCAGAATCTGGTACATGGGCACGCCAGCGTAGCCCACACGAGCCACGCCCGCACGGCCTCTCCTCTTCGCCCCGCGCTAAACTCCGTCATGCGCGTTCTGCTGACCAACGACGACGGCATCCACGCCCCGGGCATCATCGCCCTGCACGACGCCCTGCAAGGCCTCGCCCTGCCAGGCTCCGCCTCGCCGCGCGAAATCATGGTCGTCGCGCCGCTCACCGTGCAATCCGCCACCGGTCACGGCATCACCTTCCGTCAGCCCCTCGTCGCCCACAGCGTTGACGTCAACCCACGCATGACCGGCACCGCCGTCGACGGACGACCCGCCGACTGCGTCAAGCTCGCCGTCAGCGCCCTCTGGCCCGAACGCTTCGGCGAAGGCAGCCGTCCCGAGCTCGTCGTCAGCGGCATGAACATGGGCGCGAACGTCGGCATCAACGTGCTGTACTCCGGCACCGTCGCCGCCGCACTCGAAGCCGCCTTCCTCGGTGTCCCTGCCATCGCCGTGAGCCTCCACCACGGCAAGAGCCGCCCGCGCTACGACATCGCCGCTCAGCACGCCCGCGCCGTCATCGATCGCGTCCTTTCCAGCGGCCTTCTCAAAGCCCACGCCTGCATCAACATCAACATCCCCATCACTGAGCACGAAACGCCCCTCCCCGAGATCGTCGTCTGCCCCATGAACACCCACGGCGTCGTCGACTCCTTCGACAAACGCACCAACCCGCTCGGCGAAACCTACTACTGGTCCGCCGGCACGCCCATGGAGTTCCACGCCGTGCAGCCCGGCAGCGACGTGCAAACGATCTTCGACCGCAAGATCACCGTCACGCCGCTGACGTACGACCTGACCGACCACGCCCGCCTGAACGCCTGGCGCAGCGTCTTTGGTGGCCCGGCTCTCCAGAGCCGGGCGCTGGACGACCACACGCCGCCAAAGTGAAAACAAGCAGGCCCGTTTGCGATGAACGCACCCAGCACCAACTCCCCCCCACCTTTCACACTCACCGTCCGCGACCTCGGACGCATGAGCTACGCCGAGGCGTACGCGTTGCAGACCCGCACGCTCGAAGAGCTCCTGACCGCCCGCGAGCAATCGACCACCAGCACCACCCCCACCCCCACCGCCGGTACTTTGCTGCTCGTTGAGCACGACCCGGTCATCACCGTCTCACGCCGGGCCACCGCCATTACCAACCTCCGCGCTGATCAGGAAACACTCCAGCGCCTGGGCGTCACCGTCGCCGAGACCGACCGCGGCGGCGACATCACCTACCACGGGCCCGGGCAGCTCGTCGTCTACCCCATCCTCGATCTCAACCTCCTCTCCTTCCGCCTGCACGACTACATCCGCGCGCTCGAACACGCCATCATCGCCGCCGTGGCTTCCTTCGACGTCGCCGCCTTCCGCGACCGCTCGCTTATCGAAGGCGAGTCCCCAGCCACCGGCGTCTGGGTCGATCAGCTCCGCATCGCACCAACCCCCGGCGCACCGCTCGACGCTCCCCCCGACCCCGACCACCGCCGCCAGTGGGCAAAGCTCGCCGCCATCGGCGTCCGCGTGCGTCACTGGATCAGCATGCACGGGCTCGCCATCAACGTCGACCCCGACATGCACCACTTCAGCCTCATCGTGCCCTGCGGCCTCGCCGGCCGACCCGTCACGAGCCTCCGCGGTCTGCTCCGCGATCGCTGCCCAACCATGCCGCAGGTCAAAGCCGAACTGACCAAGCAGCTCACCACGATGATCCAGCAGCGCCCACAGCCACAAAAGAACACGGCCCCGTAAAGGGCCGTGCTCATCGTTTCACGTTGTCACATACTCAAACCCGCTCAATCGAGCTTCAGGTCTTTCATCACGTCGAGGGTCAGGTCGTCCGCCGCGCTCGCCTTGACGACGGGCCGAGCCAGCACGCCGCGGAAGAACGCGTCGGCGCTGGTGGGCTTTTCCATGTCCTCAATGCTGCGCGAGTTCAAGACCATCGTGTACCCGCGCTTGGTGGCGATGTCGTCCACGCTGGCGAGGATCTGCTTGTACACCTCGAAGTTCTTCTCCGCGATGAAGGCCACCATCGCCGTGCGGGCCTCCTGATCCATCGCACGCAGCTCTTCGTTCAGCTTGCGGTACTGCTCTACGCCCGCCTTGAACTCGGGCGAGTCCTGCTTGTCCTGAGGCGTCCCCTGCAACTGCTGCTGGAGCTTCTCGAACTCCTCGGCCTTGGGGGCCATCTTCGCCCGCAGCTCCGCCGTCTTCTCTTCCATCGCCTTGGTGTAGCGCGGCGTCTGGAGCATCTTGTCGGCGATCTTGTACACATCGCACACCGCGTACTTGGGCGAAGCCGCCGCCGCCGCGGTCGTCGTCGCCGCACCGGCCGGTGCAGCAGCCGCCGCCGGAGTAGCCGCCCCACCCGCCCCCGCATTCGTCGGCTCATCCGCCAGCACCGCCGCCGAGCCCGCGAACATCACCAGCGCCGCCGCACCAACCCGCACCAACCCGAGCACCCCCGACACCGACCGAAGCGAAAAGCTCATGGATGACCTTTCCAATGAAAACACGAATCACGCGATCACCCCGAGCACAGGCGGGGCCAAAGACGAGGGTAGGTCGCACGCCGCCAGCCATCACACCCAACACACACCCCAGCCCCCCGGTACACTTCGCTTCCCGTCTTTATGTGCCATGTGGCCCTGTGCCATGTGCCATGT
>JACVCS010000019.1 GCA_016741915.1 Phycisphaerales bacterium | reverse complement strand
GTGCGGGGGCGGGCGGGGGAGAAGATGCGCCGTTCGCGGTTGATGAGGCGGCGGTGGAGGCGGTGGCCGCCTCGGACAAGGGCAAGCAGCTCGTGATCGTCGAGTCGCCCGCGAAGGCCAAGACTATTAACAAGTATCTGGGGTCGGACTACAAGGTGCTGGCGAGCGTGGGGCACGTGCGGGACTTGCCCAGCAAGAACCCCAAGGGCGTGAAGAGCCCGGTGCCGGGGGTTGACCTTGAGCACGACTTTGCCCCCACGTATGTGGTGATGGACGAGAAGGGGAAGGTGATCAGCGAGCTGAAGCGGACCGCGAAGGTGGCGCGGGACATCTGGTTCGCCACCGACCCGGACCGCGAGGGGGAAGCGATCGCCTGGCACCTGGCGGAAGAGATTGGGGTGAAGCCGCAGAACGCCAAGCGGGTGATGTTCGCAGCGATTACGAAAGCGGAGATCGAGCGTGCGTTCAAGAACCCGCACCCGATCAACATGGACCGCGTGAACGCGCAGCAAGCACGGCGGATTCTCGACCGCATCGTGGGGTATCAGGTTTCGCCCTTGCTGTGGAAGAAGGTGGCGCGGGGCTTGAGTGCCGGCCGGGTGCAGAGCGTGGCGGTTCGGCTGATCGTGGAGCGTGAGCGGGAGATCAGGGCGTTTATCCCGGACGAGTACTACGAGATCAGCGGGATCTTTACCCCGGAGTTGAGCAAGGCCCCGTCCATCACGGCGGAGTGGTTGAAGCAACTGGCGGTGAAGGGCCCGAAGGGCGAGCCGCCGACGCAGAAGGTGCTGAATTCGTGGCTGGGTGAGCAGGGGGCGCTGCGGGCGCAGTTGGTTGAAGTGGGGGGCGAGAAGTTTGAGATCACCAGCACCGAGGCGGACCGCGAGGACGAGAAGGCCGGCGGGGCGCGTGCGGAGCGAGCGAAGCGTTTGGCGGAGCTTGCGGGGCTGAAGCAGATCAGCGTGTCGGTGAGCGAGGACGCGAAGGGGAAGGGCCCGGCGAAGCGTGTGCGGACGATCACGGGGGTGATCGATGCGAAGACGCCGTACGCGATCAGCGCGATCGAGACGAAGCGGACGAGCACGAGGCCACCGCCGCCGTTCATTACCAGTACGTTGCAGCAGGCGGGGAGCAACCGGCTGGGGATGAGCGCCAAGCACACGATGGCGGCGGCGCAGCAGTTGTACCAGGGTGTGGAGATTCCGGGCGAAGGGCCCGTGGCGTTGATCACGTACATGCGTACGGACTCGACGAACATCTCGGGCGAAGCGTTGTCGATGGTGCGGGAGTTCATCGGGCAGAAGTTCGGGGAGAAGTACCTGCCCGAGAAGCCGAATTTTTATACGTCGTCGAACAAGGACGCGCAGGAAGCCCACGAGGCGATCCGCCCGACGAGCATGGCGTACCCGCCCGCGAAGTTGCGGAACGTGCTGAAGCCCGACCTGTTCAAGGTCTATTCGCTCATCTGGGAGCGGTTTGTCGCCTGCCAGATGACCAACGCGCAGTGGGATTCCACCGCGATCACGATTACGGGCGGGACGGAAGCAAAGACGCCTTTGTCGTTCCGCGCGACGGGGCGCGTGCTGGTGTTTGATGGGTTCTTGAAGGTTGCGGGCGTGCCGGCGAGTGCGGATGAGCAGATGCTGCCGGCGGTGAAGGACCGTCAGGCGCTGGCGCCGGTCGCGGTGGACGTGCAGCAGAAGTTCACGCCCCCGCCGCCGAGGTATAACGAAGCGAGCTTGATCAAGACGCTGGAGAGCGAGGGGATCGGGCGTCCTTCGACGTACGCCAGCATCATCAGCGTGATTCAGGACCGCAAGTACGTGGAACTGCTGGAGCGGCGGTTCCACGCGACGGACCTGGGCGAGGTCGTGACGGACAAGCTGATCGAGGCGTTCCCGGATCTGATGGACGTGGGCTATACCCGCGACATGGAAACGCAACTGGACAAGATCGAGGAGGACCACCTCGACTGGATCCAGATGCTCCGCAACTTCTACGACCCGTTCAAGGAACGCCTGGGCACGGTTGAGGACACCCTCACGCACGCGAAAGCCGAGACGACGCCCGCGCCGCACACCTGCCCGAAGTGCGGCAGCCCCACGGTCTATCGCCTGGGGAAGAACGGCAAGTTCCTCTCGTGCTCAACATACCCCACGTGCAACTACGCAAGCCCCATCGACCGCGAGGGGAACCCGCGCCCGACGGAGACGACGAACGTGGCGTGCCACATCTGCGGGCGCGCGATGATCAAGCGGACGGGTCGCTTCGGTCCCTTCCTGGGCTGCTCGGGTTACGGCGATAAGACCAACCCGTGCGAGGGGATCCTGCGCATCGACAAGAAGGGGCACGTCACCGCGCCGAGCCAGGAACCCTTCCTGCCCGACCCGGCCCTGCCTTGTCCGAAGTGCGGCACCGCGATGTACCTGCGCCCGGGCAAGTATGGTCCGTGGCTTGGGTGCAGCAAGTTCCCCAAGTGCCGGGGGCGTGGGGACTTCAAGGGCCTGCCCGATGCGCAGAAGGACGCGCTGCTGAAGGCGTTGGAGAAGCATCAGGCGCAGCATCCGGTGCCGATCGTCAAGCTCCTCGACGGCACGCCCATCACCGGCAGCGACGGCAAGCCCCTGCCCAACGCACCGATCCCCGGCAGCGAGAGTGAAGCCCCCCAATCGCTGGAAGCGATCGCGGACGAGATGGGCGCGTAAGCGTTTGTCTTGGTAATGAACAGAAGGCAAGAACTCAGAGCCGTGGGCTTCAGCCCACGGTTCTTGTTTTTGTACGGACTTGATCCGATTGTGTCCGTTCGCACGCATGTTCTGGGTGCCTTTGCGGATGGGCGCGAACGAAAAAAAACCGTGGGCTGAAGCCCACGGCTCTGAAGAGTCCTGGATTTTGTCCTGCACCAGTGCCCGATGCCCAGTGCCTACTGAATCAGCTCGCCTCGGCACGCGGGTGGGCTTGGTCATACGCCTGCTTGAGGCGCTGAGCCGTCAGGTGCGTATAGACCTGCGTGGTGCTGAGGCTCTGGTGACCGAGGAGTTCCTGCACGCTGCGCAGGTCGGCGCCGTTCTCCAGCAGGTGCGTGGCGAAGCTGTGCCGCAGGGTGTGCGGCGAGATCTTCGGATCCAGCCCCGCGTTCTTGAGATACTTGTCGAGCTTCCGGCGGACGCTTCGGCTGCTGAGACGTCCGCCGTGCTTGTTCATGAAGAGGGGCTTGCCCGCGCCGCCGTCGCTCCAGAGCGGTGCGAAGCGCCCGTCGTCCTTGACCATGCCGACGAACTTGCGCAGCGCCGCGGTGGCGTGGCTGCCCAGCGGCACGATGCGTTCGCGTTTGCCCTTGCCGCGGACGCGGAGGGCCTCGCCCGTGGGGTCGATGTCGTCGACGTTCAGGTCGACCAGTTCGCTGACGCGGATACCCGTGGAGTAGAGCGTCTCGAGCATCGCGCGGTCGCGCATGCCCAGCACCTCGCGCTCGTTGGGGGTTGAGAGGAGCTTCTCGATCTGTTCGATGGTGATCGCCCGCGGCAGGCGCTTGCCCTGCTTGGGCGTGCGGATGGCGGTCATCGGGTTGCTCGGGGCAACCCCGCGACGCTCGGCCCACTTGTAGAAGCTCCGCAGCGTGGCGATCTTGCGGGCCATCGTCGCGGCGGAGTACTGGTTCTCACCCAGGTGAGCCAGGTACGCGCGGATGGTCTCGGCGTTCGCGTCGAGGATCGCGCCGCTGAGAGTCTTGCCCGTGCCGGTCACGCCGGGCGTGACAGCGCCGAGATTCCCCGAGCTGCGTGCCTGAGCGGCCGCGAGTCGGGCCTCGTAGAGGTCCTGCTCGCCGCGCTCGTTGACGCTCGCGCCGAGGCGCTGTGTCATGAACTCGATGAACTGGCGCAGGTCCGCGCCGTAGCACCGCGCGGTGTACGCGCTGAAGTGCCGCTCGTTGGTCAGGTAGCTGATGAATCCGCCGATCACCGGGAGGGTGTCCATAGTCTGCTCCGACGTGCCGACGTTTCGCGCGGGTGAGTTCCCGCGCCAGACGCCGATCAACCTGGTCTCCCGCGCACCGAGGAACGCCCTCGGCCCGCGGCCCCGGCGCACACGCCAAGGCCCCGGGCGCTCGTGCCCGACCTCAGCGGTTCGCCGGCTTCTCGACCCTCTGGCGTGCAACCCGCAGGCGTTCCTGCTGCATGAGTCGTTGCACGGCCCAGGAGGCCGCGAAATCCGTGTACAGGTCCATGCTCTTGATGTACCGCTCCCACCCCAGCGCCGTGCCGCTGCGGTGCCGACCCTCGGCATACCGCTGCACGTTCATCAGCACCTCGTGGTTCGCCGCGTCGAGGTGCTCGCTGACGACGCTCAGCGGCTTGTCCGCAAACGTCGCCGCCGACCAGTTCGTCTCGTCGGGCAGCGTCTGCATCGCTTTCAGATCGAGCGGCGCGGAGGTCTGCGTGGTGAGCACCGAGCCCGGTCGTGCGTACATCCCCAGCGTCAGGCCCATCTTGGGCGGGTCGTAGGGGTCGTACGCCGTGACCGAACCGACGATCAGCGCATCGGCGCCGACGGCGGTTGCGAGCCTGCGTGCGTCCTCGGGCGTGCGCACTTCGCTCATCCGCAGCGCCCGCATGGCGCTGATGGTGCGGTTGAGCGGAAGGGCTGCGATCCCACGGACTTCGGCAAGGCGAGCGCACAGGGCGTCGCCCACACGCAGCGTGTCGGCGGCGCTGACGCCCGATTCGTTCCGCAGCGGGGCCACGGCGAAGACGGGCGTCTGCATGTTCGTCGCGCCGTAGGGCGCCACGACCACCTCCGGCGCCACCAGTTCGGGCTTGCTCTGACAACCCGTCAGGGGCAAGCACGCAAGCAGTGGCGTCAGCGACAAAGCCGTCAGCGTGCGCGCACGCCGACAGAGGAGTTTGAGCATGGATCCTGCTGTTTTCATGGCTTCCTGCCGATCCGCGCGGGCGCTCCGTCCCGCGGTGAGAATCTGTGACCTGTGCTGAACACTTCATCAACCGAACAAGGCAAGACGGCCGCGAACCTCTCGGTCCGCGCCCGCTGAGAGAGGCTTCTCAGGGCGTGGTGGGCACCGTCGCCACACCATTGCCCGAGTTGTTGTTGCCTTCAGAGTTCGGGGCCACGGCGCCCTCGTTCGCGGCAGCGGAAGACGCGCTCTTCGACGCCGACGCCGTGGCCGAGTTATCCATTCCGGCGCTCGCCGCGGCGAGCGCCTTTTCCATGCCGACGGACCAGATGTTGTCCACGCCTCCGCGATCGGAGACGAAGTAGACGCGCCCGTCGCTGCTCCAGGTGGGCATGACGTTGCTGTAGCGACCGCCCGAGAGGTTCACGCGCCCGCCCCCGGTGATGCTGGCGATCCACAGATCGGCGCGCTGGTTGCCGTTGACGATGCCCTTGCCCGCTTCCACGCGGCTGTAGGCAACCCACTTGCCGTCGGGGCTCCAGCTCGGGTTGATCGCGGCGTACCCGCGCGAGGAAACGATTTCGGTCAGGTTCGACGCGCTGCCGGGCTTGTAGTCCAGCGACCACAGGCCGAAGGCGCGGTCGCCGCGCTCGCGGCCGCGCTGGAAGATGATCTTGTCGCTGGCGTTCTCGCCCGTCCCCGCGACGGGGCACCACTCGGGGAACATGCCGTAGCCCAGGAACTCGACGTTCGCGGGTTGAGCGGCGTTCAGCACCCACAGCTCCCAGCGACCGCTCATCTGCCCGAGTCGGCAGAAGGCCAGCCGCGTGCCGTCGGGGCTCCACGTCGGGTGCAGGTCCATCGCCGAGTCGCTGGTGAGCTGCACGGCCTGCCCACCCTGGGCGCTCATGACGTAGATCTTCCACGAGCCGCTGCGGTCGCTGGCGAAGGCGACGCGGTCGCCCTTCGGTGAGATCGCCGGCATGATGTCGTTGCCCGGGTCGGCGGTGAGCTGCGTGACCGTGCGCCCGTCGATGCGCTTGATGTAAATGTCGGAGGTCGGGCGGTGCTGCGTGGAGGCGAAGACCATGAACTTGCCGTCGCGGCTGACCACCGGGTCGAAGTCGGCGCCTTCCTCAGCGAACGAGACGCGGGCGAGGCCCTCCATCCCGTCGGTGAGGGTTGTTGATTCTTCGGTCGCAACCGCGCGGGTGGTCATCTCGGGCTTGTTCATCGTCGGGCTGACGGCGTTGCCCTGCGCATTGGCAAAGGGGACGCTGTTCTGCGCGATGATCTTCTCCGCCTCAGCGGCGACCCAGATCGGCATCGGGTTGCCCGGTGCGGCGGTGCTTGCGTTCACGCGTGTGCGCGAGTTGCTGGAGGATTGAAACTTGGTCTTGGTTTCGCCAGCGGCTTCGGTGCCCGCGGCGTTTGATTCGATCAGTGCGGCGACCTCGCCCCGGGGCTGAACGCTGGCCTTCTGTGCGCCGGTGGGGGCGCAGCCGGTGAAGACGAGCACCGAGCAGCTCCCCGCGAGCAGCGCGAGGCGCGAGTGCATCGGACGTGCGGGCGAGTTGACGGGCTTGGTGTTCAGGGCCATGGGGTCGGGTCTCCGAGTGAGAGAGGCGTTGGCGGTTCTTCGCTTCGGGGGTTCGGAGGTGAAGAAGACGGTGAAGAGTCGGAAGGACGAACCAGCCCGAATCGGTGTCTCAATCGGAGTGTCACCGGTTTATCGGACCGGTTGCCATCCCCGCTTGAGGTCGCGTGCGGTCGGTTGTGTGCGGGCTTCTCGGGTCAAACCCTGGTAAGCCCGCGCGACTGCAGCGACGCCAATCTCTGCATCGGACGCAATAACCCCTGAGATAAGTCCGGAAAGAAAAAACGGGCCCGAAAATCGGACCCGTCCGCGAACACCCCCAAAAAACCTGCCCACCAAGCCCCGAATGTCGTTTCTGGTTGCGGAGTTTCAGTCCTCGTTGACCATGCCGCAGACCGCCGGCACGTCGTTGCAGCGGACCCACCGCGCGTTGCGCCCGCGCGGACCGGAGCCCGCTTCGAGGTGTTCGAGGTACTTGCGGAGCTGCGGCTCGGCGAACTGGCGCAGAAAGGCCGGGCCCGCGGAGGGATTGATCTGGACAATCTGATCGATCAGCACGCGGCGCGAGTCGTCAAGGTCCGCGACCGGGTGCGAATCGACCGCGGGCCGGATGATCTCGCCTTGGGCGCTGGTGGTGCTTTCACGCGAGAAAAGATGTGAAACGAACATCATCATGCGCGAGCCTCCGTGCAGGCCCTGGGCAGGTTTGTGCGCACGCGCACCGCCCAGAGCATGTGTTCTTCACGAGGCTCCGCCTGTTTGGGTTGTTCGATCCGTGAAAACCCGGTTGGGCATCCTGCCCGGAAAGGAAATATCGGCCCTTCACGTCGAAGTTCAACAGGTGATCGTGCGGCGTGATTCGGCGTGCTCAGGGCTTCGGCGCTGCGACCACAACCGGTTGAAGGTGGGATTGATGTCAACCACGATGGGGGGTGGCTACGCTCCAGCCCGCAGACGTGCACGAGACTTTGATGAACAGTGAACTGCCACCCATTATTACGATGCCCGTTGCGCCGGATGATCCGGGCGTGATCCGGGCGTTTCCCGGCGGGCAGGCGGTTGCGCGTTGGAACCCGGTCTCGTTTGTTGGCGGGCCGGGTGGCGCGGGTGTGCGCGAGGTTCTGAAAGACCCCTCGGTAGGGGAGCCGGTGGCGTGCTGGTCGGGATCGGTGGAGGCGGAAGAGGGGCTGTTTACACCTTCGATACGTACCTGGGGACCGGCGGGTCAGGCGGCCTTTGAGGCGGCGGCGCTGGTGTTTCAGAAGATTGGCGCGGAACGATCGGTGTGGCTGCGGACGCACGCGAGGCATGTTTTGTGCGATAGCGTGCGGTGCGAGCGGGTCTTTGCGAAGCACGCGACGGAGCGCTTGAAACTGCTGGCCGACCCGGCGGGGCTCTTCACGCGGCAGATGGTGGGAAAGGCCGAGGACCATTTGCAGAGGACAATGGAGTCGTTCGCGCGGCAATGGTCGAGCACGAACCAGATCGCTGCGGTGGTGCTGACGGGGTTGGTCGACCCGTCGGGCGGTGTGGCGGACCCGATGCAGACGGATACGGGTGAGCCGATGCGGGCGGTGGGGCTGAGACAGGTGACTGGAGGCGGGGGGGGGGATGGGGGGTTGGTGGTGCGGGCGTTTGTGGAGAGCTTTGGGGGTTTGGAGAAGCGGGTGCCGGTGGTTTTGCTGGATGATGAGCCGAGGGAGCAGGTGAAAATGCTGATCGAGGCGGGGTGGCGGGTGTCGGAACCCCCTGTTTGAGGGATAGAGAGTGGTCGCAGGCTGTCCGGGTCCCTATGATGGGGTTCGCCATTTGATGAAGGAACGGTGAGCGATGGGCACAACCGCGTCAGTGAAACTCGACCACCCGATGTTTGCGGTCTTGAAGAGCGCGATGCCGGGGAAGCGTTTCCGGGGTACGGAGTATCGCGGGACGTCGACGGTGGTGGTGGAGCCGGGCGATCTGCACGAGGTCTTGGCGTTCCTGAAGAACGATGCGCGTGCGGGGTTCAACTTTCTGAGTGATATCGGGGGGATCGATTATCTGGGGTACCCGGCGAAGATGCCCGGGCGGTTCGCGGTGGTGTACAACCTCGTGGCCTTGGAGCGTGACGACCGGTTCTTTGTGAAGGTGTACCTGGACCCGTCGATTCCGACTGAGGGGATCGCGGAGGACCCGGCGCTGTACCTCGAATCGTGCTGCGATCTGTGGGCTGGGGCGGAGTGGATGGAGCGCGAGGTCTTCGACATGTTCGGGATCCGCTTCCGCAACCACCCGGACCTTCGGCGGATTCTGACCTGGGAGGAGTACCCCGGGCACCCGCTGCGGAAGGACTACCCGCTGCGTGGGCGCGGCGAGCGTGAGCTCTACCGCGTGCTGGACCGCACGGACGCCTGAACGACGGGCGACGACAAGCGGCATGGGTTTGGGGGAGTGAGAAGCGTTTTTCAATCGCGCCCGAACTCTTCGGGCGCGTTGGTTGAGCGGTGAAGAACGGGTTTTTCGGTTGATCCCGGGAACGTAAAGGGAGCGCGATGATTGAGTTGATGACCACGGGGCTGGAGACGCTGACACTCACGCTGGGCGCGGTGGCGGATACGGCGCAGGCGGCGGCGGGGAGCGTGGGCTCGGCGACGCAGCACGTCGCGGTTGGCGTGGACCATAAGGTCTGGGCGTACGCGATCTTCCTGGCGATCGTGGTGGTTTTTCTGGCGCTCGACCTGGGCGTCTTTCATCGCGAGGCCCACGAGGTCTCGATGAAGGAGGCGGTGGGCTGGTCGATCGTGTGGGTGACCTGCGGGCTGCTATTCACGGTGCTGGTGTACTTCGCGTACGAGAACCACTGGCTGGGGCTGGGGATTGATACGCCTTACTACGCAACCGCAGAGCAGATCAAGGCGGGGGCGAGCACGATCACGCGGGGTGAGGTGACCGGTGCGATGGCGGCGGAGTCGTACCTGACGGGGTACCTGATCGAAAAATCGTTGTCGATGGACAACATCTTCGTGATCGCGCTGATCTTCTCGTTCTTTGCGATCCCCGCGAAGTATCAGCACCGCGTGCTCTTCTGGGGGATCATGGGCGCGTTGATCATGCGCGGGGCGATGATCGGGATCGGCTCGGGGCTGATCATGAAGTACCAGTGGGTGCTGATTGTCTTCGGCGGCTTCCTGGTGCTGACGGCCTTGAAGATGGCGCTGATCAAGGGGAACGACGACCCGAGCCAGAACATCGCGGTGAAGCTCACGAAGAAGATCATGCCGACGGTGGACTTCTTTGACGGCCAGAAGTTCATCACACGGCGGACGCTGAAGCCGACGTACTCGATCGATCCGGTGACGGGCAAGGAAAAGCAGGACCCGCCTCCCGCGGGCTCGCTGGGCAAGCGGGCGATCACGCCTCTGTTCCTGGCGCTGATCATGGTGGAGATCACGGACCTGGTCTTCGCGGTGGACTCGATCCCGGCGATCTTCGCGATCACCCCCGACCCGTTCATCGTCTTCACGAGCAATATCTTTGCGATCCTGGGTCTGCGGGCGTTGTACTTCTGCCTGGCGGCGCTGATTGCGAAGTTCCGGTTCCTGAAGCCGGCGTTGATTTTGATCCTGGCGTTCGTGGGCGTGAAGCTGCTGCTGCTGAGCGTGCCTCCCTATCTGCAGGCTTGGGGTGTGGTGAAGGAGGCGATGGGCCCGATCAAGATCGACACGACGGTGTCGCTGGTGGTGGTGCTGGCGACGCTGGGTGTGGCGACGGTGCTTTCGGTGGTTGTGCCGGCCAAAGAGGGTGGGGGAGGGCACAAGTAGCAAATAGCAAATTGGCAAATGGCAAATAAGAACAAAGGCGGCTGAGCGGAATGCTCGGCCGCCCTTTTTCTTTTCAATTTGCCACTTGTGCCACTTCGGCACTTTGGCACTTCGGCACTTCGGCACTTCGCGACTTTGTCAGTGTGCGGATTCGATCCAGCCGCCGCCGAGGAGGTGACAGGGGGTTTCGTCGTTTGTGCTGGCGGGGTCGGCTTCGGCGTGCGTGCCCTTGAGTTTGTTGTAGACGACGAGGGCCTGGCCCGGGGTGACGGCGTCTTGGGGCTTTTCGAAGCGGACTTCGAACCTTCCCCGGCGGCCTGAGTGGGTTGCGGTTTGGTCGTCTGGTCGGTCGGCGATGACGCGGACGCTCGCGGGGACGGGGTCGGAGTTGCTGCGGTGCTGGACGTAGCAGGGGGTCCAGTCGCGGAGGGTTTGGGCGGGGTTGTCGATGAGCCAGTTGGCCTCGCCGACGGTGCAGGCGGCGGAGTCGAGGAGTTCGCGTGGGCCCAGGGTGACGGTGTTGGTGCGCGGGTCTTTGTTCACGACGTAGACGGGGTAGCCCAGGGCGACACCGATGCCGCGGCGTTGGCCGATGGTGAAGCGGTGGTGACCCTTGTGCGTGCCGACGCGGTTGCCCGACGTGTCGATGAGGTCGCCCTGCTGGTTGGCGAGGGATTCGTCGCGGCGTTCGATGAACCCGGCGTAGTCGTTATCGGGGACGAAGCAGATTTCCTGGCTGTCGGGCTTATCGAAGACGGGGAGGTTGAGTTCGCGTGCGATCTCGCGGACGTGCGGCTTGCGGAGGTTGCCGATGGGCAGGAGCATGTGGTTGAGGCGGTCGCGGGGGACGCCGAAGAGGACGTAGGACTGGTCCTTGTCGAGATCGAGCCCGCGGAGGAGCTTTGGGTGGTTGGGGTCGGTGCGGTCGATGCGGGCGTAGTGCCCGCTGGCGACGAAATCGCAGCCGAGTTGTTGGGCGTAGTCGTGGAGCTTGCCGAACTTGAGCCAGTCGTTGCAGCGGACGCAGGGGTTGGGAGTTCGCCCGTCCGCGTATTCGCTGGTGAAGTAGTCGATGATGCGGGAGAAGTCTTTCTTGAAGTTGCAGACGTAGAAGGGGATGTTGAGCTTGGCGGCGACGAGGCGGGCGTCGGCGGCGTCGTTGATGGAGCAGCAGCCTTGCTTGCCGATGCGGAGGGGTTTGCAGGTTTGCGGGGTTTCGTCGAGTTGCGGTTGGTCGAGGGTTTCGCCCGGCGAGCCGAGGCGCATGAAGCAGCCGACGACGTCGTAGCCGTCGCGGAGGAGGAGTGCGGCGGCGACGGAGGAATCAACCCCGCCGGACATGGCGAGGAGGACTTTGGGCTTTTTGATGGAGGGGGAGTTGGGGAACAACTCTTCAGGGTAGGGGGGAAGTCGATTGCACATGGCACAGGGCCACATGGCACATGGCACATCAGGAGTGGAAGATGGGGGATTTCAGGGTTCGTAGCCGCCGTGGGCTTGGCGGATTTCGTCGGTTTTGCGGGCTTGTTCTTTGGCGCGTTGGATGAAGCGTTCTTGGCGGTCGAGGAAGGATTGTTGATTGCGTGGGGCCCAGCGGCAGACGTTGGCGATGCTGGCGAGGCCGCGGATCCAGATCCAGGGGATGAAGAAGGCGAAGGCGAAGATGAGCATGGCCCAGAGCATGCCGATGAGGCCTTGACCGGCGGAGAGTTCGCTTTGAAGGGCGGGGGTGTAGGCGATCCAGGCGCCGCCGAGGGGGAGGCCGACGGCGCAGGTGATGCTGCTGTAGAAGGCGTTGTCGTCGTTGGCCCACATGGAGAGGTTTCGGAGGGTGAGCATGACGGGGGCGGCGGCGATGCAGGCGATGACGCCGAGGACGGAAGAGGCGACGATGAGGTGGTTGGCGTTTCCGCCGGTGAAACCGCCCATGAAGGCGCTGGCGGCGGCGAGGGCCATGCTGGTGGGCAAGGCGAGTTGGAGGATGGAGCCGAACTGGGCGAGTTGGGCGAAGCCGGGCGGGGCGAGATCGTGATGGATGATGCGGTTGAGGCGGACGTCGGGCGCGTGGAGTTTGGTGGTGGGGAAGGTGAGGCAAAGGCAACCGAGGAACCAGAGGGTGGCGCCGGGCGTGCAGACGAGGGTGAAGACCCAGGCGAAGTGGATCGCGTCGATGGATTCGTTACCGAGGCGAGCGAGAGCGAGCATGCCCCAGTTGAAGGCGAGGCCCGACATCATGAAGAGCGCGCCGACGTACATGAGGTTGGTAGCGATGGCGACGCGTTTGAGCTGGGGGATGGAGAGGTGGATGTACTCGGGGCGTTTGGGGGCTTTGGCGCCGCGGTGGGTGTGGGCTGATGGGTCGTCGGTGTGGAGGTTTGGGTCGATGTAGGTGCCGCACTCGGGGCAGCGTGCGGAGCGTTTGAGCCCGCGGAGGTTGTAGGAGCATTTGGCGCAGGGGCGGTCGTCGTCGACGGTTTCGTGCTGCGCGACTTTGGATTTCAGCCAGCGAGGGTCGACCATGGTTGGGTGCTCGTTGGAAGGAAGTGGCTGAGTGGCTGAGTGGCTGAGTAGCTGAGTAGCTGAGTAGCGAAGTGTCGCGGCGAAGAGATCGCGCGTGCGGCTTCTTTCTTTCGACACCGCGAAAGCCCGTGCGTGCGGGGTTCTTGAAAAAACGCTGCGTTCAGCGTGCGCCGGCGGGGATCTGGGACTTCACCAGGTTCACGGCGTTCTTGAACATCATCAGGCCCGGGGTGTCGCCTGTTCGGACGCTGGAATCGAGGGCGGTCCAGAATGGGTGGCGGGTCCAATCGAGGTAGCGCTCGGGGTGGGGCATGAGCCCGAAGATTCGACCTGAGGGGTCGCAGATGCCGGCGATGTCGTCGGTGGAGCCGTTGGGGTTTTCGTCTTTGCTGTAGCGGAGGGCGATCTGGCCTGTGGAGCGGAGGCGCTCGATGACGGAGGGGCTGGAGGCGACGAGGCGGCCTTCGCCGTGGGCGACGGGGAGCATGCAGACGTCGCGGCGGGAGAGTGGGGGGAGTTTGGCGAGCGGGTCGAGGAGGCCCTTGGTCCAGATGCAGACGCTGGTGGGGTCGGGCTCGACGCGGCACCAGCGGTCGGTGAAGCCGCCGCCGCGGCCGGGGGGTGGTGTGTGGTTGTGTGCGAGGGCGAGTTCTTGCGCGGGGGGAAGATCAGGCCAGGTGTGGGCGTTGGTTGAGGTGGGACCGGGGAGGAGACCTGATTGGACGAGGATCTGGAAGCCGTTGCAGGCGGCGATCATGGGGACGCCTTTTCGGGCGGCGTCGCGGAGGGCGGGCCAGAGTGCGGCCTTGAGTTTGGCGGCGAAGATGCGTCCGCTGGCGACGTCGTCGCCGTAGCTGAAGCCGCCGGGGAAGCCGAGAAGGTCGGCGTCGCTGATGAGCTGTGGGTTGTCGATGAGGCGGTCAAGGTGGATGAGTTGAGCGGAGGCGCCGGCGAGTTGGAACGCGCGGACCATCTCGGCGTCGCAGTTGGTGCCGGCGGCGCGGACGACGAGGGCGCGGGGTGCGTCGGGGCTGGTCTGGAGCGGGTTGCTGGCGAGTGCGGGGGAGGCCGGCATGGGCGGGATGCTCCGGGTTGGTCGATGAAAAGGGCGGGGGAGCGATGATAGGAAGAGGGGTCTGGGTGTGGAGGTGGGTTTGGGGGTTGAATCAGCGGTTGGAGATCATCTGGCTGGGTTCTTCGGGAAGGCCCAGGAGTTTGCGGGCCTGGGGGTTGCCGGCGGCGGCGGCTTTGCGGAGCCATTCTTTCGCGGCGTCGGGGTTGGTGGGGACGCCCCGGCCGTGGGTGTAGCAGAGCGCGACGCTGAGCATGGCTTCGACGTGGTCTCGTTCGGCGGCGAAGAGGTTGAGTTGGAACGCGCGGGAGAGGTCGCGTGGAACGCCGCGACCCGAGGCGTAGAGCTCCCCGAGCTTTGCGGCGCACTCGGCATCGCCCGCGTCGAGGCCGATGTTCAGGAGTTTTACGGCGCGGTCGTCGCGCTGGCGGTCGGGTCCGTCGCGGAGCAGCAGTTCGGCGAGGAGTTTGCACGACGGCGGGTGGTTCTTCTCCACGGCGCGTTCGAGAAACGACTCGGCGATGGCCTGGCTCTGGGCGACGAAGGTTCCGGAGAGGTAGTAGCGGGCCAGGGTGAACAAGGCGGTGGCGCTGCCGCGGTCGGCGGCTTCAAAAAAGTGTGTGAGGCCCTCGTGCACGGCGGCGGGGTGCTGGCGCACTTCGATGTTCAGCATCGCCAGCAGGGTCTGGGCCCAGGGTTCGTCGCGCATGGCCTTCTTCAGCCAGAACTCGGCGGCGTCGAGGTCGTTGAAGCCGACGCGGCTGCGCATGTGCAGCAGGGCGTATTCGATCATGGCGGGGATGCTGCCGGCTTGGGCGGCCTCGACGAGCAGTTCGCCGGCGCGTTTGAAGTCCTCCTCGCCACCGCGATGAACCAGGAGCATGGCGTGGGTGACCTGGGCGTCGATATCGCCGAGCTGCACGGCTCTGGAGAAGAGGTTCTCGGCGCTGACGGGGTCGGGGATGGCACCTTCGCCGAGCCAGACCATTTCGCCGAGTTCGTGGGCCGAGGGTGCGTGGCCGGCCTGCATGGCCTTCTCGAACCATGAGCGTGCGGCCTTCGGATCGGCGGGCGCGCCGTTGCCGCGGCGGAGCGCCCAGGCGAGCGCGTGCATGCCCTCGGGATGGTCGAGCCGAGCGGCGTGGCGGCGCAGGCTGAAGACGAAGGGCAAGTCGGGCGAGTTCGGAGCGGCGTCGAGAGCCCGGCGGGCGCGGGTCAGCGCGGCGTTGGGCATGCCGCGGATAGCGGCGTTCTCGAGCAGGTTGTCGATCTCGCGGTTGATCTGCGTGCGGGCTTCGGGCGATTCGACCGATTCGGTCTGGCGTTCGAGCAGGTACGCGCGGAGGTACATCGCCCCGGGAACACGCAGGGTGCTGCCGCGGTCGATGTACGTGCGGATCTCGTCGAAGATCGCCTCGCGGTCGCTGCGCGTGCGGGCGTAGACCCAGAGGTATTCGAGGGCCTCAAAGTTCCCGGCGCGCACGGCCTGTTTGAGCAGGTTCACGCCCTGCTGTTCATCCTTGCTCACGCCCGAACCTTCGATCAGCAAGCGCCCGAGGTGACCCTTCGCGTGCTCGTTGCCTCGATCGGCAAGGGAACGCAGCGCCGCGATCGCCGGGGCGTGATGGGCCTGCGCGGTGAAGTCGCCCGCGACGTACGAGAGGAAGCGGATGGACTCCGGGTGGGCGTCGCCGCTCAGTCGGATGACGATCCGCAGGGCCTTGGCGCGGTTCTGGGTGATACCGCGTCCGAGCCAGCGGGCCTTGGCGCGGACGAGGCGTGCGTCGGGATCACCTCGAAGTGACGCGTGGTTGAGCAGTTCCAGGGCGCGGGCGTACTCGTCGGTGTTCTGATCGTCGCTGAGGATGTCCGCGGCGAGGGCGGTCATCGCGCTGGTGTGCCCGCGGCGCACGGCGGCTTGCAGCCAACGCCGGCGCTGCACAGATCGATCGGCAACCTGTTCGTCGGTGTGATCGAGTTCATATCGAGCCAGCGCCTCGGCAAGGACGACCATCGCGGTGGTGATGCCCATCCTCGCGGCGTAGAGCAGCAGGGCCTCGCCCCGCGTGCGATCTTCTCGAATAAGGCTGTGGACCATCGGAGCGCCGAGGGTGTACGCAGCGGCGGGATGGCCATAGGCGACCGCGCCGCGGAGGAGCGTGTCGGCGCGGGGCGAGTGGTCGCTTACGGCGTTGCTGTGCGCGTTGTACGAAACGCGGTAGAGCCCTTCCGGATTTCGTGCGCGGGCGGCCTTGCGGAACCAGCGCATCGCGGCGGCGGTGTCGCGACGCGGGCCCAGCGTGTCGGTGTAGATCAGGCCCAGGGTGTGGGCGGCGTGCCCGCTGCCCTGCTCGGCGAGATACTCCAGCCGCGGGATGAACCGCTCGCCCGACTGCTGAGTCAGCGTCAGGTACGCGTCGATGTGCAGGGCCTCGACCGTGGCGCGGGCGTTGTCGTGCAGTGCGCCGGTGCGCTCAGCAAAGACCGAACCGCCCGGCGACGTTCGCAGAAGGTCGGCCTTTGTCGACCAATGAACCGCAGTGTTGAAAGCGAAATCTCCCACCGGGTTGATGGTATGTCGGTGCGGCGGGTGTGCGGTTGTGTGCGGCGTTGTTCTGCGGATCTGTTTCAGGCCGCATCGCCCGAGATGATCGCGGGCATAAACTGGCGCATGCCAAGCGTCTACCCGTTCTCCGCCCTGACATACCCGCTCAACCCCGGCGCGACGACCGATCTCTCGGCCCTGGTCGCGCCGCCGTATGACGTGCTCGACGCTTCGGGGAAGGCGAAGCTGCTGAGCAAGGATCCGCGGAACATCGTCGCGGTGGACTTGCCGCATATTCCCGCGAAGGACCTCGGGCCGGCGTCGGCGTATGAGGGCGCCGCGGCGATGCTGAAAGAGTGGATCGATTCGGGCGTGCTCGTGCGGACGATGACGCCCGCGATGTATGTCTATCGCGAGAGCTTCACCTTCAACGGTCAGATCACCAAGCGAACGGGCATGGTGGCGACGGTGGACGTCCGCCCCTTCGGACCGGCGAAGGGCGGCGGGATCCTGCCGCATGAAGAGACCTTCAGCGGGCCGAAGGAAGACCGCATGGCGCTGATGAAGGCGACGAAGACGCAGCTCTCGCCGATCTTCGGGCTTCACGCGGACGAGACGGGCAAGGCGGCGAAGTTGCTCCGCGATATCTGCGCCACGCGACCCGCGGAGATGACCGCGAAGACCGACGACGGCACCTTGCACGAGGTCTGGAGCGTGCGCGATCCGTTTGTGCAGCAGAAGTACGCTGAAGCGTTGATCGGTGAGGACGTCTTCATCGCCGACGGGCACCATCGGTACACCACCGCGGTGAACTATCTTGAAGCGCTGAAGGCGGAGGCGGCATCGACGGGCAAGCCGCTGAGCGAGAATCACCCCGCGCGGCGCTGCATGTTCGTGATCATCAGCATGAGCGACCCGGGGACGGTCATCGGACCCACGCACCGCGTCATCGGCGGCGTCAGCGGCTATTCGTGGAGTGCGTTCATGCAGGCGGCGGCGTCGACGCTGCGGTTTGAACCCATCGCCGGCGGGCTTGAGGCGCTGGAGAGTGCGCTGCTGAAGGTTGAAGCGATGGGCGAGCCGCGGGTTGGGCTGTGGGACTTTGCCAGCAAGAGCGGGTGCGTGGCGATCCCGGCGCAGCGTGACGCGCTGAAAGCGCGGTTCCCGGAGAAGGTACCCGCATGGCGTTCACTGGACGTGGCGATGTGCCAGTACCAGATCGTCGAAGAGATCTGCCAGGCGAAGCTCAACGCGGGGAACCCGGTGAAGTGGGCATTCCCGCACTCGATCCCCGAGGTGCAGGCGATCGCCAGCGGCAGCGAGACGGGTGCGGGCGGCGGCAAGGGCTTCACGCCTCAGCTCGCGGTGATTCTGCGGCCGACGCCTTTGCAGGCTGTGCGCGAGGTGAGCCGAGCTGGGCAGTTGATGCCGCAGAAGAGCACGTTCTTCTATCCGAAGCTGGCGACGGGGTTGTTCCTGAACCCGCTGGCGTGAGCGATTTTGGTGGCACGGCTCTCCAGAGCCGTGCGCAGGGTGTGCGATCGCACGTTGGACATCACAGACCAACCGAAACCGGCGGCGATGTTCAGTTCTTTGGCACCGTTTTGCTCTGCGTTTTCGCGGGCTTGACGCCCACGTAGCGGACTTGGATCTGCGCCTCGGCCCACTTGTCGCGGTCGCGGCGGTTCGGTCCGTTGTAGTAGAGCCCGCGGGCGTCGCTCCCGATGGCTTCCCACTCGGGGTTCGAGGCGAGCCACTTTTCCAGCTCGGTTGCGCCGTCGGCGATGGCGCTCATGGAGTACGGGCCTTTCAAGCCGATGGCCAGCACGGTGATGGGTTCAAGGTCGCGGACCATGACGTTCTTGTTTTTCGGATCAGCGCCCGCGGGTCCTTGGTCGACCTTGCGGTAGAGGAAGGCCATGTTCCACGCGGTGCCGCGGGGCGGTTCGTCGGCGGGGTATTCGGTCCGCAGTTCGCGATAGTCGACCTCGACGGGCGAGGTCATCGCGATGTCGCGGCGTTTGATGTGGTTGAAGAGCGGGAAGAACCCGATGTTGGTGGCGAAGTCGGGGCTGGATTCGCCGCGGACCTCGGCTCGACGGACGAGCGGGTAGCGTTTGAGTTCGATCGCCCCGGGGGGCGTTGGGGCGGGGTAACCGTCGGGGAGTGGGGTGTCGATCAGGCAGGTGCCGCTGGCCCAGTTCTCGCCTCGGGGCTCGGCCTTGACGTTCTCGTCGCCGCCGACGCGGATGGTTGCGCCCTGCGCGGGTGGAAGGTTCGCGAACGGGTCGGCCTTGGCCCACGCGGGGAGTTCAACCGGTGGCTGCGCGACGGTCTTCGGCGCGCTCACGCTTGACGAGGCGGCGGGCTTCGGGTCGTTCGTGGTGTTCGAGGCGTTGGGCTCGACGGTTTTCACACAGCCAGACATCAACGCGGCGCCGACGACCAACGCGGCCGAGGTCAAACGGGGGAGACCGGCTTCAGAAGGCATGCAACACACTCCAGAAAAACCAACCCAAAGGCCCGAGGTGGCGGGTTGATGAATCGTACCGGTGAGGGGCGGTTGGGTTTCACGAGAGTGCGCGGGTGTGGGCGGGTGTGTGCGGTTGTGTCTGCGTGAAGTTGTGGATGAGTACGTCGGCTTTCGTGCGGTGAGGGTGGGGCGAACAAAGCTCAAAGCTCAAAGCTCAAAGCTCAGCACTCAGCACTCAGCACTCAGCACTGTTTCACAACGCCTCGGCCCTTCCGACTCAATGCCTGAATCGCCGCGTGCCGGTGGTCATGCAGGTGACGCCGAGCTTTTCGCAGAGCTCGAAGGTGTCGTTGTCGCGTTTGCTGCCGCCGGGGTGGACGATCATTTTCACGCCCGCGTCGGTGAGGACTTTGGGTCCGTCGTTGAAGGGGAAGAAGGCGTCGGAGAGGACGATGGCTCCGGTGCACAGCGCGCCGGCTTTGCTGACGGCGAGTTTGCACGCGGTGACGCGATCGACCTGACCGACGCCGCCACCGAAGAGGCGGACGGATGAACCGTCGAACCCGCCGATGGCGATGGCGTTGCTGCTGATGGCGCGGACGATGGTTTCCAGAACCGCCGCGGCGTGGAGCATCGGCTCGCTGGCCTTGGGTCCGGCGGCGTGTACCCACGAGGCGGGGTCGCTGGGCTTCAGGTCGCGCTGCTGGACGAGCACGCCGCCTGCGATGGACTTCATCATCATCGGCGCTTCGGGCATGGTGCGCAGATCGCCCGTGGCGAGCAGACGCACGTTGACGCTCTTGGCCTTGAGCATCGCCTGTGCCTCGTCGCTGAAGGACGGGGCGATGATGACCTCGAGGAAGGTCTCTTTGCCCGTCAGACGCTCGGCGGCTTTGGTGTCGATGGTGTGCGAGCAGGCGAGGATGCCGCCGAAGGCCGCGAGGGGATCGCCCGCGATGGCGCGGTCGATGGCGTCGAAGCTGGACGCAGCGACCGCGGCGCCGCAGGGGTTGGCGTGCTTGATCACGCAGGCGCCGACCTTGCTGAAGCCGCTCTGACGCGTGAGCGCGAGAGCAAGGTCGAGCGCGGCGGCGGCGTCGGCGACGTTGTTGTACGACATCTCCTTGCCGTGGAGTTGTTTGGCGCTCAGCACCGAAGCGCAGGCGGACTCGGCTTGATTCGCGTAGACCGCGCCGGCCTGGTGCGGGTTCTCGCCCTGACGCAGCACGCTGCGGAGTTCGAACGTGGGCGTGAGGACCGCGGGGAAGAAGGTGTCGCTGCCGGTGGCCTTGGGCTCCGTTGCGTGTTCGAGCGCGCCGGGGCCGGCGAGGTACTGCGCGATGGCGCGGTCGTACTCACCCGTCATCGCGAAGGCGGCTTGGGCGAGTCGGGCGCGGGTGGCGCGGGTGGTGTGGGCGTCGTTGGATTTCAGTTCGGTCAGCAGGCTCTCGTACTGCGAGGCGTCGGTGACGACGCAGACGAAGTCGTGGTTCTTCGCTGCGGATCGGACCATGCTGGGCCCGCCGATGTCGATGTTCTCGATGGCCTCGGCGCGTGAGACGTTTGGCTTGGCGACGGTCTGCTGGAAGGGGTAGAGGTTGATGCAGACGAGGTCGATCGGTTCGATATGGTGCTCGCGCATGGCGCGGGCGTGCTCGGGGTTGGAGCGGACGGCGAGGATGCCGCCGTGGACTTTGGGATGGAGGGTTTTGACCCGCCCGTCCATCATTTCGGGAAATCCGGTGACGTCTTCGATGTTGGTCACGGAGAGGCCCGAGTCTTTCAGAACCTTACTGGTGCCCCCTGTGGAGATGATGCTGACGCCCATGGACGAAAGTGCGCGCGCAAACTCGACCACGCCGGTTTTGTCGGAGACGGAAATGAGGGCCCGGCGGACGCGGACGCGGTCGACGGCGGGGGCGGCTGTGGAGGGTGGGTGGGCCATGGTCGGTTTCCGGGAAAGGTGCTGGGAAAGTGATGCTGGGGCGACCATTGATAGCCCGCGCGACGGGGCTCCGTCCGAGTTCGCGGGAAGTCTTCTGAAATGACTCTGGAGGGTGCGGCAGGGCGTAGGATGGGCCGGCGGGGAAGGGACGGAGAATGACCAGCCTTTGGCGCGCAGCGATGGGCCATTTCACACATATCCCGGTCTTGTATAAGCAGGTGCTGGAGGCGCTGTGCCCGACGCCGGGCGGGGTCTTTGTGGATTGCACGGCCGGTCTGGGCGGGCATGCCGAGGGTGTGGCGCGATTGATCGGCGCGACGGGGACGGTGGTGCTGATCGATCTGGATGAGGGGAACCTCTCGCGGGCGGCGGAGCGGATCCGGGGTTTGCCCGATGCACCGAGCGTGCGGACTGTGCATGGGAACTTTTCCGAGGCCCATCATCACCTGCGGAAGTGGGGGATGATGGCGGACATGCTGCTGGCGGATCTGGGGTTTGCCTCGACGCAGGTGGACGACCCGGCGCGGGGGCTGAGCTTCATGCGCGACGGGCCTTTGGACATGCGGCTGAATCAGCGGGCGAAACGCTCGGCGGCGGATCTGGTTGCGGAACTGTCGGAGGCGGAGCTAGAGAAGATCATTCGCGAGTGGGGGGAGGAGCGGCACAGCCGACGGGTGGCGCGGGCGATTGTGGAAGCGCGGCGTGAGGGGGCGATTGTGACCACGCACGCCTTGGCGGAGGTGGTGCGGTCGGTGGTGCCACGGGGGCCTGGGGACCACATTGACCCGGCGACGCGGACGTTCCAGGGGCTGCGGATCGCGGTGAATGACGAGCTTGGGAACCTGGAGGTGCTGCTGGAGGCGTTGGTGGACGGGGCGCGGGGGTTTGGGGCGCGGTGGCTGAACGAGGGTGCGCGGGTTGCGCTGATCAGCTTTCACTCGCTGGAGGATCGGTTGGTGAAGCGGGCGATGGGGGAGATCGTGCGGGGCGGGCTGGGGGTTGAGGTCGGTGAGCAGCCGACGGTTGCGGGGGATGCGGAGGCGAAGGAGAACCCGCGGTCGCGGTCGGCGAAGTTGCGGGCGGTGCGGCTGTGTACGCGGGGTTGAACGGGCTTGGTTTGGGTGGTGGGTGAAGGGGCGATGGAGGGGAGAAGGCGAGGCGGGCAATGTTGCGCGGAATCTGTGCGGTTTTGCTCAAGTCGGCCGATAGTTCGATGATGGAACACGGTGAGGAGAACTCGGCGGTTGCCGAGCGGACTCGAACGGCAGGGCACGCCACGGAATCGGCGTCGCCGCGGTCGTTCACGCCGGGGTATCCGGTTGTCAACTCGGAATCTGGTCAAGGACGACTGCTCGTGACACGTGAACACAAACTGACCCTGATCATCGCGTTCGCCATTCTGCTGGTTGTGGGCGTTCTGGTTGGCGATCACTTCTCGAAGGCTCGTCACGCGAGCCCGGGGGTTGAGGTCGCGACGAACCCGACGGACGCGTTGAACGTGCCGACGGAGCCGAGCAACGCGCCGGCGGCGGTGACGGCGGCGCAGGCGGGGCCTGCGAGCGGTCAGGGCGGGATGGCGTTGACGAACGGTGCGGGGACGACAGCGGCGGGGACGAATGCGGTGCTGCCGCCGGTGCAGGCGGTGACGGGTGAGGAGATCGCGGCGGCGAACCAGCCCGGTGCGAACACGAACCCGGGCGCGACGACTGCGACGACTTCGGCGACGGTGCCCGCGCGAACGACGACGACGATCTCGATGGTGCCGGGCGGTACGGCGGGTGGGAACACGGCGGGCGCGAACACGCAGCCCACGACGACGGGCACCGGTACGGGGGCTCGTACGGGTGAGCAGAGCCCGTTTGTGTTTATCCCCGAGGGTGTTCGGAACGCTCCCCCGGCGGCGGGGATCAGCACGGTGCCGATGCCCAGCGGTGGCGGCGCGAGCGGCGGGAATGAGTCGGCGGCGGGTGCGGGGACGACGAAGGTCGGCGGCGGGCTGCCGGTGAGCACGGGGAAGCTGCTGGCGCACCCGGTTGAGAAGGGTGAGACGCTCGTGTCGCTGGCGCGGAAGTTCTATAACGATGCGACGCTGGCGAAGAAGCTGGCGGAGTTCAACAAGGGGAAGGTGGGGGAGAAGATGTCGCTGCGGCAGGGCGTGACGCTGCGGATCCCGCCCAAGGACGTGCTGTTGGGTCAGGCGGTTCTGCCTGAGAACGCAAGCCCTGAGTTGTCGAACAAGAAGCCCGACGCGGGCGTGACGGGGTCGAGCACCAAACCCGCAGGCACGACTGGCGGCGCGGGGACGGCTGGAACCACTGGTGGAAATACTGGTGCCGAGAACGCGGGTGCGGCGCGGGAGTATGTGGTGCAGAAGGGTGACACGCTGGGGCAGATCGCCTCGAAGCTTCTCGGGTCCAGCAAGCGTGCCCGCGAGATCGTGCAACTCAACCGAGGCGTCATCAGCGATCAGGACAACCTGAAGGTCGGGACGAAACTGAAGATCCCGGCGCGGTGAGCGGCGGCGGCTGTCGATAGCCTGATCGGGAGTCTTGCTCCCCGGCGGTCGGTGCGGCTACGCTGGGCGCAGCGGGGTGGGCAGGTTCTCGGACGGACGGATCACGCGCGGAAGATCGGCGGGGCGAAAGCAAGGACGGTCATACCAGTGCTGGCGAAAGTGCTCTTCCTCATCCTGTGCATCGGTGCCTCGGCCTGTGTGCTGCTGACGGTTCGTCAGCAGCGGCTGGCGGTGGTTCACGACATGGCGGCGATCCATAACCGCCTGGCGCAGCACGACAAGGTGCTGTTCGATGTGCGGGCGCGGATCGCGCAGGACCTTTCGCCCATGCGGGTGCAACAGCTTGCCTCGGCGATGGGGCCTTTGTCGCCCATCGGCGTGGACCCGGTCAAGAGCGCGATGCCCGATACGAAGGTGATGATCGCGAAGAACGACGGCGCGAAGCCGGCGTCGGGCGGTGGTCGCGGTGAGGTGGCGTCGAGCAAGGATCAGCGTCGGCGCGAACAGCGTTGATGGACCGGCCTCAGGGATGAGGGCCGGGAAGGGAAAAGAGACATGAACGCGGTGAAGGATGCAGCGTCGCTGAGTGGATCGGCCGGGACTGTTGCTGCGCGGGGAAGGTCGGGGAGTGTGGGCGGAGGGTCGCTGGCGTGGGCGGCGGCGATCTTCGGGGTGTTGTCGCTGGCGATGGGGGGGATCTTTGCGCGGGTGGTTTCGCTGCAGACGCAGCCGCCGGAGGGGTTGGTGGAGCAGATGTCGGACCGCACGTCGGTGCGGGTGGAGCGTGGTCGGCGCGGGGACGTGCTGGATCGGCGTGGTCGGCCCTTGGCGGCGACGCGGTTCGGCTTCCGCGCGATTCTGGATCCGAGCGAGTTCCCGGTGAAGGACACGTTCAAGCACCTGGAGTTGCTCAGCGAGGTGCTGGGGCAGCCGCTGGAGGTGGTTGGGCCTCGGGTGTTGAACGCGATGGGGGAGAATGAGCGGCGTGCGAAGGCGATCGCGGAGCATGCGCAGATCGAGCTGATGCTGACGGAGGAGGAGAAGCAGGAAGAGCTTGAAGAGCAGGCGCGGGCGCGCGAGGCGGCGGGCTCTGAGCCCATGGGTGAGAGCGCCGATGCCGCGGCTCGGAATGTGAGCGAAGGGGTGACGGCGGGAGCGGCGGAGGGGTTGGACGTTCACGGGATGAGCGCGAAGCCGGTGTGGGCGAGCAAGCCGCCGCGGCTGATCCGGTATCTGGTGATGTCGGAGGTGCTCAGCGAGGGGCAGGTGGAGCGGATCAAGCGGGCGAAGATCCCCGGGCTGAAGCTGGAGACGCGCCCGGTGCGAGAGATGGTGAGCCCGGAGATCGCCGCGGCGATGGTGGGGAAGGTCAATGTTGATGGTCAGGGGCTGCTTGCGATGGAGAGGCTGCTCGACGAGCGGCTGGAGGCGAAGGACGGGTCGTTCAAGTTTGTGCGTGATGCGAAGGGGCGGCCTTTGTGGGTTGAGCCCGGGGCGTATACGCCGCCACAGCGGGGGGAGGATGTGCGGCTGTCGCTGGATCTGGAACTGCAGCGGATCGTGCGTGAGGAGCTTGAGCGCGGGGTGGAGGAAGCGGACGCGCAGGGCGGGCGGGCGATTTTGATTGACTCGGTCACGGGGGAGATCCTGGCGATTGCGGACACGATCCGCAAGCCGGCGGACGTGGTGGAGTATGACTGGGCGACGGTGATCCCGAAGGACAAGCGGCTCGACGGCCCGCGGTACATCACGGTGAGGAACGATCCGGGGCGGGCGTTGCACCCGGCGCTGGCGCACAACCGCGTCGTGGAGGATTTGTACGAGCCCGGGTCGACGTTCAAGCCCTTCATGTGGGCGGCGAGCACGGAGCTTGGGCTTGCGCGGCCGGATGAAGTGTTCAACACGCACTGGGGGCAGTGGGCGACGCCGTATGGACGGCCGATCAAGGACGTGGTGAAGCGCGCGACAATGACGTGGCGCGAGGTGCTGATCAACTCGTCGAACATCGGGATGGTGCAGGGCACGGCGCGGATGACCTTCGAGCAGATGCGCGGGTTTGTGCTGGCCTTTGGGTTCGGTCAGCGGACGAACATCGGTGTTCCGGGCGAGTCGGTGGGCATGGTGACGGGGGCGAAGGGGTGGAGCAAGTACACGCAGACGTCGGTGGCCTTCGGGCACGAAGTGGCGGTGACGCCATTGCAGATGGCGCGGGCGTTCGCGGCGTTCTCGCGTCCGGGGGAGATGGCGGGGACGTTGCCTTCGCTGACGCTGCTGGCGCGGGAGGTTGGTGCCGACGGGCGGATCACGCCTGATCTGGGCAAGCGGGTGATTTCAACCGCGACGGCGGAGGAGACTCGGCAGACGCTCCGCGGCGTGACGCAGAACCTGGACAAGAAGCTCGCGGCGCGCGAGGTGCCCGAGACGGGTTGGCGGTATGAACTGTTCGGGAAGTCGGGCACGGCGGATATCCCGATGACCAACCCGCCTCCTGGGAAGAAGAAGCCTAAGGGGAGCGACGGGTACTTCCGCGGTCAGTACAACGCGAGCTTTGTTGCGGGCGGGCCGGCGGAGTCGCCCCGGCTGGTGTGCGTGGTGGTGATTGATGACCCGGGGCGCGAGCTGATCCGCAAGAAGGCGCACTACGGCACGTACGTGTCGGGGCCTGTGGTTCGGCGGATCATGGACAAGTCGCTGGCGTATCTGGGTGTGCCGGCGAGCATGACGCCGACGAGCGCGGGGCCTGCGCACGCGGATTGAGCGTGCGTGCGTGGACGCGATCGCGCAATTGCCTTGCTGGGTTGATCTCGAGTCGCCGAGCTACGGCTTATTCCCACTCGATGGTGGCGGGGGGCTTGCTGGAGATGTCGTAGACGACGCGGTTGACGCCGCGGACTTCGTTGATGATGCGGGTGCTGATGCGGGCGAGGGTGTCGTAGGGGATTCGGGCCCAGTCGGCGGTCATGAAGTCTTCGGTGCTGACGGCGCGGATGGCCACGACGTGGTCGTAGGTGCGTCCGTCGCCCATCACGCCCACGGAGCGGACGGGGAGCAGGACCGCGAAGACCTGGCTGGTAGCGCGGTAGAGGTCCGCGGCGGTGATCTCGTCGAGGAGGATCTGATCACACTCGCGGAGGATGTCGAGCTTGGGCTTGCTGACTTCGCCCAGCACGCGGACGGCGAGGCCCGGGCCCGGGAAGGGGTGACGCCAGACAAGCTGGTCGGGGAGGCCGAGTACTTCGCCGAGCTTGCGGACTTCGTCTTTGAAGAGGTCGCGGAGGGGCTCGATGAGCTGGAAGTCCATCTCGGTGGGCAGGCCGCCGACGTTGTGGTGGAGCTTGATGCCCGCGGCGGTGCCGGCGTGGCCTTGCCCGGATTCGATGACGTCGGGGTAGAGCGTGCCCTGGGCGAGGAACTTGACGCTGCCGCCGCCCTCGGCGGTGATGGCGTCGGCCTGGGCCTGGAAGACGTCGATGAAGCGGTGCCCGATCCGGCGGCGTTTTTCCTGCGGGTCGGTGATGCCGGCCAGGTCGGTGAGGAAGAGTTGCTCGGCGTCGGCGATGCGCAGGTCGATGTTGAAGTGGTCGCGGAAGGTGGTTTGCACGAGCCCGCGTTCGTTCTTGCGGAGCAGGCCTGTATCGACGAAGACGCAGGTGAGCTTTTCGCCGATGGCGCGGTGGAGGAGGGCGGCGACGACGGCGGAATCGACACCGCCCGAAAGGCCGCAGATCACGCGTGAGTCGCCCACGCGGGCGCGGATGTCTCGGACGGCGGACTCGAGGTAGTCGGCCATGCGCCAGTCGCCCTTGCACTTGCAGATTTCGTAGAGAAAGTTCTGCAGGATGGTGCTGCCCTGGGGCGTGTGGGTGACCTCGGGGTGGAACTGCACGCCGAAGAAGCGTCGTCCGGGCGAATCGATGCGCACGGCGGCGAGGGGGCAAGTGGGCGTGGCGGCAAGGACGGTGACGTTGCCCGGTGCGCCGGGGGTGGGGAAGACCTGATCGCCGTGGGACATCCAGACGGTGGTCTTTTCGGGCAGCGAGGAGAAGAGGTCGGTGCGGGCGGCGAGGTTGATCTGGGCGCGGCCGAACTCGCGGTGGTCGGCGCGTTTGACCTCGAAGCCCATGGTTTTGCAGGCCCACTGCATGCCGTAGCAGATGCCCAGGACTGGGATTCCGAGATCGAGGATGGCGGGATCGACGGTTGGGGCGTTGCTTTCGTAGACGCTGGCGGGTCCGCCTGAGAGGATGATGCCCTTGGGGGGTGTGGGAAGGGCCTTGATGGCTTTGAGGGCGGTGGCGGGGGCGATGAGCGTGGAGAAAACGCCGGCCTCACGGACGCGGCGAGCGATGAGCTGGGCGGTCTGGCTGCCAAAGTCCACGATCACGACGACCTCGCGGACCGAGGGGGCTGCCGTGGTTGCGGAGGAGTTCGAGGCGTTTGCGTGGGGGGGATGGGTGGGGGCGGTGTGCATCGGCTGATCTTCCGTCGGCATCGAACTGGGTAGAAGGGGAGATCATAGAGCCCAAACTGCCCCCGGCAGGGGTGAACCTGGGAAGAAGAGGCAGGTTGGGGTCAAGGTTTGGGCAAGAGCCGGGGATGGCTGGTACGATGAAGGAAGAGGCGTGACGACTTTTCGGCGAAAGACCGTGCTCTTGACGCTCAGCCAAGTGGCGGCGGCGGGGTTGTGCGCGTGCTCGCCGCCGACGATTGATTGGGAGAGTGCGGATTCTTCGAGCCGGGTTTCGCAGATCGTGCAGGTTTCGCGTGATCGGGACATGACCAAGTTGCCTCGGCTGGTGCGGGCCTTGAGGTCGGACGATGCCCTTGTTCGGATGACGGCCGGGGACGCGTTAACTCGGCTGACGGGGGAGGACCTGGGTTATCGGTACTACGAGACGGAGTCGAAAAGGGAGGCGGCGGTGAAGGCGTGGGAAAGTTGGCTGGCCGAGCGTCGAGAACGGGGCAACACTTCATCACCCCAGACGTCAGCCCCCCTGACGCCCCACGAACTGCGGACCGAGTCCGGGGACGGTCAAAGGCAGCCATGAGCAGCACACCGCAAGTTCGTCTGCAGTTGCCTTCGAACCCGCTGTTTTTAAGCGGCGCGCGCGAGATGGTGTATCAGTTCGCCTCGCGCTGCGGGTTCAGCGATGAGTCGTGCGGGCAGCTTGCCCTTGCGGTTGATGAGGCGCTGTGCAACGTGATCCGTCACGGGTACGGCAAGGCCCCGGACAAGCCGATCTGGCTGTCGATGACCTTTGTCGGCGGCGTAGCGACGCCCGAAACGCAGGACAACAACCCCACCGAGGCGCTGCGGATCGTCATTGAAGACGAGGCGAAGCAGGTCGATCCGACGACGATCAAGTCTCGTGATCTTGATGAGATTCGCCCCGGCGGGCTGGGTGTGCACATCATCACCGAGGTCATGGACGAGGTGCGCTGGGAAAAGCGCACCGACGGGCCGATCGGGATGCGGCTGACGATGATGAAGAAGCGTGTGCCGGCGGGCAAGGCGGGCGAGGGTGAGAAGTGTGCCGACGGCGCGGCGGAGGGCAGTTCGTGCGGGACTGAGGGATCGAAGGGCCAAGGAGCCGCGTGAGGTGAATCGGCGGTGGTTGTGTATGGTGTGAGGTGCGGGTCGGGGATGATGAACGACGAATCATGAGCCGAATGAAGAAGTGGTGGGGGGCTTTGGGGGTTGGACGGAAGGGCGAAGTATGGCCGAGGGCACGACGATGGGATCGCTGACACTCACCACCCGTACCGAGGGGAACGCGGTGATTCTGACGGCTTCGGGGGATGTGGATCTTTCGGGCTCGCCCTTGCTTCGGCAGGAGTTGAAGAAGCACGCCGGGAAGAAGATCGTGGTGGACCTGAGCGCAGTGCCGTATATGGATTCGAGCGGTCTGGCGACGCTGGTTGAGGCGATGCAGACCTCACGCAAGGGCGGCGGGCAGTTGTTCCTGTGCGCGCTGGGTGATCGGGTGCGGTCGATCTTCTCGATCGCGAAGCTTGAGTCGGTCTTTAAGATTGTGCCGAGCGTTGAGGCAGCGCTTGCGGGCTGAACGATCGAGACGGGTTGAATCTCTGCGCGGCGAAGGCGCGGTTGATGTACAATCCGCGCGATGTCTGAGTATGACGGACAAGCCGAGAAGCAGACGATCGGTCAGCGGCTGATCGCCCCGGCGGGGTTCATCGGCTCGCGCACGCTCGGGCTGCTGGATCAGGTCGGTGCGGTCTATGGCCTGTTGATCGACACGCTGCGCTGGCTCTATCGGGGGCTGACGCGGCGGCGCGTGCGGCTGGGTGTGCCGGCGATCATGTCGCAGATCGTGCGGGTGGGTGTGCGGTCGGTGTTTATCGTGTCGCTGGTGTCGGGGTGTGTGGGGTTGATTCTGGTTTTGCAGATGGCGCCGCCGCTGGATCAGTTCGGGCGGAAGGATCTGGTTGCGAACATCCTGGGTGTGGCGATTCTGCGTGAACTGGGGCCTTTGATCGCGGCGATCGTGCTGACGGGCTTTGCGGGTGCGGCCATCGCGGCGGAACTGGGCACGATGGTTGTCGGCGAAGAGATCGAAGCCCTGCAGGCGCAGGCGCTGAACCCGGTACGGTTCCTGGTGATCCCGCGGTTTCTGGCGGCCGTGGTTTCGATGACGTGCCTGGCGGTGATCGCGAACATCGTATCGATCACGTGCGGGCTTTTGATCGCGCTGCTGGTGCTCAACATCCCGGTTGCGACGTTCATGGACAACCTGTTGCAGCAGGCGAAGATGGTGGACTTCCTCACGGGCGTGGCGAAGAGCGTGGTCTTTGGATCGTTGATCGGGCTGATCGCCTGCAGCAACGGGCTGCGTGTGACGGGCGGTGCGGCGGGGGTCGGGCGTGCGACGACGAACACCGTGGTTCAGTCGGTGGTGGCGATCGTGCTGGCGGACCTGCTCTTCACCGCGATCTTCTTCGCGTGGGAGCTGAACTGATGCTCGTCAGCGGGTGGCTGATGCTCCCAGCCAGCAGCGGGCGCGTGCGGCTGTCGCGCGGCTGGCTGATGATCAAGGGCGGCGTGATCGAAGCGCTCGGCGAAGGTGACGCGCCGGGATCGGCGGACTTGGGCGGCGAGGACGCGGTGATCACCCCGGGCTTCGTTGATGCCCACCTGCACCTGCCTCAGTTTGATTCCATCGGGCAGGATGGTCTGCCTCTGCTGCAATGGCTTTCGACGGTGATCTTCCCGGCGGAGATACGCTGGAGCGACCCGGCATACGCGGCGTCGATGACGCGGCGCGTGATCGAACGGCTGATCAGGGCCGGCACGACGAGCATCGCGGCGTATGCGACGGTGCATCACGAGGGGAGCGTGGCGGCGGCCGAGGAACTTTCACGCAGCGGGCTGAGGGCGATCGTCGGGCAGGTGCTCATGGATCAGCAAGCACCGAGCGAACTGTGCAGACCGGCGAAGAAGTTGATCGCAGAAGCCGCGGCGTTTGTTGATCGCGTTGAGGCGCTCAAGAACCCGCGGCTGATGGCGTCGATCAACCCGCGGTTCGCCATCAGTTGCTCGCGTGAGCTGCTCATCGGCGCGGGTGAACTTGTGCACGCCCGCGGCGTGTACATGCAGACGCACCTGGGCGAGACGGTCGATGAGTGCGAGTTGGCGGTGAAGCTGCACCCGTGGGCGTTTGATGATGCGGCGCGTGCGGGAGATGAGGGCGGGTACACGCGGATCTACGAAAGCGCACGGCTGCTGACGGAGAAGTCGCTGCTGGCGCACGGGATTTACCTCTCGGCGCAAGAGCGATCGATCGTTCGTCAGCGCGGCTGCGTGGTTGCGCACTGTCCCACGGCGAACACGTTCTTGCAGTCGGGAATCATGCCGCGGCGGGAGTATGTGCGGAGCGGGATCATCACGGCGCTGGGGTCGGATGTGGCGGGCGGGCCTGATGTGAGCATGCCGCGGGTTGCGCGGGCGATGATCGATGGTGCGAAGACGCTCGCTGGGCCCGCGGCGCTTCGACGTGGAGGGATCGACGGCGGCGAGGACGACGCACGCATTCCAACGCCGGCGCGGGCGTGGTGGCAGATCACGCGGGGCAATGCGGAGGCGTTGGGGCTGATGGACGCGGGGCAGCTCAAGGTCGGGGCGGCCGCGGATGTCTTGGTGGTCAAGCCCGACGAGGCGAGCAACTGGCACGCAGCACCCGATCCGCTGGGGACGTTGCTGTACGCGTGGGATGATCGATGGCTGAAGGCGACGGTGGTGGACGGGCGGGCGGTTTAACACATCGCACATCGCACATGGCACATGGCACAGGGCACAGGGCCACATGGCACATTCAAGGCATGAGCTAGTCGCAGGCTTTTCCTCGATCCCTCGATCCCTCGATCCCTCGATCCCTCGATCCCTCGGTCCCTCGGTCCCTCGGTCCCCTCCCCCCTCAACTTCCCCGTCGCGTGGCTTTGAGCATTCGTTCGAAGCCTTCAAGGTCGCGGACGATGCCCGCGGTGGACTGGTCGAGCAGTTCGTGCTGACGGGCGGCGTCGGCGACGAGGTTGGCGGTGCAGGCTGCGATCTCAATGAGCAGAAGGCCCGCGGGTTTGAGCAGGGCCGGGGCGTTCTGGAGGATGGGCGCGACGAAGGCGAGGCCGTCGGCGCCGCCGCGGAGTGCGAGGGTGGGTTCGTGGAGTTTGACGTTGTCATCGACAAGCCCGCCGGTCCATTCGTGATCGGGGATGTAGGGCGGGTTGCTGACGATGACATCGAAGCCAACAGGCGGCTGGTTGAAGCCCGCGGCCGACGCACGCGCCGGGTCTTGCAGGGCTTGCAGCGCGTCGACAACGGGTTCGAGCAGGCTCCCCTCGATGAAGGTGATGCGCTCAGTGACGCCGAGGCGCTGGGCGTTCTCGCTGGCGACTTGGAGCGCATCGGGGCTGATGTCGGTGGCGATGATGTGCGCACCGGGGAGGGCTTTGGCGAGCGCGATGGCCATGCACCCGGAGCCTGTGCAGACGTCGGCGATGAGGACGCCACGCCCGCGTTGCGATCGGCCGGCGCGGGCCTTGACAAGCTCGCTTCGACGCTGGGCGATCTCGCGTTTGGTGCGTTCGTCGTCGCTGAGCTCTTCGTCGGGCGTGTTCTGGTCTGAAGAAGCCTCCGCCGGTGCAAGCTCGGCTTGTCGTGCGAGCGATTCACCCAGCCCGCCGACGATGTGCCCCTGCGCATTCATCGCGGCGCGGGTGATGTGCTGCACCGCGTGCTCGACGAGCAGTTCCGTGCACGGACGCGGGATGAGCACGCGGCGGTCAACAAATAATCGGTGCCCGAAGAACGCCGCCTCGTTGGTGAGGTATTGAACGGGTTCATGGCGTAGAGCTCGCGACACCAACGACCGCAACGCGGCGAGCTCGCTGTCGGAGGCCTGACGATCGGGCGCGGTGTAGAGCTGCAGGCGTTGTTGGCCGGTGACGTGGGTGAGCAGCATCTCGGCGCAGACACGGGGCGAGTCGATCCCCTTGCTCGCGAAGGCCTCGTTCATCCACGCGAGCAGACGACGCGTCGTCCACACGTTCACGGGCGCTGCGGCTTCGGCAGCGGCCGGGGAGTTGGAAGTTGAGTCCGGCGCGGGGGTGGTCATGGCGCGGGCCTCGTTGGTGGAGATGGAGGTGTGGGGGGTGATGGAGGTGAAGCGTCGGGATCGCTCGGCCCGGTGCCGTCGTCGTTCAGGTCGTCGGCGTCGGGGTCTTGGGCCTTGTCGTCGTTCGGTGCGTCAGGTCCACCGATGTCGGATGAATCTGACCCGTCCGACTCATCGCGAGATTGCGGCGTGCCAAGCGCTTCAAGCAGAGCCGCGAGGGCATCGGGGGCTTCGATGATCTCCACAGAGCGTCCGTCGAGGGCGTACTTCAGTTCACTCCACCGATTGGCCTCGGGTGATGAGGCCGCGTCGGCGGATTGCGATTCAGCGGGCTTCGCTGAGCGGAAGAAGACCCGGCCGGAGACCGAGCCCGGCCCCGCGCGTTCGAGTTGAACGGTCATGCCGATCATCGGCGCGAGTGCACGAATCGACGACGCGTCGTCGATGGGCAGCGTGAGCACCGCGTGGCGCACGGGCACGCTGACGAGCGTGCCGAGGGCGCCGGTCATCTCGGGCGTGTCGTCGAGGCGGTGGATCATCGAGGCGACGTAGATTGAATCGCCCGTGAGGACCATCAGTCCGGGCTCGTCGTCGGGGCCCAGGCGTTGGACCTCGGCGCGGGCGAGCGGCGCGATGTTGCGTTCGGCCGTGGACCAGAGGAGTGATTCGGGAACGTTCCACGGCTGGGCTTCGACACGTCGGAGCGAGCGGCACGACTCCGGGAAGTCGACCACGATCACGCTCATCAGCCCCGGCGCGGGGCGGCGGATGTACGCCTCGCCCTCCAGCGGCTCGGGCAGGTGGGCCTCGTCAAAGACGCGGACGCACAGGTGGTCTTTGCACCCTTCAAAGCTGGCGAGCCGGTCGCTGTAGCGGAGTTCAACATCGGGCGCGCGGCGAACGGTGTCGAAATGGGCGGCGATCAATCCCGCCCACTCTGAGCGGTCAGCCCCGGCGCAAGTTTGCATGATGTTCCACAGGCCGTAGCGCATCCGCGAGGGCTGCGATGGCTTTGCGGCGGATGAAGGCCCTTGGGTTGAGGGTGAAACAAGGTTTGTCTGAGAACTCGCGCCGGCGGCTTGATCGCGGGCGTCGTGCTCGAGCGTTTCGACCACGCCCTGTTCCATCCGCATGGGGATCTTGCGAAGATTGAAGTACCGAAAGACCAGCGAACTGAAGAAGTTGATCCGCTCGGGCGAACCGAGCGGCACACCCCACGGCGGCACATCCGTCACCAGCTCAGGGGTCGCATCGGCCTTGAACGGTTCTTCCGACTTCTCGGTGCGTTCGCCCGAGGCCGGTGTCTCGGGCGGCGGAGGAGTAATGCCCTGCCCGGTGATCACGCTCGAGGCGTCGCGGCGATCAACGCCCGTGTGCACCTCGGCCGAGCCAACAAACGGCGGACGCCCGCCCGCGCCCGCGGTGTCGCGGCTCGTCGCCTGTGGGGGCTGGTCTTTGCCGGTGAAGATTCGCCTGAGCCATGACCACATATGCCGGAGGTTAGGAGGCAGACGAGCCGGCGGGGGTTCTCGTTCCGGAAAGTTGCTGCCCAATCAAACGCGCCAGTGCCTTGTAGTCCGGTTTCTGAGACGTCGGCACATGAAGAACGGGCAGCTTCGCGGCTCGGCATGCACTGTCGACGAACTCGTCACGCTTGGCTCGATCAGCCCGTTTGTGGGTCGAATCGTCGAGCTCGATCACCAGCAGAGGGCGGGTGGTCTGTTCATCGCACACGACAAAGTCCACCTGCTTCGATGAGATTCGATTGAACGCGCGTTGCCAGGCAGAACGGTTGGTCTGAGCTTCAGAAACCGTCAGCACTTCCGCCAGTCGCACGCTTGCGAACAGTGTGCAGCGCCTCTCCGGGTTCTCGCTGTTCAGCATGTGTACCGCCGCCTGTAGCAACGCGTAAAAGCCGTATTCCGCAGGCGAGAGAACACGATCGCGAACGCGGTAGTTGAGCTTTTCACCATCGGTCTTCTCTTCGGCGTTCAGAGCCGTCGGCGGCTTGAGCATCCCGAGCTTCACCGCAGCGATCCAGATGATGAAAAGTACAAACCCGAAGACGAGGAATAGCCCCATGAGTGAGAGAAGAACGGCCATATTCCTCAGTCTACTCAACCCTTCTGCACGCGTATGAAAGCGAACCCCTGCGTAGGGGTGCGATGACTCACTCGCAGCATGTGATCACAGGACAACGCCGCCGGCAAGTGAAGCTGCTTGGCTACTGCTCGTACCAATCCGTCCCGATCTCCGAATCCACCCTGATCGGCACGCTCAGGCTCATCGCACTCTCCATCCGTTCCACGATGAGCTTTCTTGCCTTCTCGGCTTTCTCTTTGGGAGCCTCAAAGACCAGTTCGTCGTGGATCTGCAGCAGCATCTTCACATCACGCAGCGCCGGTTCGTTCGCCTCGATGCGGCTGTGCAGGTCCACCATCGCCAGTTTGATCAGATCCGCGGCGGAGCCTTGCACCACGCTGTTGATGGCCGTGCGCTCGGCGAATGCGCGTCGGCTTGGGTTTGTCGAGTGGATCTCGGGAATCGGGCGGCGGCGTTTGAGCATCGTCTCGACATACCCGCTCGTCCGAGCCTGCTCCACACATTCCTGCAGGAACGTGGTGATCCCCGCAAATCGGCGTTTGTAGCCGTCGATGATCTCCGCGGCCTCGGCGTTGTCGATGCCCAATCGGCGTGCGAGCCCGAAGGCGGTGATGCCGTAGACAATGCCGAAGTTGACCATCTTCGCGCCGGAGCGATGCGCCTTGGTGACCTGCTCGATCGGCACGCGGTTGATCTGCGCCGCCACGGCGGTGTGGATGTCCTGATCGCTGCGGAACGCCTCGATCAGGTTCGGATCACGCGAGAGGTGCGCGAGCAACCGCAGCTCGATCTGCGAATAGTCCGCGGAGATCAGCACGCACCCGGGCGCGGCGACGAAGGCCTTGCGAATCTCTCGTCCAACATCGGTACGAATCGGGATGTTCTGCAGGTTCGGGTCGCTGCTGCTGAGCCGCCCGGTCGCGGCGACGGTCTGGTTGAAGCTCGCGTGCACGCGCGCGGTGTCGGGGTTGATCTCGTCTTTCAGGGCCTGCAGATACGTGCCGACGAGTTTGGTGAGCTGGCGATAGTCAACGATCAGCCGAGGGATTGGCGTGGTGACGCTCGCGTCCTCGGCGAGTGTTTCGAGCACTTCGACATCGGTGCTGTTGCCGGTCTTGGTCTTCTTGACGGGCTTGAGCCCGAGCCCCGGCTCGCTCAGGTCGTCGGGCTTGTTGAACAAAACGCCCGAGAGCTGCTTGGGCGAATCGGGGTTGAACGTGCGTCCGATGGATTCCTTTGCTGAGGCGTCGATCTTCGTGCGGATCTCGCTGATCTTCGCGCTCAGCCGCTCGCGCTGACGGTCAAGCTCCCTCGGATCGACCGTGATGCCGTTGCGCTCCAGCGTCGCCAGCACCTCCACCAGCGGCATCTCCACATCGCGGAACAAACTCCCAATCCCCATCGCTTGAACCTGCGGCGACATCGTCTCCATCAGCCGAAGCGAGACATCCGCATCTTCCGCGGCGTACAACGTCGCCAGATCGATCGGCACCGTGTCAAACGTCCGCTGGTTCGCGCCGCTGCCGATGAGCTCGCTGATAGAGATGTTCGCGTGCCCGAGCAGCGCGAGCGCCAGCGCGTCGAGCCCATGACTCGAGCGTGACGCGTCGATGAGGTAGCTGGCGACCATCGAATCGAAGCCGCAGGAACCGATCCCGCGGACGTGAACACCCGCACGCCCGAGCACGAGCATGTCGAACTTCAGGTTGTGCCCGCACTTGGGCTTCGTCGCATCGGTCAACAACGGGGCGAGGGCCTTCAGCACCGTCGCTTCATCCAGGTGCGCCTGCGGCGTGGGTGACCGCACGGGCACGTACCACCCCGTGCCGGCTTTGGTTGAGAACGACAAGCCGCAGAGCTTGCACCGCAGAGGCGAAAGCCCGGTTGTCTCGGTGTCGAAGGCGAAGATCGGCGCGTCGGTGAGTTCGCGAACAAGCTCGCGAAGGTGGTCCGTCGTTGTGACGCAGCGGTATGTGCCGCGGGTTGAAGCGCCGGCGATGCCGAGCTGATCGATGCTGGGCAGTGCGATTGCGCTTCGTGAACCGGATCCTTGATCGATCGGCCCGCCGCCGGAGGCCGCGGACGCGCCGAAGAGATCGAAGAGTCCCGGTGCGGCACCGCTTGTCTCGTTCGTTGAACCGCTCGCGCCGCTGCTCGATCGACCGGCTTTCCCTTTCGATTCCGTCGAACCTGCCGAACGAGCACCCGTGCCCGCATCGCCGCTGGTGCCCGAGAAAAGCCCGCCGCCGGCGTTCTTTGGTGACGAAGCGCTGCTCGCCGCTGACGACGAACCGCCCTGGGCGTTCATCGGTGCAAGCCCGAGCAACGCCCGCGCTTCGTCCTGGTACCGATTGAAACCCAGCTCCTTCAGGATCGGGATGAGCCTTTCAAGCGCGATCGCACTCGACGAGCACGCACGCAGATCCAGATCCATCGGCACATCATCCCGCAGCGTCACGAGCTCTCTGCTCAGTGGCAACTCCGGCGCCGCCGCGACGATCTTTTCGCCTCGTTTGCCCTTGATCTTTCCTTCTTTCGCCGCGGCGACAACCGCGTCGAGCGTGCCGTACGTCGCGACGAGCTCCGCCGCAGTCTTCGGACCCACACCCTCAACTCCGGGCACGTTGTCGACCGTGTCGCCCATGAGCGCCAGCATGTCGATGATCTGATTGGGCTTCAGCCCTGTTTCTTCCCTCAAGCTCGACTCGGTGATGAGTTGATCGGTGTGCACGTCGTACAACTCGACTCGGTCCTCCTCGAGCAGTTGCTTGAGGTCCTTGTCCTTGCTGATGATCCGGATGCGGACCTCAGGCTCGCTCTCACGCAGTCGTTTGACAATCGTCGCGACGCAGTCGTCGGCCTCGAAGCCCTCTTTGCCAATCACCGGCACGTTCAGCGTGCGGAGCAGATCAAGGCAACGCTCAACCTGCGGGAAAAGGTCCTCGGGCGGATCGGGGCGGTTGGCCTTGTATTCGGGGTACAACTGGCTGCGAAACGTGCCGCGGTCGTCGCTTTTGTCGATCGCAACCAGCAGGTAATCCGGCGCCAGCGTCCCGGGCGTTGCCGCCGCGGGGCTCCCGGCGCGGTCCTTGCCCACCACACCCTCGCCGCGAAGGAGCTTCAGCAGCATCCCCACGAACCCGAAGGTCATATTCGTGGGTTCTTTCGTCACGGGCGAAGTCATCGGCGTGCGTATAGCGTGGTACGCGCGAAAGAACTGCGCGTAGCCGTCGATGATGTAGAGCGTGCGGGTGTGGGGGGTGGGGGTGCTCACGATGCACCGCTTCCGCTGCGGGCGTGCAGGGCTTTGACCGCTTCGACATACGCCGGGCTCATCTCCACTTTGCGCCGCGACATGACCGTCCGTGCGATGTCGATGAACTTGTCGCAGCGGAAGCTCCGCGGCTTCTCGCACCCGCTCGGTGCTTCGTCGGTGCACCACGAGAACGCACGCACCGTGCCGCTGATCGGCGCGGTCTGCGCGATCATCGCACCGGTGTTCACGATCGTCCCGGTCATGATGCGCGTGCAGATGGCGGTCTTGACGTGATCGCCCACCACGCAGCCCATGAACTGCTGACCCGTGCGTTCCATGCTCGATGTTGGCGTGGCCCGCATCGTCACTTCCGCGTAGGTGTTCAGCAGGTTGCTGTTGGTTGTGCCAGCGCCGAGGTTCGACCACTTGCCGATCCACGCATCACCCAGGTGTCCGTCGTGGGCCTTGTTGGCAAAGCCGTGGAAGATCGTGCCGCCGACCTCGCCGGCGACCTTGCAGTGCTCGCCGATGGCGGTCTGACCCTTGATCAGGGCCTTGTCGAGGACGGTGCTGTGGGCGCCGATGAAGCACGGGCCGATAAGCGAAACGCCGGGGCGGATCACCGCGTGCTCGTCGATGACCACCGCGCCCTGTTCGAGGTCGATGATCACGCCGGGATAGACCTTCGCGCTCGGGTGGATACTCAGCGCGTGCGAGCCGAAAACCGTGACCCCGGCGCCGAGACCGCCCTTGGGCACCGAGCCCGTGCCGATCTGCTCGACGAGCAGTTTCAGATCGTGGTGAATGGCGTGATCGCGAGCTGTGCGAACGTGCCAGGGCCTCGTGATCAGCGCGCCCGTGCCCTTGAGCCCGTGATCGCGGGCGTGCACGGTGCCGCCGGGCTCGGGCCAGCGTCCCTGCTCGATCGCCGATCCGTCGCGGAGCAGTTTCTCCAGATCAACCCGCGAGGCCCGCATCGCGATGATCCCCGCGTGTTCGCCCCCCTCGATCAGCGCCTCACCCGCACGCAGATTCTCGATTTCGTCCTTCGCCGGGCACACCGACGCACGCCCGTTGATCAGCAGCCACTCACTCGCCCCATCGCCGGGCAGCGCGTTCACGCACGGCTCGCCGGGCCTCGACTTCGCCATCGCTTCATGCTCGGGTCGAACCCACAGCGCCCGCACCTCGGCCTGCAATGTCCGACGCAGTCGCTGGCGGGTCGTCAGCGCACCGGTGCGGATGGCAAAGGTTGGTCGCAGATCGGTCAGGGGCGAGAGCAGGCACCCGTGCGAAGTGCCGTTGCGCCCCGTGTCGTCGAAGAGGATCGAGCCGAGCATCATGGACGCAGGGTAGCAAACACCGGCAGAAGTGGGTGAGTGCCCCGAAGCGAACTATTCAGTTCAGCACGCCCGCCCCTAACCTTCAGCACGCCACCACGTTTTACCGCATCATCCGCCCATACCCGCGGCTGGTGGCCTGCTCGTTCAGCCCCATGATCGGCAGCATGACGCGTGAGCACAGCCAGAACCCGGCCATAACCGCCCCGCCGTAGAGCGCCGAGAACAGCCGCGTGCCAAGCTCACCCCACACCGTCCACGCCATACCGCCATCGACCCAGCTCCGCACGGTCATCAGCACGACCACCGTGCACTGCGCAAGCCCGCCGGCACAGATCGCCACGAAGACCCACGCGAAGATGCTGCGCTTCATCATCATGCCGCGGATGGTGGTGGTGAAGTACGCCGCCGCGAGATACCCCAACGCGTGCGGGCCCACAACAACCGTGGGGACCTGATCGATCATCCGGACGCCCAGCAGGTCCGTCGCCAGTCCTGCGAGTAGACCCGTCCACAGTGCCGACTGCACCGGCGCAAACATCGCCACCATCACCACCGCCGGCAGAACGAAGTAAGGCGAAACGCCCCCTCCCGCGACCGCGGTCCGTACCGCCGACTCCAGCGCCAGACACAAGTACATCATCAGCGTGACGGCCAGGGGATTCACGGTGCGACCCTCCCGACCGGCCCGTTGCCCCCGCTCGCGCCCCCCGCGGGCGATGAGTCCACAAACCGCACCGTCACCTCGCTGACACGCCGCGGATCGATCGCCGGTGTGACCACCACCACCTTCCGCCCGTTGGGCGTGTCGATTACGCGCGATACACGCCCGATGATCAGCATCTGCTCACTCCGCGGCCAGTCGTCGCTCATCAGCCGAACGACCATCCCCTCCTCAGGCGCAAGCACCGTCGACGGATCCACCCCGCGCTCGATGCTCGAAATCCCGTTCAGGGTCAGCCCACCCTCGGCCGGTTTCAGTTTCACGATCAGCCGCGATTGATCCCCGACGGTCTGCAAGACCTTCGTGGTCCCATCAGACTGGAAACGCTCGTTGGCAAAGATCACCCCCGTCAACTCGCCGGCCCCGCCATCGACAATCGGCCTCACCCGGCTGTTCAACGCATCCGTCGAGACCACCTTCCCGATCAGGTGCACCCGCTCCGCCACCGCAATCGCACCCACCGGGATGCTGATGTTCGACCCGCCGCGCACTTTCAAAAGCGTCCCCGACGCGTCGCTCTGGATGCCGTCGACGGGCAGCGGCGTGGTCTCACGCACCGCGAACCCGGGGTTGAGCTGCAGCACGCGCGTGAGCTGTTCGATCTGCGTCTGAAGCGACTCGACCCGCGCCGCCATCGCCAGCTTCTCGCGACGCGCTTCTTCGAGTTGTTGCTTCAGCATCTCCGCGGCCTCTTCGCTCAGCGTGCCCTTGGGTCGCTGCGCGGGCAGAACAGCGCGGAACCCCCAGTTCATCGCCGTTTCAGAGGGTTGCACGGCAAACACCGTCGCCAGGTGCAAAGGCCGAATCACCGAGCCCACCCCCAGCCGCGCCGGCGCAATCGCCGCGAACCCGAGCCCCACGCTCACCAGCAGCAGAACTCGGTTCCAGTTCATGGCGTCCCCGCTCGAATCACGCCCGCGCCGCAGCGCAAGCCTCACCGAAACTCATCGACACGCACGCACGCAAACAACCTCTCCGCGCCTCGATCACTCACGCGTCCAGGTCGTTCTCAAGGAGGTTCTTCAGCAGTTCGATGTTCTCAAGGAAAATCGCCGTGCCCTGCGCCACACACGTCAGCGGGTCGTCGGCGATCTTCACCGGCAGGCCCGTGGCGTTCTGCACCATCGTCCCGATTCCACGCAGCAGCGCACCGCCGCCCGCGAGGGTGATCCCGCTCTCGACAAGGTCCGCCGCGAGTTCGGGCTCGGCGCGTTCCAGCGTCCGAGTCACCGCATCGCAGATCGCCGTCACCGGCTCCTGCAGCGCCTCGCGGATCTCTTCGCTGGTGATGACGGTCTTGCGGGGCAGGCCGCTGATCATGTCGCGCCCGCGGACCTCCATCGTCGTCTCGTTGCCGATCGGTGCCGCCGAGCCGATCTCGATCTTCACCCGCTCGGCCGTCTGCTCGCCGATCATCAGGTTGTAGGTCTTCTTCATGTGCGCGATGATCGCTTCGTCGAAGTCATCGCCCGCCACGCGCAGAGATTCGCACACCGCGATATCGCCCAGCGAAAGGATCGCCACCTCGCTGGTGCCGCCGCCGATGTCCACGATCATGCTCGCCTGCGCCTCGGTCACGGGCAACCCCGCACCGAAAGCCGCCGCGAGAGGCTCTTCGCACAAGTACGTGATCCGCGCACCCGCCCGCGTTGCGGAGTTGTACACCGCACGCTTTTCAACCGCGGTGATCCCGCTGGGCACACCGATGACCAGGCGAGGTCCGAAGCCGAACATCTTCCGGCTCGCGCTCACCTTGTCAATAAAGTACTTGAGCATGACCTCGGTGACTTCAAAGTCGCTGATCACGCCCTCTTTCAAGGGCCTGATGGCCGAGATCGCGCCGGGGGTTTTGCCCAGCATCTCCTTCGCTTCCCACCCAACCGCCGGGCCATTCCGCCCCATGATGACCTGGCTGGTCCCCTTGCGCACCGCCACCACGCTCGGCTCGTTGAGCACGATCCCCTGTCCGCGCACCGCCACAAGGGTGTTGCACGTGCCCAGGTCGATCCCCATATCAACGCTGAACATGCCCGAGATTTTGTCCATCCATCCGAACAGGGCCGCGCTCCTTGCCAGTGCCGTCGTCATCCGCTTCCTGCCCTTCCGGACGCGACGCGTCCAAAGAAGGCTCTACAAACATACGCCGATCGCTCCGTTGGCGATGGCTTCACCGTTCCCCATCTTCCGGTGGTTATCGGCTCATCCCCCCCGTCCATGTGCAACACTCGTTGAAAGTCAGGGTTGTGGTCGGGTTTTGCCCTGTTCATGCCGGCGCTCCGCTGATCCACCCAAAACACGAAGCGGGCCCGTCGCCAGGCCCGCTCCTTTTCCAGGTTCTTCGTGTGTACTCAGCTCCATCCCTGACGAAGCCAAGCATTACTCTGCGCTTTACGCGCCCGTCTGCCCGTCGCCCGGCTTCGCCTCCGCCTGCGTGCCGGGCTTCTCCTTCGTCGGCTGGCCTTTCGCCGGCTCGTTCGACGGATTCAAGCCGCTTGGCGGCGGCGGGGCCTTGTCATCCCCCGGCTGCGCACTGATCCGCAGCGTCGCCTCCTTCTTGACCGTCGCACCCGTCGCTCCACGCAGCGACTCCCGCGCCGCGTCCTTGCTCATCGTCGTCCGCGCCCGGCTCTCATAATCGCTCCGCGTCTCGCCCGCCGCCAAGCTCGCCAGTTCGCCCTCCTGCTTCGCCCGAATCTCCGCCACGCGGTCGGTCAGGTGATCGAGGCTCGACGCCTTGTACCGCGAGTGCTCGTCGATGGTCTTCTGGCTCTTGCTGAGCATGTCGATCATGCGATCGTTCCGCGCGATCGAATCTACCTGCCGATCCAGTTGCCAGAGCTGCACCTGGAACTCCTGCCGCTCGCCCTCAAGCTTGGTGAGCATCCCCGCCAGCCGATTCTCCTGCTTCGCGAGGTAGTCCAGGTCGCGTTCGATCTCGCCGACACGGGCCGTGTACGCCCCGCGCGTATTCGCGACATCCTGCGCCTTCGCGTACGCGTCCTCAACCGCCAGCACCTTGTCCTGGAAGGCGATCTCGATCCGCTTCGGCTCGCTGAGCGCCGCGTTCATCGCCCGCGCGTCCTCGGCGCGTGCAACAAGGTTCTTCAGCGTGTTCAGGTCCGCCTCCGCAAGTTCCACCACCCGCACGCTCACGTCCTTCTCGCGCTTCAGCCCCGCGATCTGCGAACGCACCTCCGAAAGATCACTCCGCACCGCGGCGATCTTCTTCGGATACTGACCCTCGAGATCTCGCAACTGCTGCCGCAGCGCAACCGGGTCGGTGATGTTCTCGTCGATCTTCTTGTTGATCGAGTCCTGCGCCTGGCGGAAGAACGCGCTCATCCGATCGGGCCCGATCACGAACGCCAACAGCCCGATCCCCACCGTCCCGATCACCGCCCCACGGACCAACGTCTTCGTCATGCTTGCCATACGCCTGCTCCTTGCCTGATTGACCAACGCCTTTACGACCTCTCGCCGCCAAACGTCCCCGCGGTCCGCTCCGTCCGTCGCGGCCTCTTTCCGAAGCAGGCGACGCACGAAACCTCGGCCGCGGGTTCCAAGGCGAAGGCGGCTCGTGGTCAGTCCTTGGGAACCGCCCTCAACCGGTTTCACCCTCCCGCGCACTTTCAGCGCCGGACGCAACTTTGCCCACAAATCACCCCGCCAACGCACGTTTCACGCACCTTTTCCGCTATATTCCCGCTACCCATGCTCAACCCCATGACCACCAGCTTCGTCGCACGCCTCCGGGCTCAGGATCAAGCCGCGTGGTTCGAACTCTGGGAGACCTTCGGCCCCGTCCTCCGCATCCAACTCTCCCGCTGGGGTCGAGGCCGCATCGGGCCCGAAACCGTCCGCGACCTCTCGCAAGAAACCCTCGCCGCCCTTTCCGATTGCATCGAGCGCTACGACCCCGCGAAGGGCGCCCGCTTCTCCACCTGGCTGCTCGCCATCGCCAAGCACGTGCTGGGCGATGAGATCGACCGTCGAAACGCCCAGAAACGCGGCGGCGCGGGCGCCGGGCAAATCCCCGATTCATCCACCCCGCTTGTGCGTTCCGTCGCGCTCGACGACTCGTGGATGACCGCCTCCGCCGTCCCCGCCGCCGACGAGCAGTACGAAGCCGCGGTCTTCCGCGCCAAGGTTCAAGCCGCGCTGCGCCTCACGCAGCAAGCCTCGGATTTCACCGATTTCGAGGTCTTCCGCATGCGCGTGCTCGACGCGATCCCGGGTAAGCAGGTCGCCGAGCAGATGGGCATGAGCGAGCCGACGATCTCGCGCCGCCTCGCAAAGGTCCGGCAGGTCCTCCGCGCCCGCCTCAGCGAGGTCATCGCGACGTATTCCTTCACGCAGGACGAACTCGACGAACCCCGCAAGGCCCGCCTGAACACCGCCGCACCCGCGCCCACCGCACCGACCACCCCGTTCGAAGACGCCCAGTTCGACGAAGCGGTGGGCGAGATCTGGCGTCGCGTGAGCGCCACCCCCGATCCCGACTGATTCCCTTCCTCGCGAAAGCCACCCGCGCCAATTCGCAACAACCTGCCGAGCCCGTGCGCTCCCTCGTCTTCACCCCACGTCCCCCTCGGCAGGACGCGCCCGCCATGAACCCACCCTTCCTTCCATCCACCCTCGCCCAGACCTCCGCTCAGACCTTCACGGTCAACGCCCCGGACTGGCTGCTCATCCTCGCGGGCGTCTTCGCGCTCATCCTCATCGCCGGGCTCATCACCCTCATCGTCTACCTCCTCGTCCGTGGCGGCAGCTTCATCTTCTCCCGCTTCTTCATCTTCCTTGGCAAGATCATCCGCGACAGCCTCCGCATCGTCGGCTCCATCCTCACCGCCCTCGCCATGAGCGTCATGGCCCTGGGCAACATCATCCTCGCACGCTGGTCCGCCGCTTCACACTTCGGGCGCGCCATCACCGCCGAACTCACCGCCATCGGCGCGGGCCTCTACCGCATCGCCCTCGGTCACTGGCTCTGGCTCTTCGGGCTCAGCGACCTGACCGAAGGTCTGGAAAAACGCTTCCCCCAAGCCCTCGCCGCCGCACCGGGCCCCACAGGGCCCGTCCCGCAGCCCGCCTCCAACCAGCCCTTCACACCGGCGCAACCCGCTGCCTCACCCGCACCGCTCCAAACCCCGGGCCTCTTCGAGCCCATCCCCGCGCCCGGCTCCGCACGCGAACTCATCACCGCCGACCTGCCTCAGACCGTCGCCCCGGGCATCCGCGCTTCAACCCAGTTCGACGGCTACAGCATCATCGGCACCCTCCCCGGCGGCGGCTCGGGCTCCAAGCTCTTCATCGCCCGACCCGACGCCATCAAGCTCGCCGCACTCAATCGCCAGGGCTTCAAAGACGTCGGCGACGTCGTCATCAAAGTCTTCTCCGTCCGCGAAGGCTCCGCCCTCCCCAACATCATCCGCGAGTCCCGCGCACTCGAAGCCGCCAAACGCCTGGGCCTCGTCCTCGAGCACCAGCTCTCCGCAGATCAGTTCTTCTACGTCATGCGCTACGTCCCGGGCGACGCCCTCTCCGTCACCACCTCGCGCCTGCACGCACAGAGCGACCCCGAAGGCCTCTCCCCCTCCGCCCTCGCCGCCGCCGTGGGCTTCGCCCGCGACCTCGTCGCCACCCTCGATCACTACCACCGCGCCGGCCTCTGGCACAAAGACATCAAGCCCGACAACATCATCGTCTCCTCCGCCGACAACCGCGCCTATCTCGTCGACTTCGGGCTCCTCACGCCCCTCCGCTCGTCGATGACACTCACAACCCACGGCACCGAGTACTTCCGCGACCCCGAAATGGTCCGCATGGCCCTCCGCGGCGTCAAAGTCGCCGACGTCGACGGCGCCAAGTTCGATATCTACGGCGCCGGCGCGGTCCTCTTCTCCATCATCGAAAACTCCTTCCCCGCCCACGGCGCCCTCTCGCCCGTCACCAAGCGCTGCCCCGAAGTGCTCAAGTGGATCATCCGCCGTGCGATGACCGACTACGACAAACGCTACCCATCCGCATCGGTGATGCTCAGCGATCTTCAAGCCGTCATCGCCGCGCCCGACCCCTTCGCCATGCGCCCGGGTCAACTCCCCAGCCTCGCCTCCTCCGATCCCGAAGCGTCCGCGAATCTCAACACCCCGCCCGGCGCCGCCGAGCCCTTCGATCTCTCCCGCGCCGCCGACGCCGCCTTTGGCGCCTCCGTCTCCCCGCGTCTCACCCCGCCTCCACTGCCACCGCTCACCCCACCGACGCCCGTTCCGCCTCAGCCGCCGGTCACGCCGATCTCCGCGCGCCTCCCCGCGAGCGAACAACTCCGCCGTGCCCGCGAGCGCATCGCCGCCCGCCGCACCGCGGCTCAATCCCGCATCACCAAGCGCCGCACGGGGCTCCCCGTCGCCGCACCACGCCACACCGCCCTGAACCCGGGCCTCGCCGGTGTCGCGGGTGCCTTTGTGCTCGTCATGGTCATCGCCCTCTTCCTCAACGTCTTCAAGTATTCCAGCCGAAGCTCCTCCACCGCCAGTTCAACCTCCCCCAACGCCACCGGCGCAACGTCCCCCGACTCCATCGAACTCGATCCGGACATCGCCGAAGCAAAGGCCGAGGCCGAGGCCGCACGCCTGCAGGCCACATACCGCGCCGCCTTGACGATCCAGCTCAACAACGAGCCCCGCCCGCGCCTGACCAAGGGCGACCAGATGGTCTCGATCTACCGCGGCATCCCGCTGAACAAACGCGCCGAGCCCGACCCGAGCGAGGTCGGCCTCTCCGCCAACATCCTCCTCGTGCGCGAGGGGCTGACCCGTTCCGAACCGATTTCCTTCCTCGCCCGCCGCCAACTCATCCGCCTCGACGACGCCACGATCACCATCACCGGCGCCAAGCACCCAACCGACCTCGACTCCATGCTCAGCGACACCAACGCCGACGCGCTCGAGGCCCAACTCCGCGCAGCCGTGGGCACCAACCCCACCGGCTCAACCGCCGCCGTCACCGCGATCCGCTCGTTCCTCCGCGTCGCCCGCGACTGCAACGACGAACCCTTCGACGCGATCGTCTGGCTCACCCGCCGCCCAAACTCCCCCAACGACCTGCTCGCATGGGTCATCACCAGCGAGAAAACCTCCACCACCGACGCCGTCGCCCTCTGCCAGCTTCTCGCCGTCTCAACCGCCCCCGCCGACGTGCTGCCGATCGCCGACGCGGGCGACACGCCGTCCGCGCCGCGACAACCCGCATCGCCCGGCATGCTCGCCCCTCCCGCCCTCCCACCCCCCCTCGCGCCCAACGAAGAACCGGGACATCCTGCCGAGCCCGCCACCGTTCCCGAGGCCCCAGCCCCAGCAGCAGCCCCAATGCCCGTCCCCGCCCCGGCTCCGCATCCTGAACGGGCCTTCTCACCCAATCCACGCAACTGAACCTTTCTCCCCACCGGCGCACTTCATCGTCAGAACCCGCCTCAACCTCATCCCACCACCGATCGTCGAGCAACATTCACCCCGTTTCTCCTCAACCGCCGAGCACCTCAAACCGTACTATTCACCATGGGGTCGTTCACCACACCAAACGCTGTCGCCGCCGCCGCCTGGCGTCGCTTGCTCACCGCCCGCCTCCTCTCCGCCGCGGGCAAGGCCCTGCTCCTTGGCGGCTCCATCAGCCTCGCCTCCATCCTCGCACAGCGTCTGCTCCTTCCCGCGCCGCAAGCCGCGGAGGGTCTCTCCGCCAATCTCGCCAGCGTCCCCGCCTGGCTCATCCTCACCGCGCCCAGTGCCATTCTCTTGGGCACCTCGGCCCTGCTGGCCTTCCGCGCCATGTCGCGCCGCAACGCCCAGCTCGACGCGCTCGCCAAACTCGAAGAAGCCCTGCGACTGAAGAACCCGCTCTCCAGCGCCCTGGCTCTGTCAACCAATCCCGCCGCCGCGGGGCCGTTCGCCCACAGCGTCGAAGCCGAGGCCCGCGCCGCCGCTTCATCCATCTCGGTAGCCGACATCCGCACCGCCCTCCCCGCGCCGCTCCCACGCTCCGCCATCGTGGGCCTCACCCTCTCCGCGCTCACCCTCGCCGGCATCATCTGGCTCCCCCCCGGCCGCCTCGACGCCTGGTTCCCCTCCGGGCCCGCCCCGCTCATCGCCGCGAACGAACAACCCAAGTCCGATCCCCTCGCCGCTCAGCGACTCACCGAGACCGTCGAATCCGCCACTAAGCTCGCCCCCGATCTCACAACCGATCCCGCGGCCGCCAAGCAACTCGACCGCCTGAAACAACTCGAACAAGAGCTCGCGCAGGGCAAAGTCTCCCCGCGCACCGCGAACAACCAAGCCGCCGACGCCCTTCAACGCGCCAGCCAACGCCTCGAACAACGCGCCGAGGACAAACTCGCCGCCAATCAAGCCCTCAAAGAACGCCTCGCCCGGGCGGCCGAACAATCCTCCCGCGCCGGCGCAAACTCCACAGGCTCAAGCTCCGCCGCCTCCGCGCTCTCGCAAGCCCTCCGCAGCGCCGACCCCGCCGCCGCCAGCGCCGCCGCGGAACAGCTCGCCCAGCAAGCCGACGCCCTCAGCCCCGAGCAACGCCGCGAGATCGCCCAAGAACTCACTCGCACGGCCGAACAACTCCGCCAGCAACAAGCCGCCTCCGCATCCAAAGAAACCAAGCCCGAAGAGAACTCCGCCGCCCAATCGCTCCGCGAAGCGTTGAACGCCGCCCAGCAGTCACCATCGCCATCGCAGCCGCAATCGCCGAACTCCGCGAGCGAGAACCGCCCGCAAGTTCCCGACTCGGTGCTGAACTCCACAGACGCGCAAGAGATCGCCGACGCCCTGCGTCAGGCGGGTCTGCCGCCCGAGCAAGCCAGCGACCTCGCCCGCAAGGCCGCGCAAGAAAACGCGAAGCGTGAGCGTGAAGAACGCACAAACGAGTCCGCGCGCAAACTCGCCGACGCGATCGAAAAGGCCGCGGAAGAACTGCGGAATCCTCTTCAGGCGAACACGCCTCCGACGCCGCCAACCCCTTCCGCGCCCCAGGGCGATCAGTCACCCAAGCCCGAGTCAACGCCCGACAAACCCGCCGACACCAAGCCCGAAACCACCCCCCAAGACCAAGCCCAAACTCCGCCCAACACCCAACCAAACCAACCGCAACAACCGACCCAGCCGCAGTCTCAGCCCGAAGCGAAAAAGAACGCCGAGCAACAAAAGCCACAGGATCAACAGAACCAGAACCAGAACCAGAACCAGAACCAGAACCAGAACCAGAACCAGAACCAGAACCAGAACCAGAACCAGAACCAGAACCAGAACCAGAACCAGAACCAGAACCAGAACCAGAACCAGAACCAGAAGTCACCCGCAAGCGAGCCCACGCCGGACTCGTCATCATCGCCATCATCATCATCTTCGACACCGCGGCCATCCAACGAACAAAGCCAAACAAACCAGAAGGGCGACCAGTCCAAAGGTGAACCTCAGAAAGGCGAACCCCAGAAGGGCGATCAGCCGTCGAGTCAGCAGCAGCCCTCTGAGTCCCAGACCGGTCAGCAGCAAAAAAGCGATCAACAAGCGAAGGGCGACCAACAGCAGAAGGGCGATCAGCAAAGCCCGTCCGCTTCATCCGCGCCCTCATCATCATCATCATCATCATCTCAGCAACCCTCCGCATCAAACTCTCAACAACAGCAGCAGACCAACGCCCCATCCAACCAGCGGCAACCAAACCAGCAGCAGGGCACCCAGCCCTCCGCTCAGCCTTCGACCGCACAATCGCAGAACCAACGCCCCAGCCAGCAAAGCGGCCAGTCTCAAGATCAACAGCAGCAGCAGCAGTCGCAGCAACCGCAGGCGAAGCCCAGCCGCGATCAATCCGCGCCGCAAAATCAGCCCGCCACCTCCGCCCAGCGCCCCTCCCCCAACTCCCCCAATCCCGACAACAAGCAGCCCTCGGCCGCCGAAGGTTCCCCTCAACCCAAACCCGAAGGCACACCCCAACCCACGCCGGGCAACACCGACCAGAAGTCCGAACCGAACCAACCCAATCAACAGCCCCAGCCCTCGGCCGAAGCTTCCAAAGACTCATCCAAACAACCCTCGCCAACAAGCGAAGGCCAATCATCCAAGCAGTCGCCCAAGCAATCGCCCGATCAGTCACAACAACCCGAACCAAGTCAACAGAATCAACAACCCACCGGCCAGCCCAACCCAAACGCCAACCCAGACGCCAAGCCCACCCCGCGCGATCAATCCGCCCAGCAAAACCAGCCAAGCGAAAAGCCCTCCACCGACCCCAACTCCTCTTCTCCGAACCAACTTCCCTCAAAGCTCCCCAGCGTCGACGAGCTCGCCAAAGCCCTGAAAGACATCGAGAACCAGCCTCGCGAAGCCAAGCAGGACCGTCAGGCCGCCGAAAAGCTCCGCGAGCAAGCCCAAGAGCTCATGCGCAACGCCACCCCCGAGCAGCGCGACCAGCTCGAGCGCCTGGCCCAGGAACTCGCGCGCCGCAATCAGAACCAGAACCAGCCCAACCAGCCCGATCAATCCAATCAGCCCGATCAGGCCAACCGTTCGCCCGACCAGAATCAACCGGGCGATCAGCAACGCGACAGCCAAAGCCAAAGCCAGCCACAGCAGGCCGACGCGCGCCAGAGCCAATCGCCCACCACCCCGCGCCCGGATCAATCCTCCTCCTCCGCGTCACAACAGCCGCAATCGCCCTCCACCCCCGATACCACCGACCCCCGCGCCCGCGACGCCCAGCAGATCGCCGGCTCATCCCGTCAAACCGACCCCGGTTCCAAACCCCCGCCCCTCTCCCCCCACCCTCGCCGTCCAGCCGGCGCCGCCGCCCGCGCCCCCCCCCGACCGCCCCCCCCCCCCCCCCCCCCCCGCCCCTGCGCTCTCGGGCCTCTCCCGGTGCCCAACACCTCACCCACCCCACCCCCCGCACCCCCAGCCCCGCACACCGCCACCAC
>JACVCS010000091.1 GCA_016741915.1 Phycisphaerales bacterium | reverse complement strand
CTTCCCGCTGAGACATGATCGACCTCGCCTTCCAAGCCATCACGCACCTCCTTCGAAGGTGCGGAATGATCCCGCCGCGTGTCAACCATGTCCCCGAACGCTGTCAGCGATGTCCCCGGTCTGTACACAAAGGACGATCGGTGCATTCGGTCTTTCTCATCTCAACCCAACCCCACCAACCCTCAACCCCGCTTCTTCAAAACCTTCTTCGCGACCTTCTTCACAACCTTCTTCTTCAACCCCTTCGCGCTCTTTTCCCCGGTTTCATCCTTCTCACTCTTCAAACCCTTCCCCCCCTTCCCCCCCTTCCCTCCCTTCCCTCCCTTCGTTGAAACACGCTCTGTTTTCTCTTCGAGACTTCGGGCCTTCGTGCTACCCCCATCTTTCTTCTCGCTCAAAGCCACAATCGCAACCGAAGCGATCTCCCCGCGCGCAATCGCCCGCAGCCGCGATACGTTGATCGAGTCGAACGCCTCGCCGCCCTTCGTCTCACCCTTCGGCGTTTCCATGATCTTCGGCACCCCGCTCAGCACCTCATCCCTCAAAAACGCCTCGAACCCCTTCAGCCCGATGGTCCCCTCACCGATGTGCTCGTGCCGATCGAGCCGCGAGCCCGCGACGCCCTTGCTGTCGTTCAAGTGCAGGCACCGCACGTTCTGAATCCCCAGCACCGCGCGCACCTGCGTCAGCGCCGACATACCGCCGTCGTTGCCGCTCGCAAGGTCGTACCCCGCCGCGTGCATGTGGCACGTATCGAGGCAGAACCCAACACGCCCCTCCGCCTCACGCGCATCGACCCCCAGCTCAACCGCCAACTCCAGAATCCGCGAGCGCAGCCCCGCGAGCTCCTCAAACGTCCGCCCGAGCGTCGAGCCCGCGCCCGCGACATTCTCCAAACACAGCACCGTGCGATAGTCGCGGGTTTCGTTCAGCAACCGTGCGGCCCCGCGCGCAATCCGCTCCGCACCTTCCTCGCGGGGCGAACCCGTCGACGAGCCCGGATGAAAAACCAGCAGCCCGATCTTCAGCGTCTCGCAGCGTTCCACCTCTTCACGCATCAAACCAACGGACTTCTCCCATAGCTCCGCGTCGGGCGAGCCCATGTTCGCCAGGTACGACGCGTGCGAAACCACCCGCTGAGATCCGTCCGTTGACGCCGTCCACCCTGCTTCACCGATCGCCTCGTTCCACATCGCAGCCGCCGCAGGTGCCAAGGGCGGCGCTTTCCACTGCTGCTGGTTCTTCGTAAACACCTGCACGCAGTCCAACCCCAAGCGCACGGCCTCACGCACCGCGCCGCTCATGCCCTGCTGCCCGCCGATCGATAAGTGGCTTCCGAACATGCGTCAACGCTAGCCCACGGCGGTAAGGCTCGCCAGACATCCGCGCAATCGTCTTTTGTGGCACGGCTCTCCAGAGCCGTGCGTTTTTCGTTCGCTCGTAAGACAGACACGCTGCACGACGAAAAAAAAGAACCGAGCACTGAAGTGCTCGGCTCTGAAAATGCTCACAATTTCAGTGCCTTCACCCATCAAATCTTCAACTGCGGACGGCCCTTCTCGGGCCAATCGATGTGGAAGAACTGACCCCGCGCCGTGTCCACACGCTCGTACGTGTGTGCACCGAAGTAGTCCCGCTGCGCCTGCAGCAGGTTCGCCGGCAGCCGCGCACTGCGGTACGAGTCGAAGTACGACAGCGCACTGGCAAACGCCGGCACCGGCACGCCATCCACCGCCGCCCGCGCCACCACCGCGCGCCAGTTCGCCTGGTTCTGCTGGATCACCCCCGCGAAGTACGGGTCGAGCAGCAGGTTGGGCAGGTCCGCGCGAAGCTGGTACGCCTCGAAGATCTTCTGCAGGAACCGGGCGCGGATGATGCACCCGCCGCGGAAGATCATCGCGATCTCCCCGAGCTTCAGGTTCCAGTTGTTCGCCTTGCTCGCCGCGGTCATGAGCGCAAAGCCCTGCGCGTACGAGCAGATCTTCGAGCAGTACAGCGCGTCGCGCACGCACTGCACCCAGTTCCGCTGCGTGTTGCCATGGTCGTGGTGGTGCTTCGTCGGCGCCAGCAGCACCTTGCTCGCCGAGACGCGTTCTTCCTTCTGCGCGCTGATGTTGCGGGCGAAGACCGCCTCCGCCATCGTCGGCGCCGGCACGCCCAGGTCCAGCGCGCTGTTGATCGTCCACTTGCCCGTGCCCTTCTGCCCCGCGGCATCGAGCACCACGTCCACAAAGTCCTTGCCCGTCACCGGGTCCTTCTGCCGAAGGATGTCCGCGGTGATCTCGATGAGGAACGAGTCCAGCTCGCCCGTGTTCCACTCGCTGAAGACATCCGCCATCTGCGTGTTGCTCAGCCCCAGGCACTCGTGCATGAAGTGGTACGCCTCGCAGATGAGCTGCATATCGCCGTACTCGATCCCGTTGTGCACCATCTTGACATAGTGCCCCGCGCCGTTGGGCCCGATGTACGTCGTGCACGCAACCCCGCCCTTGACAGGCTTGCCCGGGCCCGCACCATCGATCGGCTTGCCCGTCTTTTCATCAACCTTCGCCGCGATGGCCTTCCACACCGGCTCAAGGTGCTTCCACGCCTCGGGCGCACCGCCCGGCATCAGCGAAGGCCCGAACCGTGCGCCCGTCTCACCTCCACTGACCCCCGACCCGACAAACAGCAGCCCCATGTCGTTCAGCGCCTTCTCACGCCGGATGGTGTCCTGCCATTCCGCGTTCCCGCCGTCGATGACGATGTCCCCCTTCGACAGCAGCGGCTTGAGCGCGTCGATCGTCGCGTCGGTTGGCCCGCCCGCCTTCACGAGGATCACAATCCGCCGCGGGGCCTTGATCGAGGCGACAAAATCCTTCAACTCCGCCGCCGGCACCAGCCCGCCGCCCGTCGTCCCAAAGACGCTCGGCGGGTTCTCCGCCATGAACGTCTCCGTCTTGCTCGTGGTGCGGTTGTACACCGCGACCTTGTACCCGTGGTCGGCCATATTGAGCGCCAGGTTCTTCCCCATGACCTCGAGCCCGATGAGCCCGACGTCCGCGGTGTCTTTGGTGGGGGGGGTGATGGGCATGACGGAACCTCCTAAAGAAAAAACTCTGCCCGCCAGACTTCCGGGCTCACTGAAGCCCTGAGCGTAGCGGCTTCCAACCCCCCTTGACACTTCGCCTCCCCCGGTTCCCGCCCTTTTCCACGCCGACAACCGGGTCTTCACACCGCCGCAACCCACTTGGCATCACCGACCGGACATAAAGCCCCAACTTCGGTATGATGCCGATATGGAGCCCCCCGTGACGGCGGTCAACAGCCTGGCCGAACAATTCAAAGACGTCAAAGAGCGGATCCACGCCGCCGCGAAACTCACCGGCCGCACCGGCAAGGACATCCTGCTGGTCGCCGTGTCGAAGTACGCCGGCATGGACGAAGTTCGCGAGCTCATCGCCATGGGCCAACGCGACTTCGCCGAGAACCAGGTCCAACAGCTCCAGCAACGCGCCGCGATGATCACCGAATGGCAGCAACGCCAACGCGGTCTCGCCGCCGCTATCAAATCCTCGAGCAGCGGGGGGGCCGTCAGTGACGATACCACCGTTCGCTGGCACATGATCGGGCACCTGCAGCGCAACAAGGTCCGTAAAGCCGCCGAGCTCGCCCGCCTCATCCACTCCGTCGATTCGCTGCGCGTTGCTGAAGAGCTCCAGGCCGCCGCCATGCGCATGGACCGCACCATCGACGTGCTCATCCAGGTCAACGCCTCGGGCGAGGGCACCAAGTTCGGCGTCCTCCTCCCCGCCGCCATCCACCTCGCCGAGCAGATGGACTCGATGGTCAACCTCCGCGTCCGCGGCTTGATGACCATGGCCCCGCACGACGACTCGTCCCCCACCGAGGCCCGCCTGACCTTCTCGCGCACACGCGAGCTCTTCGAAGAAATGAAACGCATCGGCGTCGTCGGCCCCGCCTTCAACATCCTCTCCATGGGCATGACCGGCGATTACGAGATCGCCATCAGCGAAGGCGCCAACCTCGTCCGCGTCGGCTCGGGCATTTTCGGACACACCGCCCCGCAGTCCGGCGACGATTCCAGCGAAGACGACGCCGACCGCGCTCAGAACGACCCCGATCAAGCCGATGATGATCCCCTGGCGTGATCCCCGAAGCGGGGCGTACGTCGCCGCCCTGGGCGGTGGTCGTTCGGCATTTCCGACATCCCGACCACCGTTATCAGACGCGCAACGTGCGTTCGTTTATGCAGGGATGCGCAAAACCCGTCCCCTTCGTTTGAGCCTCCGCGGTTTTTCGACGACTCAAAGGACCCGAGAACACCTATGCCGCATGCAAACTTCCCCACCGGTCCCAAGCACCCCACCCTCAGCCCCAGCCAGGCCCGCATCCAGAGCTTCCGGGTCGTCCCCTCACTCCCCGAACCGCTCAAGCCCCTGCTGACCATCGCCCACAACCTCTGGTGGACGTGGAACTACGACGCCATCAGCCTCTTCACCCGCCTCGACCGCGACCTCTGGGAGCAGTGCAACCACAACCCCGTCCTCATGCTGGGTCAGATCTCCCAGGAAAAGCTCGACCGCGCCGCCTCCGATCGCAGCTACCTCCACGCCCTCGGCACGGTCTTCCAGCAACTCCAAGAACACTTCCAGCAGGGCGGCTGGTTCGCAGAAAACACCGGCTCCGTCACCCAGGCCCAAAAGCCCCTCCGCATCGCCTACTTCTGCGCCGAGTTCGGCCTCACCGAGTGCATGCAGATCTACTCCGGCGGTCTGGGCGTCCTCGCCGGTGATCACCTCAAGTCCGCCGCCGAGCTGGGCCTCCCCCTCGTCGCCGTGGGCCTGCTCTACCGTCGTGGCTACTTCCACCAGTACCTCAACCCAGACGGCTTCCAGCAAGAGCTCTACCGCGACCTCGACGCGCCCAACCAGCCCGTCCACCGCGTCATGGACCCCCAGACCAACCAGCAGCGCAAGGTCTATGTCGATCTCCCCGGTCGAACCCTCGCCCTGGCCATCTGGCGCTGCGACGTCGGCCGCGTCCCGCTCTACCTCCTCGACGCCAACCTCCCCGAAAACTCACGCGAAGACCGTGACATCACCGCCAATCTCTACGGCGGCGATCACGAAATGCGCATCAAACAGGAAATCGTCCTGGGCATCGGCGGCCGCCGCGCCCTCAAGGCCGTCGGCGAAGAGCCCACCGTCTTCCACCTCAACGAAGGCCACGCCGCCTTCCTCTCCCTCGAGCGCATCGCCGAAGCCCGCGAGCAGAACCCCGACCTGAGCTTCGACCAGGCCCGCGAGGCCGTCGCCTCCGCCCACGTCTTCACCACCCACACCCCCGTCCCCGCGGGCATCGACCGCTTCCACCCCACCTTGGTGGAAACGTACATGTCCAACTACCTCCCGCGCCTGGGCCTCGACGTCGAAGGCCTTCTGGCCCTCGGCCGCGAGAACACCGCCGACAAGAAAGAGTTCTTCTCGATGGCCGTCCTCGCCATCCGCACCGCCCGCTTCTGTAACGGCGTCTCCGCCCTCCACGGCGAAGTCTCCCGCGGCATGTGGCGCAACATGTGGCCCGGCACCCCCCAGCAAGACGTCCCCATCGGTCACGTCACCAACGGCGTCCACGCCCGCTTCTGGGTCTCCAGCGAACTCACCCGCCTCTTCGACCGCTACATCGGCGACCGCTGGCACCACGCCCCCCAGGACGCCCAGATCTGGGACGCCATCAACGAAATCCCCGACGAGGAACTCTGGTCCGCGCACTGCCGCCGCAAGGAGCACCTCATCGCCTGGTGTCGTCGCCGCATCCGCGATCAGATGCTCGCCCGCGGTGCCGGCGCACTGGAGATCGAACGCCAGGCCTCCGCGCTCGACAGCGACGTATTGACCATCGGCTTCGCACGCCGATTCGCCACCTACAAGCGCGGCACCCTGCTCATGCGCGACCAGGGCCGCCTCTCCAAACTCCTCAACAGCGACCGACCACTCCAGATCATCATCGCCGGCAAGAGCCACCCCGCCGACGGCGGCGGCAAGGCCCTCATCCGCGACATCGTCTCCTACATCCGCTCCAGCGGTCACCACCGCCGCATCGTCTTCATCGAGGACTACGACATCCACGTCGCACGCCGCCTCGTTCAGGGCTGCGACGTCTGGCTCAACACCCCCATCCGCGGGCTCGAAGCCTCCGGTACCTCGGGCATGAAGGCCGCCATGAACGGCGTCGTCAACTGCTCCATCCTCGACGGCTGGTGGGACGAAGGTTGCGACCCCGAACTCGGCTTCGCCATCGGCCGCGGCGAGGAATACCCCGAGTCCAACCCCGAAGCACGCGACGACATCGAGTCCCGCGCCCTCTACCAAGTCCTCGAATCCCAGATCGTCCCCGAGTATTACGACCGCGACGAGGGCGGCCTGCCCAAGCGCTGGGTCCAGCGCATGAAGCGCTGCATCGCCCAGCTCACCCCCGCCTTCAACACCCACCGCATGCTGTCGGACTACGCACGCAAGTTCTACTTCCCCGCGCACAACGCCAGCCAGCGCCTCATCGCCAGCAACATGCAGCAAGCCAAGCAGCTCGCCGACCACCTCGACCACTTCCGCCGCCATTGGCACGAAGTCGCCGTGCTCGAAGCCTCGACCCAGGTCGCCTCCGTCGGCACCGTCGCCGTCCGCTCACCCGTCCGCGTCTCCGCTCGTGTGAATCTCGGCAAGCTCAACCCCGACGAGGTCCTCGTCCAGCTCTACCACGGCCGCGTCAACGCCCTCGGCGAACTCGTCGACGCACAAGCCATCAACATGCAGCACGGCGAATCCATGGGCGACGGCACCCACCGCTTCGTCGGGCTCTTCGCACCCTCCGCCAGCGGGCAGCACGGCTTCTCCGTCCGCGTCCTCCCATACGACGACCGCCTCGTCTCCCCTTTCGTCCCGGGCCTCATCACCTGGGACACCGGCGCACAATCCCCCGTCACCCAAGTCGCCGTCCACGCCTGATCCGTTTTCACAACCTCAAACCAACCAAAGCACGGCCCCCCAAAGGGCCGTGCTTTGTCGTGCCACCGATCGTCCTTTGGACGATCGGTGTTCGCACGCGTGCGTAATCACATCGAGTCCCACGACGCGCTCGAACCCGAATCACTCTCACCAACTCCGCGCCTCTGCGCCTCTGCGGTAAAAAAGCCTTTCACTTCTCCCCTCAATCTGCCTTCTTCTCCGCCAACCCATACGCCCGAGCAAAGTGCGCAATCGCATCCCCCAGATCCCGCGCCATCTTCAGCGTCGAGTTCGACCGCTGCGCACCGATCTCCACCTGGATCGCATCCACGCCGTCGGCATTCTGCGATCCATAGTGCGCCACGATGTACCCGCCATCAAAGAACGTTTCGCGCCCAGGCGCAGCCCCATCCTCCGCCGCGTCCTCATCCGCGTTCAACTCCGGGAGCACCGCGTACCCCATCGCCTTCAATCGCCCAAAGACACTGTCAGGCCCCGCGAGCGCCGCGACGCCGTACTTCTCCACCAACGCCTTGACCGTCTGCCCGTTCCGCGTCCCACGCACAATCGCCTCGGGCCGGCGTACCTGCCCGTGAATATCGATCACAATCGCCCGCCCGTGCACACGCCGGCACTCGTCGACAAACTCCCGCATCGCCGCGTGATACGCACGCCACTGCGCCCGTGCCGCATCGTTCTCCACACCCTCCGCCTCAGACCGGTTCGCGTCCGCGTCCTTCCGGCTGAACTGCGCAATCACAAAGTACGGCTTCGCCCCCAGCTCCGCCGTGATCCGCTGCGCCGTCAGCAGCGCGATCTCCGCCGTATTCACATCGCGCACCTTCACCCCGCCCTCACGCTCCTTCGAGCCCTTCACCCGCACCAAACCCCCGTGCGGCGCACTGATGATGATCGCCACACCCCCGCGCTGCACACTCACCAAATCACTTGCACGCACAGCCTCGCGCAACCGCTCCGCCGCCTCGGCCTTCGCGACATCACCCGGAGCACCAACCGCCCCGCCCACACGCCCCGTCAGCCCACCAAAGACCACCAACCCACCCGCAACCACCGCCGCGATCAATGCCCACGCACGCGTCTTCATCACCAAAGACTACCACACGCCGGGGCAAAGCCGGCGCGACAAACCACCGCTCACAGACTCACCTCACCCAACCCAAGACCACTTCACCTTCGTCGGCACAAACCCGTGCTCATCGAAGATCGCGATCTCGTTCGCCGCGCCCGTCCGCAGGAACCCCGCCGGGATCAACAGCGAAGTCTGCGGCCCGACCGGCTTCCCCTTCGCCGTGCTCGTGAAGTACCGCCCGACATGGTGCCCGTTGACGTACACCTGCCCCTTGCTCATGCCTGTCATCGACAGCACCGCCGGCGCCGCCGACTGCACGGTGAACCGCGTCCGGTACCACGTCGGGCCCTTGTGCGTGCCCTTCTGCGGCTTGAACGCACCCTCGCCCGGCAGTTCCCACTTCGCAAACGCCCACTGCCCTTCGCTGAGCAGATCGCCCACGCAGTCAAAGAACTCCACGCACGGCGCAAGCCCCGCCGCCGGCGCACCGCACGAGGCCAGCACCGCAATCTCCAGCCGATTCGCCGACCGCCCCATGTCGTCGGGCTGAATCACCAGGCGATCGGGCCCGCCGCTGTCAAAGAACGCAATCGGCTTGCCGTTCAGCACGATCAGCCCGCGCTGCGTCAGCCCCGCCTTCAGCTTCACGCTCATCAGCAGCGGGTACTTCCGCTTCCCATTCCATTCCCACCCCAGCCGCGCCGGGTCCGTCACGTCCGCGCTGTGCACATCGAACAGCGGCGTGCGATACTCCAGCGCGCTCAGCGGCTTGTCCGTCTTCACCGTCGCCTTGCTCAGGCCCCGCGCCGGCGCAACTTCCCACAGCGAGCCCGCAAGGCCCTTGTTCTCACCAAAGTGCTGCCCGCCGGCAAACCGCCCGAGGTTCTCCGCCAGCACCACGAGCGTCTGCTCTTTCTTCTTCAGCGAGAGCTTCGCCTCGCCCAGTTCCTGCGCACCCGGGCCGATCCCCATCACCCCCGCGTCGTGCCCGTCCACAAACAGATGGAACCGATCGCCCCCACGCGGCGTGGCAATCAGCGTGCTCCCCGCGCTCCCGCTGCGGAACTTGATCCGGTACCACCCGTACCCGTACGGCGCACCCAGCGCCGCCAGATCCGCCGGGCCCGCGATCGACGCGAACCGCGCGCTGCTCCCGTCGGCGTGGTCCGTCTCTTCCGCCGCCGTCCAAGGCCCAAGCGCAACCGCCGCCGGGCCCTTCACCGCCGCACTGAGCAGCACCGGGCTCCGCGGCGCTTCCTGCATCACCTCTTCCGTGATCGTCTGCGTCGTGGGCTTCTTGTTCTTCCCCTTCCCCGTCGGCGGCACCGTCACCGTCCGCGTCACCTTCACCTTCCGCGGCGGCTGCGGCGCGTGATACTTCAAGTCCGCAACCGTCCCATCCGCACCAAACCGCCGAACCACCCGCTCCGCCTTGTTCACCACAGGCTCGCCCGTCACCGCCAGCGTGTCGGCGCCAAGGTACACCCCGTCCTCACCCACCAACAACTTCTCAACCGTCTCGTCCCGGCACACCACCACCAGGATGTTCTCGTGCTCGATCGCCTCCGGCTCGTCGTCCATCGGCACCTCCGCCTCCAGCGGCGAGCCGTTGATCGCCAGCCGAACCGGCGCACCCGCCGGCCCCGCGATCACAAAGACCTTCCCCACCAGCGCAAACGCCGACAGGTTGCAGTAATCAAGCTGCGACCGCCCCGCCAGGCGCGTATCGAACAAGCACCACGTCACCTGGTTCTTCCCAAGGTACACCGGCAGCGCCGATCCATCGCCCATCAAAAGCTGCGCCGGCGTCTCACCCGTCACGCCCTCGCCCGGCAGCTTCGAGCCGAACACAAACGCCACCGACCCCTGCGACCCCGCCGCGTGCACCACCACGTGCCCCGTCGAGGGCAGCGCCGCGTTCGTCGCCGAAAAGACACTCTCCGGCACCAGGCTCACACCCGCCCGCTTGGGCTCAAGGTGCGCCAGCATCCGCGAGAACCGCGACGCGAACATCGCTACACGCCGCAGCGGGTGATACAAAGGCCCGATCGCCCCCGTCTCCTCCAACGGAGCCGAAAGGTCGTTGCTCGTCGTGGCGAACGCATCCACCCGCCCAGACAGCCGCCCCGCGGTGAATCCGAAGTTCGTCCCGCCAAAGAACGGCTCGATGTTGAACTGCCCGCCCGCCGCCAGCACTTCCGCCAGCTCACGCTGCAGCTCGTGCGGGTTCATCGCCGGCTTCTTCCGCGCAGGCCCGCCCCAATACTCAATCTGCCCCAGCGTGAACGCGCTCACCAGCCGCGGCAGCGCAGGCCGCACCGTCGCAAGCTGCCGCAGCGTCGCCAGCATGTCCCCGTTCCCACGCCACGTATCAATCTCCGACTCCAACCCCTGCCAGAGGTTGTTCGCGTTCGTGATCGGCACCTCAAACCCCGACTCACGCAGATACCGCGCAAGCTCCCCCAAGTACTGCGGCGCCAGCGCATCGTCCCCGCACGTCCACGCCGATTCCGACTGCACCAAAATGATCGGCCCGCCCGGCCCGTTCTCCGTCGCGGTGGCCTGCAACTCTCGAACCTGGTTCGCCACCGCGCTGATGTACCGCGACGACGCCTCCAGGAACGCCGTGTTCGCCGTCCGCAGCTTGACGTCCTTCAACCCCAGCACCCACGGCGGCAGCCCGCCCAGGTCATACCCCGCCCCCACATAAGGCCCCACCCGCAGCACGCAGTACATCCCCGCCGCCCCGATCATCTGCACAAACTGCTTCAGGTCCTGCTGACCCGAGAAGTCAAAGCTCCCCGCCCGCGGCTCGTGTTTCGCCCACACCACGCTCGTGGTGATCGTGTTCAACCCCGCCTGCCGAGCCGCCAGAATCCGCGCGCCCCACTGCTCCCGCGGACACCGCGCATAGTCGATCGTCCCGCCGACCAGAAAGATCCGCCGGCCATCAATTTGGAAGCTCTGTCCGTCGTAGGTGATTGAAGCCAAGGTCAGCCCTCCGGGAACGGGGGCCCGCGATCCACCCTCCGGCTACCGAACAAGCTCGGTCCTCACTTCAGGCCCACTTCAGCTCCGGAATCCAGCCTTACTGGGTTGTCAGCCCAAAGCAAGGGGAAAAAGGGGGATAAAAAGACTCGGAAGAAGAAGGGGAGGAGGGGGAGGG
>JACVCS010000090.1 GCA_016741915.1 Phycisphaerales bacterium | reverse complement strand
CCACCACCCCGCTCCACCGCGCAATCAGCCCCACGATCGCCTCCGCCGGCACGCCCAACGCCCGGTACGAATCCACCCGCGTATCCCCGTGCCGCTTCGCCAGCCGTCGGCCATCCGCCCCCACAACCAGCGGCAAGTGCGCGTACTTCGGCTCATTCTTCAGCCCCAGCATCCGGTACAGCAGCAACTGCCGACCGGCCGAGTCCAGCAGATCATCCCCGCGCACCACGTGCGTCACCCCTTGCCGAGCGTCATCGACCACCACCGCCAACTGGTACGAAGGCTGCGCACGCTTCGTCCACACCACAAAGTCCCCGATGCTCGCGCTCGGCACCCGGCTCTGCCTCCCCGCAACCAAATCCTCAAACTCCACCCGCCCCTCGGGCTCACCGGGCACCATCAGCCGCCAGTTCGTCCCCACATCCACAAACGCCCGCTTCGCCCCCGCGTCCGCCGGTCGAAGTTCAGGTGGGAACCGCACCTCACCCCCCGTCGGGCCGCCCGCATCTTCTGTCGATCGCTCGTGAGCCCACTGCACCTGCGGCGCGCTCGCGGCGGCCTCAATCTCCGCCCTCGTCAGCTCGCTCGGATAGACCAACCCCTTCTCCGCCAGCACGCTGAGCGCCCCGCGATAAGGCATCAGGTCCGCACTCTGAACCATCGGCCCCTCATCCCAATCGATCCCCAGCCATCGCAGCGTGCGGACGATACCCTCCGCCGCGTCGCTCTTCACGCGCGGGCCATCGAGGTCCTCGATCCGCAGCACCACGCGCCAACCCAGCCGCCGGGCCATCGCCCAGTTCAAGAGGAACGTCCGCGCATTGCCCAGGTGTAACGCGCCCGTGGGCGAGGGTGCCAAACGCGTCGTCAGCCGGGTTTCCCGCGCGTTGCTCATGGTCTTCACGAGGCGGTTTTCAACAACGATCACGTTCCTCTCCGCCTGCGCTCGTACGGTACACTCTCCGCATGGCGAAGAAGCCCACACGTCCCGCCGCCGGCTCGGGCCCCTCCAAAGCCGCCGCCGCACCGAGCGCACCCACCTCTGCCGGGGGCAACCACGCCCCGGTCATCAGCGACGCGGAAATCGAAACCCGCCTGACGACGATGCCCGAGTGGGGCCACGTCGGGGAAGCCCTCCAGCGAACCTTCATCTTCCCCGACTTCGTGAAGGCCATGACCTTTGTTGATCGCGTAGCCGAGGAAGCCGAAAAGGCCCAGCACCACCCGGACATCCTCATCCGGTACAACAAAGTGACCATGACGCTCAGCACCCACGATTCGGGGGGAATTACCCAGAAGGACTTCGACCTGGCTCAGGCGATGGATAGGTTGGCGTAGTTTGTGTCGATCTGCGCCGATTCTGGTGCCAATTTCGCTCATTTTACGGTTATTTTAACCTTTTCACCGAGACTCGATCTCTTCGGTGACACCGTTGCGTGCGGTTTTCGCGTCCAAATGTGATGTCTCAGACTATGGGTTTACCCTTATCCACCAAGGGTTCTCTGCTTGCGTGCCACTGGGGGATCAAGTAAACTAGGGTATTGGACCGCTCGCCGCTCGGTTGGCCAGAGGCCGAAGCCGAAGGTGTCCGGCCCGGTCGAGGCTAGTAAACCACTTCCGGGAATCGGGGTGTTTGTTCGCGGATGGGTGTGGGGAGGGCGGTTGGAGGGAGAGTTGGGGAGGGCGGAGGGTGCTCGGGTTGTGTGGGGAGGGGCGATGGTGGTGTGCGGGCCGTTCTGGCTTGGCACTTGGAACTTCAGACATGTGCCCGGATTCTCGTGGGCACGGAGATGGACGTATGAAAAACCGATCTGTTCGTTTGCGTGGCTTTACGCTCATTGAGCTTCTCGTGGTTATCGCGATCATCGCGCTGCTGGTGGGCATTCTGCTGCCGGCGTTGGGCAAGGCGCGGCTGGCCGCCCGGTCCGTGCTTTCACTCTCGAATCTGCGTCAGCATTACGGGTACATGAGCCAGTACTCCAACGAGAACAAGGACGCGCTGCTGAACCCCTTTGAGCGTCGCGGGCCGAACGCTGGGTGCGCAACCAACAGCCTCTTCTGGGTCTGGGCACCGCGTCGGCAGTGCTCCGTCGGCTGGCCCTACGGCCCCGGCTACAGCAACTCCGGGACCGAGTCCTACGGCTACCACTGGCTCGCGCACATGTTCTACTGGGATTCCGAAGCCCTCTCTCGCAACCCCATCATCGCCGCTCCGGGCGATGTCGAGTTGCAGAACTGGTTCCGCAACAACGCCGCGGCGACGACCGACATCGAGTGGATCTTCCCATCGTCGTACTGGTACCCGCCGGTCTTCTGGCAGGACGCCAAGCGGTTCGCCGGGCCCACGCGTCAGATCCCGCTGCCGCTGAACGACCTGTACGTTCGGCGTAATCGCGTCTCGGATATCGCCAGCCCTTCGGGCAAGGTCATGCTCTTCGAGGCGAAAGACTACCTGCACAAGGACCGCCCGATGTGGAACGACGCGCGGGCGCAGAACCGCGTGGCGATGAGCGACGGCAGCGCCATCACCGTGAAAATGGCGGACATCATCGCCGACACCGACCTGAGCGCGACGACGACGTCCAACAAGCTCCTGCCGCCTTCGGGAACATGGAACCCGGGCGAGGGCGAGATGGACGGGTATCTCGAGTACGGTGCCGGGCAAGGGTTCCAGTGGACCTACGGCGGCCCGGCGTACTTCTGGGCCACGCGCAACGGCCTGCGCGGGCGTGACATACTGACCCGCTGATCGCACCGACCGAGCGCTTCACGTTGCGTGGGTGCTCGCGAAAAGTATCAACGAATGGTTTGATCTTCTCAACCTCGCGGTCCTTTCTGAGTGCTGACATGAAATCGCTGATCTCCGACACCATGCGCGACAGTTTCGCCTCAGGCAAAGGCTCGTCTTCGAAGTCGGGCAAGCACGCCTCGCACGGCTCGCACGCCGGATCTGGCGTGGATCTGAAGAACCAGACCGGCAAGCTCATTGTTCTGGGCGCGGTGGTGGTTGTTGCGGGCGTGGTGTGGTGGGCGCCGTGGTCGAGCAGTGCGCCAGCAACGCCGCCGGCGGTTGCGCAGCAAAGCCAGCAACTGACCAACCAGATCCGCGAACTTGAGGAAGCGGATAAGCGGATGTTGCCGCCGAACGTGCAGACGACCTTCGCGCCGCCCAGCGGGGCGGACGCGAATCTGCCACCGCCGAAGAGCCTGCGCGGCAAGCGGCCTTGATTGACCGGCTTGACCTGCTGAAAAAAGAGCCTGAGACCGGACCGAACTGGTATCCTGACCGCGCTCCGAAGGTGAAAGGGGATACGCGATGAATGCAAAGAAGCAAAACGCGGCTGGCTTCACACTCATCGAGCTGCTGGTGGTCATCGCGATCATCGCGCTGCTCATCTCGCTGCTGCTGCCCGCGCTGAGCAAGGCCCGTGAGTTGGCGAAGCTCACCATGTCGATGAGCAACAACCGCACGCTGCTCAACGGCATGACGACCTATCGCACCGACTTTAAAGACTATCTGCCGATGGTCATCAGCAACTCCGGCGGGTTCGTCGGTTGGAGCACGTGGTCGTTCGGCGGCAAGGCTCCGGATGTGCGCTGGGCGGGGCGGAACGGCGGGGTCTTTGATACGCCGCCGGGGATCAGGCCTTTGAACGCGTATCTGTACCCGGAGTTGAGCCTGCCGAAGACGCTTCCCGCGGGCGACTTGAACGCGCGGACCTCGGCTCAACTTGAGGTCTATCGCAGCCCAGGCGACAAGGGCAGTTACCAGTGGCTCTCGCCCTATCCCGCGATCGACTTGCTCAAGACCAGCTACGACGATGTGGGGACGAGCTATCACAACAACATGGCCTGGTGGGACCCGCTGAAGCTCTGGATGGAGCAACGCGGCATGGGTCAGAAAGCGGGCGAGTCGATCTTCGTCTACTGGGACCGGGTGCTGAAGTTCGGCATCAAGCGGATGAACACCGCGGCGAACTTCAACCCGTCGAAGTTCGTGTGGGTGCACGACCAGACGGGCGACATCATCGCCCACGACCCGCAGGGACGGAACTGGAAGAGCGAGTTCGGGCACTTCAACAAGTCGGTGATGAGCTTCCTGGACGGGCACACGGACTATGTGGAAATGACGCCTCGGGCGACGATGACGAAGACGTACTACTTCTATCTGCCCATGCCCGGACAGCCGCTGCCTTGATTGGTTGATTTCCTGTCCACTGCGGAACCCGTGGTTGGCTTCCGCGACATCCCATCACGCTGGTACACTCCGCGAGATTCCTCTCGCGGAGTTTTCTTTGATCAGCGCAGCAACGAACCGGTCCGATACCCCGACATCCGACGCCGACGGCACGGGCGGCAAACGCGTCGCGGTGGTTCTCTGCGGCTGCGGCCGGGCCGACGGATCGGAGATTCACGAATCGGTCAGCGTGCTCATCGCGCTGGCGCAGCACGGCGCGACATACCGCTGCTTCGCACCCGATCGCAATCAGGCGGAGGTCGTCAATCACCTGACCGGCGAAGTTGTGCCCAACGAGCGGCGGAACTGCCTCGTTGAAGCGGCACGCATCGCTCGCGGTGCGATCTCGCCCTTGAGTGAGTTACGGGAGAGCGAGTTCGACGCGGTGATCTTCCCGGGAGGCTTCGGCGCGGCGAAGAACCTGTGCACCTTCGCCAAGCAGGGCGCGCAGATGAGCGTCAGCGACGATGTGGCGGCGGTGATCCGCGGCTTCCACAACGCGGGAAAGGCCGTGGGTCTCGTGTGCATCGCGCCGGTGATGGGGGCGAAGGTGCTGGGAACGAACAACGGCGGGCCGGGGTGTGAAGTGACCATCGGCATCGAACAAGGCCCGGGCGGCAAGGGTGGCGTCTCGGCCGCGATCGAAAGCTGGGGCTCGGTGAGCGTACCGAAACGCGTCGAAGAAGCGCACGTGGACACGAAACGCAAGGTCTATTCCGCACCCGCGTACATGGACGACGGCGCCACGCCCGCGCAGGTCTTCGCGGGGATCAGCGCGATGGTGAAGGCGATGCTGGGGAAGTGAGAGCGAAAGCTCAAATCTCAAAGCTCAAAGCTCAAAGGCAAACTCGGGCAGAGTTTTCTATAGGCCGTTACCCTCGCGCTCTGAAGCCCGTCTGCGGGTTGCCCACAAAGTGGACCGCGAGGGTGTTGGTTGCACCTTGCACACCCAGCGGCTCACCCGCGACGAGGATGACCGCGTCTCCCGGCGTTGCCCAACCCAGCTCGAGCAGTTGCGTGTCGACTCGTTCGTTCCACGCAGCGAGGGAGAGTTTCTCGCTCGGCGCGATGGGCATGTGCAGCGCTCGCACACCTTTGAGCAGAGCCATGCGGCGGGTCTGCCGCTGCGACGAGCTGTAAGCGATGATGGGGATGCGGAAGCCGGTTTGTGAGAGGTAGCGGGCGGCGCCGCCGTGCTGTGACCAGCAGATGATGAGCTTGGCGTTGACATCGCGGGCGACGTGCCAGGCGCCGTGGGCCAGTGCGGCGGTGCGGTAGCCGGTCTGCACGACGCTGCGCGGGGGGGAGGGCGCGTGCGGCAGCGTGCGCAGGTACGTCTCCGACGCTTCGATGATGCGGCGCATCGTCTCGACCACCAGCGAGGGGTGCTTGCCCGAGGCGGTCTCGGCGCTGAGCATCACCGCGTCGGCGCCGTCGAAGACCGCGGCCGCCACGTCCGAGGCCTCGGCCCGCGTGGGGATCGCGCTGCTGGTCATCGATTCGAGCATCTGCGTCGCGACGATGCAGGGCTTGCCCCACGCGTCGGCCATGTCGATCAGTCGCTTCTGCGTCGCGGGGACCTGCGCGATGTCCATCTCAACACCCAGATCCCCGCGTGCGACCATGATCGCGTCGGAGGCCTGCACGATCCGCTCGAGGTTCGTCAGCGCCTCGGGCTTTTCGATCTTCGAGACCACGGGGATCTGCTTGCCCTCGCCCGTGGTGTCGCCCTCGTGCCCCACGGCGCACAGCTCCGCGAGTTTCGCCTTCAGTTCCAGGACTTCCTCAGCCTTGCGCACGAACGACAGGGCCAGGTAATCCAGCCCGTGCTGAACCGCCCACCGCACACACTCCCAGTCGCGCTCGGTGATCGCCGGCACGCTGAGTTCGGTCTGAGGCAGGTTGATGCCCTTCTTCGTCGTCACCAACCCCCCCACCGTCACGCGGCAGCGCAGCGTGCCCTCGTCCCACGCGTCGGACTCGATCGCCAGCATGCGGATCGCGCCGTCGTTGATCAGCACGCGCTGGCCCGGCTTGGTATCCCGCGCGATCTGCGGCAATGAAACGGGCAAAACCGCCTGCACGTCCCCGTTGTTCACCACCCGCGCCACCCTCGCGGATGGGTCGAGGATCACGTCCTGTCCCGCCAGCAGCTCGATCCCGGGTTCGGGCACCTGGCCCACGCGGATCTTCGGCCCGCACAGATCGCCCAGCACCGCGATGGGCAGGCCCGCACGCTTTGCCGCTTCGCGGATGGCCGACAGGCGGCGGAGATGATCGTCGAGCGTGCCGTGGGAAAAGTTGAGGCGGAAGACACTCACCCCGGCGTCGATGAGCTTCTGGAGCATCTCGGGCGAGTCGCTGGCCGGGCCGACGGTCGCGACGATGCTGGTAAGCGTGAGTTTGGGTGAGACCATGATGGACGGAGGGTATCCGTCGCGGGCGGCGTGCACGCCGCGGCTCACACGCACGCACGATCCTCGCATACACGAGTACCAGCGAGACAAAAAACACAAAGCCCCCAGCGACAAACCGGGGGCTTTGAAGAGAGGTGCGATGTTGAGGCGGTGAAGCGGCGATTACAGCAGGTTCGCCGCGAGGCTGGCGAGCTCGGAGCGTTCGCTCTTGGTCAGTGTGCAGTGACCAACGATGCGGAGGCCTTTCATCTTTTCGATGGCGTAGGAGAGGCCGTTGGAGGCTTCGTCGAGGTAGGGGTTGTCGATCTGCCCGATGTCGCCCGTGAGGATGATTTTGGTCCCTTCGCCGATGCGGCTGATGATCGTCTTCACCTCGTGCGGCGTGAGGTTCTGCGCCTCGTCGACGATCATGAACTGGTGCGGGATGCTGCGCCCGCGGATGTACGTCAGCGGCTCGAGCACGACCTGCCCGCCCGCGATGAGCTTCTCGATCCGCTGTTCGGTCGACAAACTCTCGGCGTGCTGGTTATTGCCCGAGCCCATCGTCGCGCCGCGTGTGGAGAGCAGGTACCCCAGGTTGTCGAAGATCGGCTGCATCCACGCGCCGAGCTTGTCGTCCTTCGTCCCGGGGAGATAGCCGATATCGCGCCCCATGGGCATGATGGGCCGAGCGACCAGCAGCTTGTCGTAGCGTTCTTCGGTAAAGACCTTCGCCATGCCCGCGGCCACCGCCAGCAGCGTTTTGCCCGTGCCGGCGCTGCCGAGCAGCGTGACCATGCGGATCTCGTCGTCCATCAAGAGGTCGAGGGCCATCGTCTGCTGCACGTTGCGGGCCATGATCCCGAAGACCGGCTTGCGCGGGCCCGTCACGGGGATCAGGTGGTCGGTATCAGCGAGCCGGCGTGCGAGGCCCGTGTGGCTGTCGTCGTCCTGATCGCGCAGGATGACGAACTGGTTGGCGTAGATCTCGGGGTTGACGGGCTCGCCGCTGGGTGAGATGCCGCCGGGCGTGTCGCCCAGGCTCGTGAGGCTCAGCATGCGGTCGTGGTAGAGCTCGTCGATGAGCGAGCCTTCGACATCGAGGCTGACAAACCCGGTGTACAGGCGACCCGCGTCGACCTTCTGGTTCTCGAAGTCCTCGGTCTTCAGCCCCAGCGCGTCGGCCTTGATCCGCGCGTTGAGGTCCTTCGACACGAAGACCACGTTCTGCACGCCCTGCTGCTGAAGGTCGTACGCCACGGCGATGATGCGGTTGTCGGGCTTGTCGGCCGAGAGGACCGGCGGGCGGTCGTGGTTGTTCACGTCGATGCGGACGGTGCCGCCACCGGTCCCCGCGCGACGGGCGGCGTCGGCGTTCTTGCCGCCGACGGGCTCACCCCAGGCGACACCCTCGACCAATCGCCCCATGCCGCGGAGGCGGTCGAGCTGACGGATGCTCTCGCGTGCGTTCCGCCCGCGGTCGCCCGAATCACGCTTGAAGGTGTCGAGTTCCTCAACCACCACCAGCGGGATGATCACCTCGTGCTCGTGAAAAACGAAGAGCGCGTTGGGATCGTGCAGCAGCACGTTCGTGTCCAGCACGAAGTGCTTGATCGTCTTGTCGTTCGAGCCCGCGGCGGCTTTCCGCGTTGAGGTTCTTCCCTCGCTGGATGTCCCACGCTCGCGCGATGGACCGGCACTTTGGCTCGGACCCGTCGCAGCACCCTGCGACATCTCGGGCACAAACCGCGAGGAGTGGGATGCGTGAGGAATGCTCCGTGTCGAAGAGCCCGCTGTCCGTCCTGGATCGGTCATCGACTCGCTCCGCTCCGAAGCGCCCGGGCGGCCGGACGGCTTGGCACCCCGATAACCCCGTCGGTTCTTCCCCGCGTGCGCCGCGATGGGCAACGCGGGTGCCTGTGGCTCTCTCTCCGAGGACGATCCGTGTCCGGAATGTTCTCGGCAAGATCTGCCGCGGGTGATGAGCGGAGAATACAAACTCCGCGCAAAATCAGCTCTCCCGCTCAATCTCTACGCGAACTGTGGACAAATGTTCCCCGCCAACGCCCGCGCCGCGATGTTTACGGACCTTCCCCGCGGGTCCAGCCGCATCCGAAACCTGGCAAAGGCCCTGCGTCGGAGGCATGAGTTGGATGCAGTGGAGTGTCGGTGCTCAGGGCTCAACACGCCGCCGGGTCATGTCCATCACCATGAAGTTTGCGTTAGGAGGACTCAGGGCGTGCTGGCCGCGGGCGTTGCGCTCGGCTTGGCGTCGGGCGAGGTTGCGGGCGCCGTCGCCGGTACAGTTGCCGTCACCGCGGGCTTGTACGCCCGGAACTGCGGCGCCTCGATCGTCCCGCCGTCCTTCACCGCCTGCTCGATCAACTTGCCCCACTGCTGGACATAAGGCCAGAGCTTCGGGTTCTTCTTCGGGTCGTGCTTGTGGTCCATCGCTTCGTCGATCGACTGCTCGTACGAAGCCCCCTGCGTCAGGCTGCGATAGAGCATCACGCACACGCTGGTCCGCTGCGCGCCCGCGGCACAGTGCACCAGCACGGGCTGGTTCGCCGGGTCGCGGATGATCCGCAACGCCTCGACGTAGCCCATCGGGTGCCCGGTCCCGTCGCCATCGAGCGTGAAGGTGATGCGCCGAACGCCGAGCGCCTCGGCCGTCTGCTGCGCGAGCTTTTCGTCGGTGGGGATTCCCTCGTACGCGCCAAGGTCGATGATGGTTTTGATGCCCTTCGACTCGACAACGCTCTTCGTCGCCGCGGGGGTCAGCCGCCCCGCACGGTACAGCTTCCCCTCGTCAACCACCGCGAAGTTGCGCGGGATGAGGTTGTCACGGAAGTTGTACCGCACCACCCAACCAATCGCGACGCCGATGAGCACGAAGAAGACCACCAGCGACAGCGGACGCAGCGGCCTGGCGGCGTTGCGTGCGTTCGTTGAGTTGTTCGACAGATTCACGCCCATCGTCGATTGTAGTCGCGTTCGGCTTCATCCCGTGCACACCCGGCAAGGAACCGCCTGCGAGATCGATACGAACAGCCTCTCAGCGATTCGTATGAATCGCACGATCTCTCGCGGGACGTTCGATCGAACGATCTGGGAGGTGTGCATGTGCCGCTACTACGGTCCGACGTACGACCTGCTGGCCCTGAGCACCGTGCTCATCGCCTCGGTGGGCATCGCGCGGTGCTTCGTGAACAGCAAACTCACGCACCCCGCGCCGCTGCGTCACGGTTCTGCCGACGAGTACCCCAGCGAGAACTACGTCTGCACGGGTTGCCGATACGACCTCCACGGAACGCCGCACAACGAAGAGTACCGCGGCATCTGCCCCGAGTGCGGCAAGGACTTCGACCTGCGCACCAAACCTCAACCGCCCTTCTATCAGCACATCTGGCGTGCTCGCGGACTGTTGGCCATTCTCTTCGTCCTCGTAGCGCGGAGGACCCCGGTGTACGCCGTGGAACTGGGGCTTGTGCCCAGAACATGGATGCAGCACGAGGACGCACGCCTGGCATCGTGCTCGGCCATCATCGCCCTGTCCTGCGCCGCGTGGATCACCGCGAAGGGCCCCGTGTGGCGCTGGATCACCTCCTGCGGCATCTCGATGCTCCTCTCATTGGCGATCGAAACGCTCACACTGACCGTGTGGTTCTCCGACCCCGCGGCTACCGCGCCGACGATCATCCGCGAAAGTCACGCGATGCTGATCGCCTGCGCCGTCGCTCTGGGCGTGCTCTCGGCCCGTGCGGCGACTTTGCTACCATCGCTCAATGTCCACAGGTCCGAGCCATGACCAACCGGCAAAAAGGCCCGCCCGCACCGGCGCACGCTCCGGATCACCCGGCAAGAAGCCCGTCCGCGACGCGCTGGGTCCCTACCGCACGGGCTACCCCGCCGCGGTCGAACGCCTGATCGACGAGCTCGCGGGCCTGCCGGGTGTCGGGCGCCGGTCGGCCGAACGCCTGGCCCTCTTCCTCGTGAAGTCCGAGCAAACCAAAGCCCAGGCCCTCGCCTCCGCGATCGCGCAGGTCAAGGCCACGGTCCGCAACTGTGCCGTGTGCTACCACCTCACCGAGGACCGCGTGTGCAAGGTCTGCGCCGACGAGACTCGCGACCGTTCGCTGATCATGGTCGTCGAACAGCCGCGCGATCTGCTCGCCCTCGAGGCCGCCGGCGTCTTCAAGGGTGTCTACCACGTCCTGCTCGGACGCATCTCACCCCTCGACGGCGTCGGCCCGACCGACCTGACCATCCCCGCCCTGCTCGACCGCGCACGCTCACCCCAAGAGAACTTCGAAGGCGTCCGCGTCCGCGAGATCGTCCTGGGCCTCAACCCGACCCTCGAAGGCGACGGCACCGCCCTCTTCCTCGCCGATCAACTGCAACGCATCACCTCCCTCCGCGTCAGCCGCCTCGCCCGCGGCCTTCCCACCGGTGGCCAGCTCGAACTCGCCAACAAGGCCGTGCTCACCGACGCGATCGAAGGCCGACGCGAAGTCTGATCGTTCACATCCGCGTCAGCCGAGCGTACTCGATCACCAGCGTCTTCACGCCCACGCCCTTAAACTCCACCGTCACGCGCGGCGTCGCGCCGGGGATGTACGCCTTGATCTCCCCCACACCAAACTGCGGATGACGAACCTTCACACCCTTCGCCCACTCACCCCCCGCCCCCCGCCCCGCC
>JACVCS010000018.1 GCA_016741915.1 Phycisphaerales bacterium | reverse complement strand
GGGTCTCGGTGGTTCCCCGTACGCTGCAGATGTCGCCGGTGACGCGGGACAGCCTGGCCATCGAGTACGTCGTGGATGTGGGCGTGCAGAAGAAGCTCCCCGCCGATGGGATGGACGCGGCGATCGATGAGTTGCTCGTGCTGGTCGAGGCGATCGCGGATCACCTGCGGTTCACACGGCTGGAGGGCTTCCCCGAAGCGGCGTGGGTCGGGATCAGCAACGAGCCGGTGGTGTCGAGCGAAGCGCTCGAGCAGCACCGGGTGTTCACCAGCGTCCTGAGCGTCACCTACCGGGAGCGGAGGTAGCCATGCGCAACACGATCATCTTCGGCGTGGCAATGACCGACGAGCTCAAGCCGCTGGCGACCCAGAAGACCATCGCCACCTTCACGCTCACCGCGTCGCACAAGAACACGCAGGACCTGCTGCTCTCGGACGGTAAGACCGACCCCATCGAGGTCGCCCCAGGCACGCAGTACTACTTCGAGCGGGTGAACCTGGCGGACATTCTGGTCAAGAGCAAGGGCGGCGAGATGGTCTTCGTGGTCGGCCACAGCGCCGAGTGAAAGGAGTCAGCGATGGCAATCAAGCTCGGCATGGAAGCCGCTCTCAAGTACAAGGTCGGCGGTCAGAGCGGCGCGGGCGCGTGGACGGCGCTGGGCAACACCCGCGACGTGACACTCAACCTCGAAGCGGGCGAGGCGGACGTCACCACGCGAGCCAACAACGGCTGGCGGGCGACGGTCGCCACGCTCAAGGAGGCGAGCGTCGAGTTCGAGATGGTCTGGGACACCGGTGATGCCGGGTTCACCGCCATCAAGAACGCCTTCTTCAACAACGACCCTATTGGCCTGCAGATCCTCGACGCTTCCGCGGGCCAGGGGCTGCAGGCGGACTTCTCCATCACCAACTTCAGCCGCAGCGAGGCCCTCGAGGAGGCCATCACGGTCTCGGTGACGGCGAAGGTGACGTATTCGACCACGGCGCCCTCATGGATCGGCAGCTAAGCACGGAGGCACGGATGCGGCAGTTCAAGGACAACGCGGGTCGGACCTGGACGGTGGACATCAACGTCGCCACGCTCAAGCGCGTGCGCGGGCTCACGGGCGTCGACCTCATGCAGGTCATCGAGGGGACGCTCATCGAGAAGTTCATCCGCGACCCCGTGCTCTTGTGCGACGTGGTGTACGCCGTGTGCAAGCCCGAGGCAGACGCCGCCAAGGTCTCCGACGACGAGTTCGGCAAGGCGATGGCGGGCGACGCGATCGAGGCCGCGACGGGCGCGGTGCTGGACGAACTCATCAGTTTCTGCCCGAGCCCGAGGGACCGGGCCAACCTCGGGCGGGTGCTCCAGGCCACCAACCGCGTGATGGACAAGGCCCGCAACCTGACGGAGAAGCGGATCGAGACGCTGACCAGCGAGAGCGAGCTGGACAGGCTCGTCAACCGGATGGTGCCCCCTCTCCCCGAGCCGCCGACGCCTGGAAGTTCATCTACCAGTGCGCCGGAGCCCTCGGCCTCGACCCCGGGCCCCTGACGCTGCGGGAGCTGGTCGCCATGCTCGACGGCCGCCAGCGCCACGACTGGTCGATCGCCGCCGCCGTCATGTCCGTGGTGGCCAACACCGCCCGCGATCCCAAGCGATCCCGCCTGCTCAAGCCCGCCGACTTCGACCCATTCCACAAGCCCCAGCGACCCGTCAAGGTTGACGTGTCGGTCCTCAAAGACGTGTTCATCGACCGCCGCATGCCGGAGGTCGCTAAGGAGACTCGTGCATGAAGAGCCTGACCACCCACCATTACGTCTATCTCGGTGCCCTGATCCTGCTGGCCCTCGTGCTCGCGTCGTGCGCCGGCCTCGACCTTGGGGACATCGTCAAGGTCAAGACGCCCAACACGATTCAGCAGACCACCGGCCTGCCGTCGACGTTGAGCCTCAACGAGGCCGAGGTCGAGTACCAGAACTGGTTCAACCTCACGCAGACGACCGGCGCGCAGTGGAAGGGCAACATCGAGAAGGCCGGCGAGATCCGCGGGCTGCTCGGCCAACTCACGCTCTCGGCGCTCGACACCGTCGGGCCGACCGTCGCGGGCCTGCCCGTGCTCGGGCCGGCGCTGCCCGCGCTCACCGGCATCGTCGGTCTGTTCATCGGGTCCGGCCGTCTCCGCAAGGAGAAGGAAGCGTCGTTCAACAAGGGCCTGGAAAAGGGCAGCGGTCTCGCTGGCACCGGCGGCGGGACCGGCGGTCCGGCGGGGAGTGGTGCGTGATCACCATGCGGATCAAAGACATGTTCTTCGACCGCCACGTCGTCATCGCGGCGGTCGACAACGCCAAGCGGAAGGTGCTCAGCAAGGCCGGCGCGTTCATCCGCACGGCAGCGAAGACGAGCATCCGCAAACGCAAGGGGTCGGCTCCTCCCGGGGCCCCACCCCATTCGCACGAGGGCAGCCTGCGTCGGCTGATCCTCTTTGGGTACGACAAGCCGAACGACTCGGTGGTCGTCGGGCCGGTGGGATTCAAGAAGAGCGAGGCACCGAACGTACTCGAGCACGGCGGCGACACCGTCGTGTTCCGCAGGTTGGGGGGGCGGGGCGGCAAGCTCACATCGCAGAAGGTCAAGATCGCGCCACGGCCGTACATGGCCCCGGCGCTGGAGAAGGAGCGGCCGAAGCTGCCGCTCTTGTGGCGGAACTCCGTCAGGAAGGGCTGAATCATCGTGGCCGACACCCGTGGCATCCGAGCAGGCCGAGCCTTCGTGGAGCTGGGCGTCAGCGACAAGCTGTCGACCGGGCTGAAGGCGGCCCAGAAGAAGCTCGAAGCCTTCGGCGAGGGGCTTCGGTCCATCGGCACCAAGATGGCAGGCATCGGTGTCGCGGCGATCACCGCGCTGCTCGGCACCGCGAAGGCCTTCTCCGACTCCGGCGATGCGCTCGACAAGATGAGCGCCCGCACGGGCGTGAGTGTCGAGGCCCTCAGCGAGCTCGGTTACGCGGCCGACCTCTCCGGCACGGACATGGAGACGCTAGAGAACGGCCTCCGCGTCATGCAGAAGACGCTCGTCGAGGCGTCCCAGGGCTCCAAGGGTGCGAACGAGGCCCTCGCGCGGCTCGGGCTCACGGTGCAGGACCTGGCCAAGCTCTCCCCCGACGAGCAGTTCAAGCTCCTGGCCGATCGCATCTCCCGCATCCAAGACCCCGCAGCCCGCGCCGCGATGGCGATGGAACTCTTCGGCAAGGCGGGGACGAAGCTCCTGCCGCTCATGGCCGACGGGGCCGCGGGCATCAACGAGATGCAGGAGCAGGCCCGCAAGCTCGGGCTCACGGTGAGCACCGAGACCGCCCGTGATGCGGCGGAACTCAACGATGCCCTGGGCACGCTCTGGAAGGTGCTCAAGCAGGGTGTGTTCACGATTGGCGGGGCGCTGGCACCCACCATCAAGGACTTGACAGAGCGGATCACGCGGATCGTCGTCAGCGCCACCGCGTGGGTGAAGGCGAACAAGGAAACGGTGGTCTGGGCGCTCAAAGTCGCGGCGGCAGTCGCTGTCGCGGGGATTGCCATCGTCGGCCTGGGCTACATCATCTCCGGGATTGGCGCGGCGCTCGGCATCGTCGCCGCCGTCATCGGCGGGATCGGCACGGCTTTCGGTCTAATCGGAGCCGCGATCGGCGCTGTGCTCACTCCGGTGGGTCTGACGATCGCCGCGATCGTGGCGCTTGGCGGCACGCTGCTGGTCGTCACCGGCGCGGGTGGCGAGGCGCTGTCGTGGCTCGCGGAGATGTTCACCGAGCTGCGCGACTGGGTCGGTAAGGTGGTCGGCGGCATCTCCGACGCCTTCGCCGCTGGCGACATCGCGCTCGCAGCCGAGATTCTGTGGCTGTCGCTGAAGGTCATCTGGCAGCAAGGCGTCGCGGCGCTCAACAAGGCATGGCTGGGCGCGAAGGAGTTCTTCGTCTCCACAGCCTACTCGATGTGGTACGGGGCGCTTGCCGCCGCGGAGATCGTCTTCCACGCTCTCGAGGTCGCGTGGATCGAGACCACCGCGTTCCTCTCCAAGACTTGGACCAACTTCGCCACGGGCTTCCAGATGATCTGGGAGGAGGCGTCGAGCTGGGTCGCCAAGAGAATGCTGGAGATCCAGGGGCTGTTCGATGACGGGCTCGATGCTGAAGCCGCCAAGAAGGCGGTGGACCAGCAGCTCGAGTCCCGACTGGTCGAGCTGGAGAACGCCGCTCAGCAGTCCGTGACCGCCCGCGATGGGCAGCGCGAACAGCAGCGCCGCGATGCGGCGGCGATGCACGAAGCGACGCTGGCCGCGATCGGCCAGGACTTCGAGAACGCGCAGGATGCGCTACGCAAGGACACCGAGGCCGGGCTCGCCGAGTCACACGCGGCGCTCGACGCCGCAAAGCAGAAGCTCGTGGCCGCGATCGAGGAGGCCCGCAAGAAGCGCGAGGCCGCCGACGCGGAGAAGGGACCTGGTCGTCCCCAGCGGGACCTCCTCGCGGACTTCGAGGAGCGTCTGTCGGGCCTCGGTGCGGCCATCGGCAAGGGCATCAGCGTCACAGGGACGTTCAGTTCGGCAGCCGTCTCCGGTCTGGGCACGGGCGGCGACGCCGCCGAGCGCACCGCCAGCGCCACCGAGCAGACCGCTCGCAACACCAAGCGTCTGCTGGACGCCAGCGTCGACAACGGACTGCGGTTCGCCTGACCCCATCCCACAGGAAGGAGTTCATCGCTCGTGCCGGTCGAGGTATTTGAGAAGTTCGAGAGCCGCCGCTCCACCAAGGCGAACCAAGCCTCGCAGTCGTCTGCGGAGCTCGGCTACATCGTGCGCGGCACCGCCGACGACCTCGCGGCCCGCACCGCAGCGCAAGCGGCCTCTCCGGCGACCTACGACGCGCTGCCCCGACAGACCATCCAGATCGAGCCCATCGGCCCGCAGCTGTGGGATGTCACCGTCCGCTACAGCCAGAACGCCTCCACCGGCACGAGCACCCCGAGCGAGTCCTCGTTCACGTTCGAGACCGGCGGCGGGACCCAGCACATCACCCAGAGCCTGCAGACCGTCCAGCGCCGCCCCGCGCCCGGCACCACCGCGCCGGACTTCGGCGGCGCGATCGGCGTCACCGCCGACGGCGTTGAGGGCGTGGACATCACCGTCCCGGTCTACCAGTTCTCCGAGACGCACTACTTCACGGACGCGCAGGTCACCGCCTCGTACAAGGGCGCGATCTTCTCCTGCACGGGCAAGACCAACGCCGGCTTGTTCCGCGGGTTCGCGGCCGGCGAGGTGCTCTTCCTCGGCGCGACAGGCTCCAAGCGCGGCGACGGCCCGGATGACGACTGGGAGATCACGTTCCGGTTCGCCGCGAGCCCCAACCAGACCAACCTGACCGTCGGCCCGGTGACCGGGATCAACAAGAAGGGGTGGGAGTACCTGTGGGTCCGCTACGCCGACGCGGAGGACTCGGGCTCCGGCGCGATCATCAAGAAACCCATCGCCGCGTACGTCGAGCGCGTGTACGACCAGGCCAACTTCGGAGCACTCGGAATCTAGCCCCCCTCACCATGCCCGACGACCTCCGCAAAGTCCGCTCCGGCCAGCCGCTCCGCATCCCCGCGGGCGCGTACAACGCGTTCGTCGATGCGGCGGTCGATCTGCGCTCGCGTCAGGGGCGAGGCCAAGCCGTCGCCGGTCCTCTCGTCGAATCCGCCCAACGCGGCATCGGCGTGGTGCTCGTCCGCAACGACTCGGACGAACTGATCGAGCCGCACCACGCGCTGGCGATCACCGGCGTGCTCGTCGAGCCTGGTGAGGACGATCAGGAGCGGACCTTCCACAGCCGCACGCCTTTGACGGGCGAAGTGGCGACCGCGGAGTCCGACACGCTCGCCTTCGCGGTGGCGCTCCAGCCGATCAAGCCCAACGCCCTCGGTCCCTGCGTCCTCACCGGCGTGACGACCGCGCGGGTCTACATCACCAACGAGTCGGACACCACCTGCGAGCTCGCCGCCGACGAGACGGTCCTGGCGAGCACGCCCATGGGCGGCATCCCGATCCTGTGGAAGGAGGATGGCACCGGCGAGAAGTGGGCCGTGATCGAGCTCGGCCGCCCGTCTCCCGGACGCATCACCGCGATCCTGGGCGCGGCCCAGCCAATCCCCACCGAGCGCAACCGCTGGCGCTACCCGTGGGTCGAGGCGCAGATCGACGGCAACCCCGGAAGCCCGGACTACTTGCGCTACGTGCCGGTCGAGAACGGCCTGACCTCGCAGGCCCCTAGCGGCGGCGAGGACCCTACGCGCCTGGCGATCAACCGCTTCGAGGCGCACCACATGAACGACTCCGAGCCCGGCTCCGGGTTCGGCGGCCTGCTCGGGCTGGGCCCGGTGTGCGAGCTCCCGGGCGTGCTGCCCAAGTGCCCGCCCGCGCGGTCGCTTAAGCCCAAGCTCGTGCCGATCCCCGAAGGCGTGTGCGTGCAGATGACCTGTGAGCGCAACAGCCGGGGCAAGCCCGTGTGGGTCTTCGAGGCCATGAGCCTGATCGAGATCGCCGACCCCGCCGACGAGGACCGCAAGTTCAACCTCTACATCGGAGGTGCCGAATGACAACCACTCCGACCACCCCAACGCCGCTCGATGCCAAGCGTGCCAAGGAGCGGGCCAAGTACTTGGCACTGGCGAACAAGCCCGGCTCGAAGTATGGCTCGTCCAACCACGGCCGGGCGGCGATCCCGCTCATCCAGGAGAGCAAGCCGAGGTTCGTGGTGGACTTCGGCTGCGGCCGCAACGACCTTGTGCGCGAGCTGCGGCGTCTTGGCATCGACGGGCTGGGCGTCGACTTTGCCTTCCCCGAGGCGGACATCGTGCGACCCATGTACGCGACCGCCCTGCAGGCGGGCATTGCCGACGTGGTGACGAGCTTCGACGCCCTCGAGCACCTCCTGCCCGAGGACGTGGATCTGACGCTTGCGGAGATGCGCCGCGTCGGGGTGCCGCGCGGGCGGTTCATCTTCTCGATCTGCACGCGGCCGAGCACGACCACGGTCGCCGGAGAGGGCCTGCACCCGACGGTGCGGCCGCTGGACTGGTGGCTGGAGCGCATCGCCCGCGTCGGCGTCGCGAGCAGGCCCCAGGCGGGGTCCCGCTACATCGTCGGGCGGTTCAAGAGTGATGGGGGGTGCTGCGGTGCGTGAGAACCAGTCCGACATCGCGGCGCTGCAGGCCGGGCTCAAGGCGCGCAAGCCCGCCGGTGATGGCCTGCGCCTCTACACCGCCCCGCCGACGTTCGAGTCGGTGTCCCTGAGCGGGTTCTACCGGGGGACGGGGGGGCGGTCGGCGTTCCTGATGCTCTCCGGGCCGTCGCTCAAGCAGATCGACCTGTCGCTGCTGGATGCCCGCGGCATCGTCACGATGGCCGTCAACAACGCCTGGTCGGTGCGACGGCCCACGCTGTGGACCTGCGTTGATGACCCCGGGCGCTTCATCGATGTGGGCTGGAAAGACCCGGGCATCCTGAAGTTCGTGCCGACCTGCATGTGGGACAAGCGGCTGAAGGTGATGAACCCCGACGGCACGCTGCGGAACAGCGCGTTCAAGGTCCACCAGATGCCCGGCGTGCTGTTCTTCCGCCGCAGCGACCACTTCGACCACGAGCGATTCCTCACTGGGGACACGATCTCATGGGGCAACGACGCGAAGAACCCCGACTCGCTGGGCATCACCGGCAAGCGCTCGGTCATGCTCGTCGCCCTACGGCTGCTCCACTACCTCGGCTTCTCGACGGTGTACCTGCTCGGCTGCGACTTCAAGATGGACGCGGAGCGCAAGTACGCCTTCGACGAGCACCGCGCGACCAACGCGATCCGGCACAACAACGTGCTGTATGACTCGCTGTCGCGCCGGTTCGAGGCTCTCAGGCCGCACTTTGAGAAGCACCGCTTCCGCGTGGTCAACTGCTCGCCCGGAAGCGCCCTGGAGGTCTTCGAGAAGATGGCCTTTGAGGACGCGGTGAAGGCAGCCGCTTCCGAGTGCGGCAAGCCCATCCGCACCGACGGGTGGTACGAGCCCAATCCCAAGGCGAGCGCCCCGCAACAGGAGGCCGCACGATGAGCGACGGGACCACCGTGGGGGGGCGGTACTACCTCTACATCCCCGTCTGGGCGACGGGACGTGCTCCCCAGGGCGGCGGGTCGAGTAACTACTCGACGCCGTCGGGCTCGACACCCGAGAGCACGTACTCGACCCCGACCAGCACGCCGAGCATGCCGTCGAGCTACTCGACCACCGGCGACGTGATCTACACGACCGGTCCGGGCGGCACGCCGACGCTCACGTTCTACACGACCGGCGCGTTCACGAGCAACACGCCGGGGACGACGCACACCCCGTCGAGCAGCGGGCCGATGTCATCCAGCGGCATGACCACCGACTCGTCGCAGACGCCGACGAGTTCGCAGACGCCGTCGAGCACGGGCTCGTCGGGCATGAGCAGTTCCGGTGGCGGGAGTTCTTCGGGCGCGTCGAGCGGCATGTCGTCGGGCGCGAGTTCGGGGGCATCGTCGGGCATGTCGTCGGGCGGCAGTTCTGGCATGTCCTCGGGCATGTCGTCGGGCGGGTCGTCCGGTGGTTCATCGGGCGGCGGATCGTCCGGAGGCGGGTCGTCGGGCGGTGGCGGATCCAGCGGCGGCGGCAGCGGCCCCGGTGGGTCGGGTCCAGGCGGGTCCGGGCCTGGCGGCTCGGGGCCGGGTGGTTCTGGCCCGGGCGGAAGTGGTCCCGGTGGCTCCGGCCCCGGTTCCAACTGCGTGCTCGCGGGCACGCCCGTGGTGCTGGCGGACGGTTCGGTCAAGCCGATCGAGGCGCTCCAGCCGGGCGACCGTGTCGCGGCGCTCGACGTGGCGGGCCTGGACCGCGATGTGCCGTGGCGAGCCCAGTACCAGTGGCTCCGTCCGTGGGCGGAGGCCGCGCTCACGCCCGTCACCGGCACGGTCAGCAGCGTGACGATCGGATCGCACGAGGGGTTCGTCACCATCAACGGTCGCCTGCGCCTCACGCCCGAGCACCCGGTGCTGCTCAAACGCAGCGACGAGATTGGCTTCGCGTCGGCGGAGTTCGTGCAGGTCGGCGATGCGCTCGTGCGTCAGGACCTGAGCGAGGAGCTGGTCGAGACGGTCGCGCGGTCGGGTGACCGCGTGACCACCGTGGCCGTGCATGTGCCCGGGCTCAACGTGTTCCTTGTGGGGGGGGCGGGCGGCGTGTGGATTCACAACGACATGCCCGCCACGCAGCAGAGCGGGTCCGGTTCGTCGTCGGGTTCGGGGTCGAGTTCAGGCTCCGGGTCCGGGTCGTCGAGCGGGAGCGGCTCCGGCAGCGGAAAGTCCAGCGGCTCGTCCATGTCAAGCTCGGGGTCCAGTTCTGGGTCGAGTTCCGGCAGTTCGTCGGGCTCATCGAGCGGCAGCGACAGCGGCTCCGGCCCGCCCGGCTCCGGATCGGGCTCCGGCAGCGCCCAGCAGTCGGTGGCGCTGGGCGAGGGCGCATCGTCGTTCATCGAGGGCGGCATGGAGGGCGTGCCTCTGGCGAAGTGGCAGCAGAGCGGCGTAGCAAGTCTCAGCAGCGGCATCGAAGAGGAGGCAAAGGCGTGATTCCGAAGGTCATCTACACGGCGGACCTCAGCGAGACTCCCGACAAGCAGCGGCTCACCGCCTGGCGGCACGCGTGGCAGGCCATGCACCCCGAGTGGGACGTTGTGGCGCTCACGCTCGACACCAGGCCGCCAGTCCTGAACCACGACCAGTGGCGGCAGACCTTTGGGCTCAGCGAGCCCGCAGCCTCGGCGGCACGGCTGAACCTGCTTCGCTACGAAGTGCTGGCCCGCGAGGGCGGCGTCTTTGTCGATCCCGATCGCCTGCCGCTGCGCCCGCTCGATGAACTCGTCGCTGGCGTCGGTGCCTTCTGTTCGACCATCGCCAGCCACGGCGCGAGCAGGCCGCACATGCTCTCGCCGTCGGTGCTCGGCGCGACACGGAACCATCCGATGCTCTGGCACGCCATCCGCGATCTGCCGCACTCGGTGCTGGTCTATCGCGGCGTGTGGGACCAGAGCGGGCCGGGCTTCCTCACCCGCGTGGTCCGCGACCACGGGCACTTCCGCGACGTGGTGCCGTTCCACTGGGCGATCTTCGAGCACGGCGAGGACGCCGCCAGGGCCCATGGCGGCGCGTTCGCCTTCGTGCAGGCGAAGGCTGCGGAGGTGGTGGCGTGAGCACGGCCGCACGCACCACCTCAATCCCGCGGGTCCTGCACCAGATCTGGCTGGGCAAGGGCGAGATGCCGCTCAACCAGCGGCGCTGGCGACGGCGCTTCGCCGAGATGAACCCGCACTGGGAGATGCGGCTGTGGACGGACGACAACCTGCCGCCGATCCTGAACCGCAACGCCTGGGACGCCTGCGGCAACGTCGGCGGCACGCCCGGCTGCGTGATGCGCTCGGACATCCTGCGCCTGGAGATCCTGGCCCGCTTCGGCGGCGTCTACCTCGACACCGACGTGAAGCCCGTGCGGCCGCTGGACGAGATGTGTCCGCCCGAGGTTCGAGCGTGGGCCGCCTGCGAGCAGCTCGACATCGTCACCAACGCCGCGATGGGCTTCCCGGCCAACCACCCGGCGATGTGGCACGCGGTGGCGATGGTCGAGGAGTCGTTCTTCGAGCGCCGGTACGTGGGTGATCAGGCGGGGCCCGGGCTAATCGCCCGGGTTGTCGCGCACTACGACGACGTCGCGCTGTATCCGCCAGCGTACTTCCACCCGACGGTCGGGGAGTCCAAGTCCAACCCGGACGCGCCCGCGTTCCTGAAGGCGGCGCATCTCTTCGCGGGGACGTGGGTGGAAGAGAATCGGCAACGCTACTCAAGAATGTGGCACGCGAACGAATCACCTCGCTGATCGAGCCCTCAACCTCAGGCTGTTGAGCACCACGCTGACGCTGCTGAACGCCATCGCGGCGCTCGCGATGATCGGCGAGAGCAGCCAGCCCGTGAACGGGAACAGCACGCCCGCCGCGATCGGAATGCCGACGACGTTGTAGATGAACGCCCAGAAGAGGTTCTGCCTGATCGTCCGCATCGTGGCGTGCGAAAGAGCTATGGCCTGGGGCACGGCCCGCAGATCGCCCCGCATGAGCGTGATGTCGGCGGACTCCATCGCCACATCCGTGCCAGTCCCGACCGCCAGGCCGACATCGGCTTGCGCGAGCGCGGGCGCGTCGTTGATGCCGTCGCCGACCATGCCCACGACGTGCCCCTCGGCTTGGAGGGCTTTGACCTTGTCCGCCTTGTCCTTGGGCAGAACATCAGCGCAGACGACGTCGACGCCAACTTGCGAGGCGACGGCCTCGGCCGTTCGCTTGTTGTCGCCGGTCATCATGACCACGCGGAGCCCGAGCGCGTGCATCGTGGCGATGGCCTCCTTCGACTCCGGCCGCACCGTGTCGGCGACCGCAATGATCCCCGCTTCGCGGCCGTCCACGGCGACGAACATGGGCGTGCGCCCCCTCGCCGCCAGAGCAGCGGCCTTCTCTGCCAGCGTGGACGGGATAGTGCGCTGAGCCAGCAACGCTGCCTTCCCGATCAGCACGGCGCGCCCGTCAACTTGTGCCTCGACGCCATGCCCGACCACGGCCTGGAAGCCGATCGGCTCGGTGAGGGGCAGTCCGCGTGCCGTGGCCTCGCGCACGATCGCCGCCGCGAGCGGGTGCTCGCTGTGCTGCTCGGCCGATGCGGCCAGCCGCAGCAACTCGCGTTCATCGAGCGGCCCCCCCGCACCGCCGGGTGCCGGGATGATGTCCGTCACGGCGGGTTTGCCGTGCGTGATGGTGCCCGTCTTGTCGAGCACAATGGCCGTGAGCTTGTGGGCGGTCTCCAGCGCCTCGCCGCCCTTGATGAGGATGCCCTTCTCCGCGCCGCGTCCCGTGCCCACCATAATCGCCGTCGGCGTTGCCAGCCCCAGGGCGCACGGGCACGCGATGATGAGCACGGATACGGCCGTGACCAGCGCCATGCTGAGGCGCGAGTCCACGGGCGATGCGAACCACCAGACCACGAACGTCACGAGGGCGACGGCGATCACGATGGGCACAAACACGCCGCTGATCTTGTCGGCCAGGCGGGCGATCGGGGCCTTGCTGCCCTGGGCTTCCTGCACGAGCCGCACGATTTGCTGGAGTGCGGAGTCGGCCCCGACCTTGGTCGCCACCAGCCGCAGCGCGCCGGTCGTGTTCATCGTCGCGCCAAAGACGCTGTCGCCCGCCGCCTTCTCGACCGGCACGCTCTCGCCGGTGAGCATGGACTCGTCCACGGCGGACTGGCCGCTCTCAACACGTCCATCCACGGGGATCTTCTCGCCGGGGCGCACCAACACACGGTCGCCCACGACCACGGATTCGATTGGCACGTCCTGCTCGGTGCCGTTGCGCACGACACGAGCGGTCCTGGCCTGCATGCCGATGAGACGCTTGATGGCCGCACTCGTCCGTCCCGTGGCCCGGGCCTCGAAGTACTTGCCCATCAGGATCAGGACGATGATGACCGCGGCGGCCTCGTAGTACACGGGCACCATGACCATGCCGCCCATGGCGCCTTCGGCGTGTGCGGTATGAGCCGCGGCTCCGCTCACTCCAGCGAAGAACCCGGGCCAGATCGTCGCCGCGAGCGAATAGAGGTACGCCGCGCCGGTGCCCATCGCCACGAGCGTGTCCATGTTGGCGCTGAAGTGCCGCAGGCCCTTCCACGCGGAGCGGAAGAACTGCCACCCGCACCAGAACATGACCGGCGTCGTCAGCGCGAGCTGGAGCCAGTTGATCCACGGAACGTTGAACGCCTCGATCTTCCCGTGGGACATCGCGATGACCAGCACCGGCAGCGAGAGCACCGCGCCGACGATCATCTTGGTGAGCAGCCGACGCGTCTCGGCCTCGCCCACGTTCATGTGGGCCGAGTGGTCCTCACCCTCAGCACCGCGGCTCATCGCGTGCCCGGCGTGCGATCCAACTCCCTTCGCCGCCAGCATGGCCGCATGGTCGTGGCCCGCGTGCCCATGCGGAGGATTCACCGCATTGTGCCGCGCCTTAGGCACGACGGCCTTGTAGCCGATGTCGTCCACCGCCTTCGCCAACTTCTCCGGCCCGGTCGCCGCCGGGTCGTACTTCACCGTCGCCACCTTGGTGGCGAAGTTCACGCTCGCCGACTCGACGCCCGGCTGCTTGCCCAGGCGCTTCTCGATCCGGTTCGCGCACGAGGCGCAGGTCATCCCCTCGATGGGCAGGTCGGCCCGTTCGATGGCGGTCTTGGCGGTCTGGTCTGTCGGTGCGGCCGCGCCGCCATGCTGATGTTCATGGGCGTTCGTCATCATCGTCCTTCGCTTTCTCGGCCATCCTCAGGGGGTGGCCGCCGTCGTCATCCGCTCGGCTGTGGAGCGAGCCGCGGCCTTGGCCGCATCATCCCTCTTGAGCACCGCCCCCGCGATCAGCACGACAACCACCGCCGCCGCCACGATCAGCGGCACGAACTTCTTCCACCCCGTCGCCGGGGGCTTGTCGTCATGGCATCCGCAGTTGCAACTCATGGTGAACCTCGCTTTCGTGCGTGCTTACCGCGCGATCTTCCCGACCAGCGCGACCAGTTCGTCCACCATCGCCGCCTGCTGGGCCTTGTCCCCGTGCATGGCGTTGTTTGCGCAGTGCGACAGGTGGTTCCGCAGCAGGTTCTTGGCGACCGAGCGCAGCGACTCCTGCACCGCCGCGCACTGCTGGATGATGTCGGCGCAGTAGCGGTCCTCCCCGATCATCGCGGCGATCCCCCGCACCTGCCCCTCAATCCGCTTGAGGTGTTTCAGGTTCGCCGCCTTGAGGTCGGGGTCCACGCCCGCCGCGTGCGCGCCAGGCCCGACGCCATCGCGCGCGGCCTCCAGCCCAGCCGCCGCACCGCACCCGCAGCACGCCGCGCTGGCCGTACCTTCCACAGGAGTGTGCGCTCTGCCGCTCACGATCGCACCGCTTTTGGCAGTGCCCGCTCGTCCATTGCTCGCCGAACTCTGCTTCGTCATGGGTGATGACCTCTTCGTTGTCCACATTGCTCGCCGCAACGCACGCCGCTCTCAGCCGCAGCATCTGCCCCGCGCGGCATCCTTCTTCGCGCCGCCGCAGCACGAAGCGCCGGGGACCGCTTGAGCAGCGGTTCCCGCCGACACCTCGCTCGCCTTCGCCTCGTACCCGGCCTCGCCCAGCGCGTTGACGGCCCGGGCCACGGTCAACACGTCCAGCGCGGTGATCTGCGCACTGCCCACCGCGACCGACCGGACGCCCACGCCCGGCACGGCGGCCAGCGCCTCGGTGACGGCCCGCACGCAGTGCCCGCAGGTCATGCCGTCGATGGTGAGCGTGAACGAGGCCGGGCCGGCGGTGGTGGAAGAGAGATTCGTCGTGGTCGTGTTCATGGCTGGTTTCCTTTCCGAAGTATACTCCCCCCCAGTATGTACGTCTAGTTCGATGCCCGGGTTCGCACACGGTTACACCAAGGCACAACGTTGCAGCGCCACACCGCCGCGCAGGGACACCCTTCCATAGACCGAAAATCAAATCTCTAGCGCAATAGGCCGCCCGCCGCCCGCTCCAGCTCGATCCCGGCGAGCGCCCCATCACGCTCAAGGTCGAGCAGCGTCCGACGGGCCTCGATCAGTTCACGCTGGGCATCGAGGAGCACGGTCACATCGGCTTGGCCCGCCTTGAGCGCGGCCTCGGCAAGCGTGAGGTTCCGCTCAGAGAGGGCCAGCACCGTGGCGCGGTACTGCTCGGTGAGCCGTGACGCGGTGTCCAGGTCGATCCACGCCGTGCGGGCTTCACGGACGGCCCGCTGCGAAGCGGCTTCATAGGAGGCGAGGGCAACGCGGGCGAGCGAGCCGGCCTTGGCGATCTGCGCGGCGTTGGTGTCGAAGATCGGGATGCCGACTTCAAGCACCGGGCCGAGGGACTTGCTGCCGTCGGTCTCGCGCTCGAAGTCGGCTCCCAGCCCGAAGTCCCGCAGGCGGCTCTTCTCTTCGGTTGAGAGGTCGGCTTGTTGCGCCGTCACGACCGAACGGGCCGCAGCTACGTCCAGCCGCTGCGCGAGCGCGAGGGCGACCGCGCCCGACTCGTCGATGGGGGGAGCGAGCGGCATCGAGCCCGCTGCATCAACGGACCACTCGGCGCTCTCGGCCGCGAAGCCGATGAGTTCGAGCATGATGCGGCGCTCCTTCGCCAGGTCGCGGGCGACGAGCGCACGCTCGGCCTCGGCCTTGGCCAGTTGCTGGCGGGCGCGGTTGACGTCGAGCGTTGTCCCCTCGCCGCCGCGCACGCGGGCGTCGAGCGAGTCGATGGATTTGCGGATGGTCGCGAGATTCTCATCGGACAGGGCGAGTGCTTTCTCGCCGAAGGCGATGCGTGCGTGCGTGGCCTTCACGTCCGCGACCAGCCGCAGCGCCTTGTCGGAGACATCAAGCACGGTCTGGTTGAGACGGGCGTCGGCGGCCTTCACCTTGCCGTCTCGGAGCCACAGCGCCGTGAACGACTGCACCACCTGCGCTCCGATGAACGTACCCCCGCTCACGGGATCGACCGGGAACCGCAGCGTCAGTCCGAGCACCGGATTCGGAAGCAAGCCTGCCTGCACGAGGTCGGCACGCGAGGCAGCGATCTGCTCGACCTGCGAACGAATCTCGCGGTTGTTACGGAGAGCCATCACGAGCGCCGCCTCTCGCGTCAGGGGCGAGCGACCATCCCACGTCGTCAAGGCCGTCTCCCACGGCTGCGTCCAGTCGGGCGTCACGCCGGAGCGATCGCCGATGGTCGAAGCGGCACGGCCGATGTCGGGCGTGGGGTCGAGCGAGGCGCACCCGCCCGCGACCATTGCGAGCGCAAGAGCGAGTGTGGCGGGCATCCGAGTGACACGAAAACTCTGACGGATCAACTGGCGCATCATGCGGAAGGTCTCCAAGCGGGAATCGGCCCGCGCCGCTTCGGCGGGACGGGACGGTGATGGTGATTACTTGTGCTCGTGGCCGCCGCTCGCGCCGTGCCCGGTCTCGGGCTTCGCGTTGGCGTCGGCGGCGGGTTTCTTCTCCGCCCGGCTCGACCAGTGCAGGTGGGCAATCTTCGGGGCCCCGCCTTCATCGACGACGACGTAGGTCACGGCGGCGAGGAACTTGCGCGGCGCATCGGGGTGGTTGGGGTCGGGGACGGTGAACGAGCCGATCTGGCGGACGATCGAGGTCGTGCCGAAGGTCTGCACGTCCTCCTTCGCCACGGTCATGACGAAGCCGGGCATCTCCTTGAGTTCGGGCAGCAGGTGGTGATCCCGATAGGTCTCCCATGTCCCCTCATCACCCGCGTTCTCGCTCACCGTCGCGCGGCCCTTGTCGAGGAACAGCGCGTTGAGGGCCGTCGCGTCCGCCTTGCCGCACGCGGCGAGGTAATCGCGAGCGACCTTCAGAGCCGGGCTATTGGCCGCGTTGATCGCCGCGACCGCTTCCGGGGCCATCTTGGTCAACATGGCCATCTTCGCCTCGTCGGACTTGCGGTCCCACTTGCGGTCGCAGCCGGGGCAGCAGAAGCCGATGGTGACGCCCTTGAACTGCCGCGTGGGGGACTCGGCATCCACCTCGTTCTCCATGATCGGGCAGAGCATGTTGACGGGCTTGGGCGAGGGTTGGGCCTGCGCTGTCGCGGCGGGCGGCTGGGGCTGCGCCGCGAAGGCGGCGGCGCTGATGATGCCAGCGGCGAGCACGAGCGCGGCGACTGAGCGGATGAACACGATGGGGGCTTTCTTCATGGGTTTGACTCCGGAAAACATGGATTTGGACTATTGAACGAACGATGGGCGGCCCAAAGTTGTGGGCACACGCAATGCCGCCGCGCTGGCTCTCGCTTAGCGCGGCGGCGACGATTACTTCTTGATGTACTCGCTGGGATCGAGCACCTCCTTGGGCGAGGTCTTGGCGAGCAGCACGTACTCGTCGATGCACGGGGGGCAGCAGAACTCGTAGGTCTTGCCGCCGATGATCCAGGTGAACTTGGGGTTCGCCTTGGTCATCGTGATCGGGCAGATCTTGTCCCCGGCCTTGGGCTTCATGTCGTGCTTCGCCATCTTGCCCTTGAACTTCTCGCCCGCCGTCATCGAGCCGTTGGCCTTGATGTCGGCCTCGGTGTAGATACCGCCGGGCGTCAGGTAGAGCGCGCGTTCTTCATCCGCGTCCACACCCGCGGGCATGGCGTCGTCGCCGTCATGTCCGCCCTTGGCCGATGATGCCGCGATCGCCGCGACGAACTTGCTCATCCGGTCGGTGTCGCTCATCGAGTCCCACTTAGCGGCAGAGGCCGCATCGTGGAAGGCGACGGCCTGGCCCTTGAAGTCGCGGGTGATCTTCGCGTCGGCCGCGTCGGCGGTGATGGGGCAGACGGTGTTGGCCGGGGCGGTGCTCACCGGCCCCTTCTCCACCGTGAATGTGAAGGGCACCGTCAGGACCTTCTCCTTCTCAGCGGTGCCGACGTTGAACTGGCCCCACGCCTTGTAGATTCCCGGCTCCTTGAAGTGGGCCTCGAAGTCCACCTTTGGCCCGCCCATGCCCTTGCCCGCGTCCGCCGCCTTGGGAGCAGCGCCGCCGTGGCCCGCGTGCTCGTCCTTCTTCGCCTCTGCGCCATGTCCGCCATGCGCATCGTGCCCGCCTGCCCCGTGCTCGCCACCTTCGTGCGGATGCGCGTGGACGAACTGCGTGCCGTCCTGGCTGATGATGACCAGGTGCCCCATCGCGCCCAGGTACGGGCGGAGCGTGGTCACGGGCTTGCCGTCCTTGCTGATCGTGAATGCCATGTGCGCCTTGCCACCGGCCTTGATCGCCCCCTCGGTGTCCAGCGCGACCGTGAAGCCGTCGATGGTCTTGGGCTTGTCGGCATCGACCGTCAGCGGAACGGCGGCCTTCGGCGTTCCAGTCGCCGTCACCTTCACCGGCACCACCTGCTGCGGCGAACCCTTGGGCGTGAAGTCAAAGTACAGCGTGTACTCGCCCCCGGCGGGGAAGGTCATCGGGATGGTGAACGCGCCATCGGCGCGCCGCGTGGGATGCTCGTGCGCGAACCACGAGAGGTCCTTGCTCACCGCCAGCAGGTGCAGCACCTTCTCGTGGACGGTGTCAAGGTCCTTGATGGGCGTTCCCTTGGCGTCCTTGAGCGTGAAGACCATCGGCGCGGCCTTCCCGGCTTCGATCGCCTTGCCGCCGTCGACAGCAACCGTGACCGTGTGCGTGACCGGAGCCGTCTCCGCGCCATGCGCGTGATCGTGCCTATCGGCCATCGCGGGCGCGAGCGCCGCGACCTTGGCCGCCGCCGCCTTCACCGGCGCGAACGCCGCCTTGCTCTTGGCGACATCGCCGGCATCGGCGATGTTGTGCAGGTTGTCCGCCGCCTCGGCGAGTTCTTTGCTCGCGAGGTTGATGTCCTTGACCTTCTCGCGCGGCACGCCACTGTCCTTGGCGAGCGACAGCGCCCCAAGCGTCTTGGCGAGCGTGGCAACGGCGTTGGCCTTGTCGGAGACACCCGCGATGGACCCGCCCGCAAGAGCGGCATCCATCGCCTTCACATCGGCGGCGATGCGCTGGGCCGCATCGGCGAACGACCCGGCCTTGGCGACCTCGCCGTGCGCGTGGCCGTCGTCCTTGTGGCCGGGCTGGCCCCCTGCGCCCGGCTTGTCATCGCCGTGGCTGTGCTGGGCGAGAGCACTCGGCGCGGTTGCGAGTGCAAGGCCGGATGCGAGGATCAACGACAGGACCGGAAGACGTAAACGATTCATGACTGGGCTCCTTGATCTGAGGCCGCTGAGCGGCCGGGTTCGGGTGATGCAGAGGCGGACGAGCTGCCACGATCGCTCGCCCCTGCTGGTGTGGCGACGGTGGGTGTTGAGTGGCTTTCGATCGTGGTCGGCACGGGTTGGCTCGGTGCGCGCTCGCCGTGCTTCTCGGCGTGTTCCCGCGCCAGCCGCTCGGCGGCGGTCTTGCCGAAGCGGTAGAAGATCGCCGGGGTGACGAAGAAGTCCAGCAGCGTGCTGGTGATGAGGCCGCCGAGGATGACGACCGCGACCGGGTACAGGATCTCCTTGCCCGGCTCGCCCTTGCTGAGCACCAGGGGAATCAGGCCCAGCCCCGCCGTGACGGCGGTCATGAGCACGGGGGCGACGCGCTCCTGGCTGCCCTGGATGATGAGCTCCTTGCTCCACGGGCGGCGCTCCTCAGTCATGAGGTGGATGTAGTGGCTGACCATGAGAACGCCGTTGCGGGTGGCGATGCCCGTAAGCGAGATGAATCCCACCAGCGAGGCCACGCTGAACGGCTCGCGCGTGATGGCGAGCGCTGCGACACTCCCCAGGAACGCGAAGGGGACGTTGAGCATGATCTGGATGGCGACCATGCCCGAGCGATAGTGCGTGAAGAGAATGACGAAGATCGCAATGAGCGAGCCCGCGCCAAGTGCCAGCAGCAGGCGGGTCGATTCTTGCTGGGCCTCGTACAGGCCGCCGTACTGGATCGTGTAGCCCTGAGGGAGTTGGACATCCATCGCCACTGACTTCTTGATCTCCTCGACCGTCGAGCCCAGGTCACGGCCCCGGACATTGGCAGAGACGACAATGCGGCGTCGGAGACTCTCGCGCTGCACCTCGTTTGGGCCGAGTTTTTCGACGATCTCGGCGACATCCTGCACGAGCACGATCGCGCCAGTCGGTGACACCAGCCGCACGAGGCCCAGCGCGGTCGGATCGGTGCGGTGGCGGTCGTCCAGTGTCAGCGTGATGTCGAAGACCTTCAGGCCATCGAGTACTTGGCCCACGACCTTGCCCTTGGTGGCTGTCTCCATCGCGTCGGTGAGCGTCGCGGGCGTGAAGCCGACGCGGGCCGCCGCCTCGCGGTTGACGCTGATGTGCAGCTGCGGGATCAGCACCTGCTGCTCAACCTGCAGGTCGGCGACGCCGGGGATGCCTTCCATCGCGGCTTTGGTCTGCTCCGCGAGCGTGCGGAGCGTGCCGAGGTCGTCTCCGAAGATCTTGATGGCGACCTGGGCGCGGACGCCCGAGAGCAAGTGCTCGATGCGGTGGCTGATGGGCTGGCCGATGCCCGTGGCGACGCCGGGGAAGGCCGCGAGCTTCTCCTCGATCATCGAGAAGACCTGTTCGCGCGGCAGGATGTCTTTGACTGCGGGCGGCTTGCGGCCCGCAGGTGTCGTGTGCTTGTCGGGTTCTTTCGCCTCTTCCTTGGTCCAGAAGTCAACTTCGATCTCGCTGGCGTTGACTCCCAGCGCATGCTCATCCTGCTCGGCGCGGCCGGTGCGACGTGCCGTGCTCTTGACCTGCGGGATTGAAAGGATCATCTCCTCGGCCTTGGTGCCAAGTTTGTTGGACTCGTCCAGCGACACGCCCGGCTGGCCAAAGAACGAGACGACGGCCGTGCCCTCGTTGAAGGGCGGCAGGAACTCCGAGCCAAGGCGCGTGACGACAAACAACGCCACCGCGACCAGAGCTCCGAGCGTTCCTAGCACCGCGACAGGACGCGGCATGGAGATCGAATAGGACTTGAGCGCCAGCCACTTGCAGGCCCGCAGCAAAGCCCCGTCCTTGCCGTGCTGCATGCGCTTGATGCCCGGGAGCAGGTAGTACGCCAGCACGGGCGTGACCGTGAGCGCCACCAACAGCGATGCGAAGATGCTCACGATGTACGCGGTGGCCAGCGGGGCGAAGAGACGCCCTTCGATGCCCGGCAGAAAGAACGTGGGCAGGAACACGAGGTTGACGATGACCGTTCCCAGGATGATCGGGTTGCGGATCTCGCTGGAGGCGTCGAAGACGACCTGCGCGATCGGCTTGGGGGTGGCAGTGCGGCGGTTCTCGCCCAGGCGGCGGTAGACATTCTCCACGTCGACCACCGCGTCGTCCACGAGTTCGCCGATGGCGACCGCCAGGCCGCCCAACGTCATGGTGTTCACGCTCAGGTCCAGCCAGTGGAAGACCAGGAACGTCGTGATGATCGAGAGGGGCAGCGCCGTGAGCGTGACGATCGTCGTCCGCACGTTCATGAGGAAGAGGATCAGAACGATGACGACCAGGATCGCGCCGTCTCGAAGGGCTTCAAAGACGTTGCCGATCGATGACTTGATAAAGTGTTCCTGACGGAACACATCGGCATTGATCTCGATTCCCTTGGGGAGCGTGGGCCTGATCTGTTCCAGCGTCTGGTCGAGTGCCCGCGTGAGGGTGATCGTGTCGGCCCCCGGCTGCTTCTGGATCGCCATGATGACAGCGGGCGTGCCGTTGTCCGACCCGTCGCCGCGCTTAATGGTGGGACCGGCCTCGATGACCGTCGCCACGTCGCGCACCAGCACCGCCCGCGGCGGGCTGACATGGTCGCCGGGCTTCGTAGCGACAAGGGACAGCGCAATGTCGTCTGCGGTCTGTACCCGCCCGATGTTGCGGACGACAAGTTCCTGCGAACCGCTGACCACGAAGCCGCCGCCTGTGTTCTGGTTGGCGGCGGCGAGGGCCTTCTCGATGTCCTCGATGGTGAGATCGAACAAGCGGAGCTTGTCGGGATCGACCTGGACTCGAAACTGCTTGAGATCGCCACCCATCGCCGTTACCTGGGCGATGCCCGGGATCGAGAGGATCGCCGGACGCAGCGTGAACTCCGCGACAGTGCGCACATCCATCGGCGTGAGTGTTTTGCTGGAAACACTGATCAGGGCGATCTCGCCCATGATGCTGGTGGCGGGCGTCATGACGGGCACGACGCCGGGGGGCAGCTTCTCCGTGATGGTGCCCATCCGCTCGCTGACGACCTGGCGGTTGTACTTGAGGTCCGTGCCCCACTGGAACTCGACGAAGACGATCGAGAGCCCAAGCGATGAAACGCTCCGCACCCTTTCGACGCCCGGCGAGCCGTTGACGGCGGTTTCGATGTTGTACGTGACCTGGGCCTCGACCTCTTCCGGAGCAAGCCCGGCGGCCTCGGTCATGATGGTCACGACCGGACGGTTGAGGTCGGGCAGGACGTCCGTGGGTGTCCGCAGCGTCACGTACATCCCATAGACGGAGACGAGCAGCGCGGCGATCAGCACCAGCACGCGGTTGTTCAAGGATGATCGGATGATCCAGTTGAGCACGGGGAGGTTCCTCGATTGGCTGTCGGGCGTTGGGCGTGGATGGTGTGATCAGTGCGAGTGGCCGTGGCCGTCACCAGACTTGGCAGGCTCAGCGACGGGTTCGGGAGCGCCGGGCACGAATCCGCGGAGCTGCGACAGGCTGAACGCGCCGCCAACCGCCACGACATCGCCGGGCACGAGACCCTTGACAATCTCGATGACCCGGTCATCTCGCACGCCGACGGCGACATCGCGTTTCTTGAAGACCTCATTCTCGCCGTTGCCCTCGCGCACGAACACGTACTGCATCGGGCCTTCCTTCACGACCGCCGACGCGGGCACTACGACAGCGCCGTCGTTGGTCGAGAGCACCACGCTCAGGTCTACGAACTGCCCTTGTCGCAGCAGACCCTGCGGGTTATCAACGTCGATGATGATGTGCGCGGTGCGCTTGGACGCATCGATCACGGGGCTGAGGAACCGGACAACCCCTTCGGCAACAACCTCGCTTGCTGCGGCCACGCCTCGCCGGACCCGCACCTTTGCGTTCGGCGCTGCCTCCACCCGCGAGAGCAGGCCTTCGGGCAGTTCTCCCTCGATCTGCACCCGCGAGAAGTCACCGATGCTCACAATGGGGCTTCCAGCAACAACACCCTCACCGATCACTGCCGTTCGGCTCACGACCACGCCGTCCAGCGGCGCGAGGAGGCGGATGACACCCGCCGCATCGGTGCCCGCTCCAGCCGGGAGCGTGGCTCGGAGGGCTTCGACGGACGCCAGCGTGGCCTCGATCTGACGACGCAACGAATCGGCGTCGGTCCTTGCCTGTGCGAGGGAGACCTTGCGGAGCGATGCGTCGGCGCGGAGACGGATCGCTTCGCCTCGACGCTGAGCCAGCAGGTTCGCCGACACGCTCTCGCCGGCGGACACCAACCGATCGACCTCCGCTTCGGCGAGCGCCGCGCTCTGTTCGGACGCAGGAGCCTCGATATCGAGCGACGCGATCTGCGACGTCGCCCGCTTTTGCTCGGCGCTGAGTCGCTCGGCCTCCGACTCCAGCCGTCGGACCTCGAACAAGGCCCGGGCCAGTTCCGGTGACTCGACTTCCGCGATCAGATCGCCCTGACGCACACGGTCGCCGGGTTGCACCGCGATCGAGCGGACGACGCCCGCGTAGGTGGCTGAGATCCCGGCGAGCGCCCCGGGCTGGGCGCGGACCATGCCCGTGAGACGGACGATGTCCTCGACGTTGCCGAAGTCCACCTCTGCGGTCTTGAGCCCGATGGCGAAAGCGGTCGCTTCGGTGACCTTCTTGGGAGCGTTGGGGTCAAACGTCGCGCCCGTGGGCTTGCCGTGACCTTCGTGCGCGTACACAGGAATCAGGATGGCCGCGGTCGCGAGCGCCAGTGCGCCCGCTGCCAGGGCCGCGCGTGAGCGGACCATGAGCGATCTCCAAATGAGGACGGGCAACCGAAATGAGGTGGGGTTTTCACCTGCCGCGCCATGACGCGAACAGGGCTGTGAGCGCAGCGCGACCATGCGTTAGCCGAGTGGTGCTCGACAACGGCTGGTCTCAGGTCGTCTTGCTACACGATGAGCGCGCAATGCATGCGCAGCAGGCTGGTCGGAGGTCGGGCACAGGCCCAAACTTCGCCGCTCACGAACGTGAGGGAAGGTTCCGGAGCAGCCCACGCAACCGTGGTCCAGTTGAGAATCGCAACGAGCACCGCGGTCGGCAACTCGATGGTCGGCTTTTCGCCCGCCATCATCTTGGCCTGATTCTTGCCACAGGTGCAGTCGTGCTGGTCGGACCCATCCTCGGGCGAGACCGGTCCCTGATGGTGATCGCCACCGGAATCGCTTCCCTTTGAGCCGGAGTGGTGGCATCCTTTGTGGTCGTGCTCTTTCGCCGCGAGCTGACGGTCCCCATCAACCGAGGAAGCTGGCACACAGGAAGCACATGCACTCACCCACGAGTGGAAGTTGCAGCAGCAGAACGGCACCACCACCGCCAGAAGCAGGGCGACGAAGGTCCGGAAATGGCTGCTGGGGGTGAGCATACTGCGGGGGAGTATATCGGCTACACCGCTGGTACGTCAACAGCCCGGGTCCGGTTCGGTGGCGCAGGTTCGTACCCCGGCTCCGTCGCGCGTAAACCGACCTTTTCAGTCCAAAACTCCACATTGAACCCAGAGAAACGGTTCGCGGTGGTTGTGGATACGGAGTTCTGAGAAAGGCCTCGTAAAGAGGCCTTTTCTCGTTAACGGTCTGGGCCTTTCGCCCACCGCGCGTATCTCTCGGGAATCGTGGTACTTCCTGAAGGTCCACGATTTGCCGGGCGCTCTCGAATCCGAGACATCGCATCGCCGTTTCGGTCGCCACGCCGGGGTTGGGGGCCGAAAGTCTCTCCGCGCTCTCAAACGCCCGGGCGGGTCTGGTTAACGCTCTGCCGGGGTGAACGAGGGGTGAGATTCGGACCCTGCGCCGCTCCCCGACCGTTTCGCGTATTCAGAGGCAGACGGCCCGCACCGGACGCGGGCCCCATTCCAGCATCAGGTGCGAAGCCGAGCGCAAAGCGCACGCCCGCACGGATGCATGGCCGACGCGAGCCGCTTTGTTCAGCACGGCGGCTCACTCGCCGGTGAGCACGTCGAGGTACTTCTGGTAGGCGTAGACACGGTCGCGACGCTTGCCGGAGGTCTCCTTCAGGATTCCCGTCTCCTCAAGGGCTTCGATAGCCTTGATTACCGTGGGTTTGCTGACGCCCAGCAACTCGATTGCCAGGGGCAGGGTCACTACCGGGTTTGAGGGAAGTAGGTCCAAGAGCCGAACCGCAGGCACGGTGACGCTGTCATGGGCGATCAAGCGGGCTCGGTCCTTGCCGAGCAGCGCGAAGAGCCTCTCGGCCGCACGGACGCCATCGTCGGCAGCCTCGCGGACGCACTCGAGGTAGAACGCCGTCCAGCCCTCCCAATCGCCGCCGTCGCGCACCGCCGTTAGGTGTGCGTAGTACTGCTGCTGACGCCGCTTGAGCGCGAGGCTGAGGTACAGCATGGGACTCTTGAGGAGGCCCCAGTGCTCGAGAAGCAGTGTGACGAGCAGACGGCCGATGCGGCCGTTGCCATCCAGAAACGGATGGATCGTCTCGAACTGCACGTGTGCCAGACCGGCCTTGACCAGCGGCGGTAGCGCATCGTCCGAGTGAAGCCACTTTTCGAGCTGGGCCATGAGCTCGGACACGACCTCGGGCGGTGGCGGAACAAACCGGGCGTTCCCCGGGCGCGTGCCGCCGATCCAGTTCTGCGAGCGGCGCACCTCGCCGGGCATCTTGTCCGCCCCGCGCACACCGCGCATCAGGCGTTTGTGGGCTTCGCACAGCAAGCGTGTGCTCAGCGGCAGCCCCTTGGCGCTGGCAATCTCCTTTCGGGCGAAGGTCAGCGCGTCGACGTAGTTGCAGACATCCCGAACGTCGTCCGGGCGCTCGGCCTGCTTGGTCGCCTCGAACGTCACCACGTCCTGAAGGGTCGCCTGCGTGCCCTCGATCTCCGACGAGACGACCGCCTCCTTGCGGACAAAGCCGTACAGGAACCACTGAGCGCTGGGCACCATTGCGCCGGCGACACCGAGCTTGCCGACGGCCGTCACCGCCTCGGCGTGCAGCGCAGTCAGCCGGTCATCGAGCACCAGCGGCGGATCGGCCGGCGGCAGCGGCGCAGGCACGAATGCCCGGACGTCCTCCCCTCCGGGCCCCCCAACCCTGGAAACCCGGTATGTCCCTGTCGTGTGTGGCATGGCTAGGCAACTTTCCTTTCCTAGCGGGATCTGCTAGTCAAGAAGTCTTGACTAGTATCGACCACTAGTCAAGTCCGCTTGACTAACGAGAGGCCAGAAAGCCCTGACGGCAGCCAAACGCGGGGATTCTGGGACGCAAACCATTCCCCGAGGCCGTTTGGGTCGGTTCCCACGGCTATCGCTACCTGCCGAGGATCTGGACATGTCCTTTTCCAACATCAAGCTATCCCGTGATGAACTGTACGAGAAGGTCTGTGCGCAGCCCGTGTCGGTGGTCGCCAAGGAGTACGGCATCTCCGACGTGGGGCTGGCCAAGATGTGCCGGCGCCTCGAGGTTCCGATCCCGGGCCTGGGCTATTGGGCCAAGAAGCAGCACGGCAAGCCGGTCGAACAGATCCCGTTGCCACCGCCGCCAGCGGATACCAAGCTCGAGGTGACGATCAACACCTACCGGAAGGTCGCACCTGACCCCGAGCAGCTTGAGAAGGCGACGGAGATCATCGATGCGGAGGAACTCGAAGCCAATGAGGTGACCGTCCCCGACGTGCTCACGGATCCACATCCAGCGGTAGCCCGCTCCCTGAGGCGAAGCCGGGCGCGGACGGTCTCGTGCATGTTGCCGATCCTACGTGCTTGCCTGTCACCGTTTCACCGCAGCAACTCGACCGTGCCATGCGCATCATGGACTCGCTGCTCAAGGCATTCGCTGCCCGTGGCTACGTCGTCACGATCGGGAACGAAGACCGGCGCGAACTGAAGGTTGTCGTCGCCGATGAGCCCATCACGTTCTTCCTCTGCGAGGACCTGAACAAAGCGCCCAGACCGATGACGCCTCAGCAGAAGAAGGACTTCGAGAAGTACCACTGGAAGCCGCGGCAGGAGTATGACCACTCGCCATCGGGCAGGCTGGCTCTGCATGTGAACGCCAACCTGTGGAATGGCATGCGCCGGCGGTGGTCGGACAGCGCCAAGCGTCCGCTGGAGAAGGGTTTGAACTCATTCCTGGCAGGCGTCGTCAAGGTGGCTGTTGCCGTCCGTGCCGAACGCCTTGACCACGAGCGGCGCGACCGTGAGCAGAAAGACCGCGAGCGCCGCCGCAAGGAGCTGTTCATCGCTCAGGAGAAGGAGAAGGAACGCCTGGCACGGCTCGATCGCGAGGTCGCGTCATGGCATAAAGCCCAGGAGATACGGGCCTATGTGGAGACCGTCCGCGGCCTCGGCCTCAAGAAGCATGGAAGGATCGACCCCGGCAGCGAGATGGATCAGTGGATCAATTGGGCGATGGATCAGGCCGATCGGTACGACCCGCTCGTGAAGAGCCCGCCGTCGGTGCTGGATGAGCAGTTGCCGTCGCCGTATGGGTATTGAGATCGAGGCGGTTGATCAGGTGCCTTCAATCTCGCGGGAAAGCTGCCGGGCGTAGTTATCAGTCAGTCCGGACACGTAGTCCATGACCTGATGCAACAACCAGTCGTACGACTCGTTCTGATGAGCCCTTGCGTAGCCCTCGCCCCATGCAAGCTCCAGACACCGATGAGAGAGGAATCCTGCTTTGTCGTAGTCTCCACCTTCTGCGAGTCGCCCAGTGGCGGCGCACAACGCCTTGACGATTCTCCCCAGCGCCTTGTACGCGCCCAACTCTGCCGCAACTTTGGACCGCTCAGCGAAGATCTCCTGGTAGAGCGTCTTGATACTGGCGACGATTTGCGCGAGGTTGGGCTTCAACCCGGACTTGAGATCGGCAGTTCGAGTGCCGGCCATGATGTTGGCATAATCCTGCTCAAACACTTCCCACACGCCCTCGATCAGCGCCCGGATTACCTTGCCTCGAAGAACGGCAAGCGAGTCACCCTTTGTGTCGGCGCAAAGTGACTTTGCATACAGATCGCGAACCCGCTTCCCATCGAGGATGCCAATCTCGACGGCGTCCTCGAGATCGAGGATGCGATAGCAGATGTCGTCGGCCGCCTCCGTCAAAAATGACATGGGATGCCGGCGAAACGTTTCTTTCGAATCGCTCAAGCCCATCGACGTCATCATCGCTTCAAAGAGGGCTTGTTCCGTTGAAAACACGTTGAACTTCTTCTGGTTCTGCGCTCTCTTATCCTCAGAATGCCACGGATACTTGATCATGGCACCGAGAGTGGCATAGGTGAGACGCAGATACCCGGTCTTCGGGTTGTCTGGCCGCGCCGCAATGCGGAAACCCTGCGCATTACCCTCGAAAAGGGCGAGGTCTGCACGCACGCCGGGCGAGACGCTGTGTTTCCCAAACACCTCGGTCTCGTGCGTCGTCACCCACTCGCGGATCGCATATTCGCCAGCGTGCCCGAACGGCGGGTTGCCGATGTCATGGGCTGCGCAGGCCGACAGCATGATCCAGACAAGATCGCTTTCGCTGCGATCCACAGGCATGTGACCCTTGGATTGCAGAAAGCCGGCGAGCTTCTTTCCCAGCGACCTGCCAACACAGCCAACTTCCAACGAGTGCGTCAGTCGCGTCCGAACGTGATCATTCAATGCGAGCGGATGGACCTGCGTCTTCCGAGCGAGACGGCGAAACGGCGTCGAGTAGATGACCCGGTCGTAGTCTGCCTCGAATGGGGATCGAAGCGGATCCCCCTCCGGCGGCTGCGCTGCCGTTGTGTTGTCCCGAGAAACCCTACTGTCGAGCAGCAACGCACGCCACTGTGTTTGCATATCCGAGTTCCTCGTGCATCCCCTCGCGATCCGCACACTACGTGACGTCCAGAGTGATCGCCACGCGGACCACCGCGGAATGGTACTCAAGCGGCTCGTATCTTCCCGATGGGAGTTCTCAACATGCCGGGGTTGACGCACGGTCTGGTGACGACCAGCGGGCGTGACGGTCTGAGTTTGGCTCTTACGCCGCCACCCGGTAGTAGTGTCTCAGAACACCGCCGAGCCGGGCTCGGCAACGGACCGTCCCGGGGTGACCCGCCAATCGCAGCGGGGGAGGCCTGCCCACCGGCGTGCGGAACTTGATCGCCGAGTGCGGGCGTTCCCGGTTGTAGTGCTCAAGGAACTCGGCGATCAGGTGATCGAGATGCCGCGTGCCCAGCACGATGAACCGGTCGAGGCACTCGTCCTGCACGGTCTGAATGAACCGCTCGACGTGGGCGTTGAGGTTCGGAGCGCGATGCGGCAGGCGCACCGGCGTGATGTCGTGGGCCCGCAGGGCTTCGTCGAACGGTCGCCCGAACTTGGTATCGCTGTCTCGGGTGAGCACGCGGCACTCGGTTGCGCCGTCGCCGGCCGCGGTCTTGAGCAGCGGAACCTGCGCCGCGACCCACGCGGCATCCGGGTGCTCCGTGCTCGCCGTGGCGACGGCCCGGCGCGTGGCGACGTTCACGAAGACGAGCGTGTACGCGTCGCGGAAACCCCATTTCGTGACGATCCGGTACCGCAGGAAGTCGCACGCCCACAGGGTCTTGGCGTGGGACTTGATGAACTGGTCCCAGGTCGCCTCGCCACGCTCCGGGCCGGTTGGCAGCCCCGCTTTCTTTAAGATGTTGACGACGGTGCTGCGGGAGACCTTCACGCCGAGCTTTTTGAGCTCGCCGAGGATTCGGGTATAGCCCCAGCCGGTCTCCTTCGCCAGCCTCAGTGCGAGCCGTCGAATCTGCTCGGGTGACTTCGGCCGTCCCGGCTTTCGCCAGGTCTTTGTCTTGGGGCGGCGTCTGTCGGCTTCGCGGATTCACCGCAGGAAGGTCTGGGGTGTGACGATCGTCACCAGCGCCTTGATGGCCGATCCGAGGGGCTTGGCCAGGCGAACCAGCCGAGACCGCTCTTCGGGCGTGACCCGGACGGGCCCGTCGATCTTCGAGCGGAGGACCTCGTTCTCGGCTTTCAGGTATTGGATCTGGCGGCGCAGGTCGCCTTGGGAAGACCCGGCAAGGACATCAAACAGGCGGCGGAAGAGGTTTGGCATCACCCCAATCGTCGGGGCCTTGGGGTGGGGGCGGGGGAGGGTGCAAAAGCGTGCGACTTTGAGACTCGGCACCGCCGACCAGCGATTCTGCCCCGCCCGACCCCCCAATCCGGTCTCAACCAGTCGCCTGTGTGAGACTCCTCGGCCTGGACTAAACCGGCCGGCGCGGCGGCAGAACGCGGGCGTCGCCCTTACTGTCCCGGCGGGACCGCGCGGAGGTCACCCCGCGACGCCAAAGGGCAGGTCTGGAGTACGTGCACCCCGCTGGCGGCCCTGAAAACGCGGTTTCCGCCGATCCCCGTTAACGACCCGTGTCGATCGCACACCCATCGGGCCACCCCGAGACTGGTCCGCCAACCCTCCGAAACTGTCTTGTACAGGGAGGGGTCGGTCCCGCTCACAGCTCTCAGAAAGTGCCGAGAAAACCAGGGTCAAAGCGGAGACCCCGACCGCGACTCGAACGAATGTCGCGCCTTTACGCGATCCTCCTTCGTGCCCCGGTCCCGGAGGCGGAGGTGGTGAAGAAGCACTTGGCGCGAGGGATAAATTTTCCCGGTTCGTTCATGGATTGCCTAAACCGCACCCTGCTCGCCAAGCGGATCGTACATTCGGACAAACGTACGGTGTCGGCGAACTTGGCTGGTCGGTGGCTGATGACCGCTCTGCACCACTTTGAGGGTGTGAAGCGCTCAGATGTGATTCAGGAGAGCAAGTGGTCGACTGAGCGATGGTCTGCCGTTGATTCTGGTTGAGCGAAGCGGAGAAAACTGCTCGGGTTTGCTCGTTCATCTGGGATCGAACGGCACGAAGATGATTGAGCTGCTTGACGGCCTGTTTGTGTTGTTCGAGGTGCTGTGGCAGGGCTCGGCCTGTGCTCGCTCGCGCGTTGAGTTGCTCGACTTCGGTTGACAGTTGACGAATCTGGCTGTCAAGTTCGTGCAGTTGTTCAAGTCGGGTGTTTGCGTTCTGTGCTACCGAGGTCAATCCCTCAGTTGTTTGCTGCCCAGTCAGTGAAGCGCGAGTCAAGAGTGCCGGTGTCAGCTGCGCTCGGCAGACAAGTTCAGCCGTTGCTCTTTGCTGCGGGATGTTCGCCGCGGCTTGCGGCGACAAATCGATTGAAGAAACTGATCCTGCGAGTGTAAAGCACATGCCAATGGCGAAAGGGCTGATTGCGTACATGCATTGCTCCAAGTAAAAGTACTGTCAAGAAGCGTACCGAAACCGCTCCGCAAAATGCTGCTATCCAGTGTACAAATGACGCGATTCTCTGCAAGCGTCATTGACCGATACGGGGTTAACCCCTATAGGTATTGTTTGCAACTTTGTGGATAATCATGAAACTGGACGTACGTCAACGGAACTATGTACGCTCTATTTTCGATTTGCAGGCAACTGCGGATCGTGTGGGTGGCGTGATCTTGAATACAGAGGGAATAGACAATGTTGCTGAATCGAGTGCTTGTCTGCGTGGCAGGTCTGGCGGTGGGTGTTGCAAACATCTGGTGCTCGAGCACCCGGGCACAGCAACCGATCGTGCTCTCGTCGAGTCCAGATTGGAGTCAGTCTCCATTCTCGTCAACGGCCATCCAGATCGCTGATCCCGATTGGAGTCAGCGGGGAACCGAGATCGACGGCAGTCTGAGACTGCCAACGTTCTTTGCGTGGGCCGCTGCGGCGAATCCGTTCGAAGGCTCGTTCGGCCGTCGGCGTTTGGGCGATATCGACCTGTATAGTGGTCGGATCAATCCCAGTGAAGTGGATCTTTCGCTTCCTGCCCCGGGATTTTCATGGGTGATCGGCAGGACGTGGAACTATCAGAACGCCGAGAACGTGGGTGGATACCAAGGGCGGAACTGGTTTCAGTCCTCCCAACCCGAGTTGCAGCTTGGAAGTGATGGACAGCGAATCCGAATCGTTTACGGCGCGGATCGGTTCTTAGAGTTTGCGAATCCGGTTGCTGGTGACTCTTCGGGGATTGGCTTCGAAATCGTGCGGAAGGTCTGGCGTGGTGTGAACGGGGTTGCGGGGATGATCGTCAAGCGGACGATTCCCGCAACGGAAACCCAGTCCGCGGTGGATGTTTACGAATACGTGGATCAACACGGCGCGAAGACGTCTTTCTTCGGGTTCAACTCGGCGGTATCTCAAGCCAAACAAGGGCAGCTTTGGAAGCTGGCTGATGCAGCTGGCTACACCGCGTTTGTCGGCGATCGCGACGATGTCCATCTGGCCATGAGCACGGGTTATGACGCTGAGGGACGGATACTCAAGGCGTTTGATGGCGCATCTAACTCGTCCCCTCCTGAGGCGATTGGAAATCGGCAGTACAGCTACCACTACAGCTCATTGGCGATCGGTGGTGCCCATAGACTCGAACGCGTGGATGTTGAGGATCGGGGCGGTGAAAATGCCTCGTGGAGGTTGATCGCCAAGGTTCAGTATGCGTATCAGCCGAACGGGACTTCAGCTCCAGCACTGGGGCGTCCAGGAGACTTGATCGGCACGGCGGTCTGGACGCGTTGCAGCGGCGAAGACTCTAACGGTGCACCCGTCTGGATGATCGCACGGAAGCACTACCGCTACGCTGCAGACGGCAGGCTGTCGTACGTGTTCGGCGAAGAGGGCAGTCGCCGATGGGTCTTTGAGAAATCAAATGACCCTGTAGCGGAGTGGCAGCCGAATCCAACCGCTCCGTTGACAGTTCCGACCACCCTCGCAACGGCAGTTCCTACCGGCGTGCCCGGAGGGCTCGAGACCTATGCCGAAGCCGGCTATTCCTATGACGGAAATGGCCGTGTTGCGACGGCGTATTTCAGTGGAGAGTGTGCCTGTGCGTCTGGTGCTGGTCCTGGCGGGGTGTACAGCTTCACGTTTGAGCAGCGGAGCGGCACACCTGCGAGTGCGGCCGAGAAAGCGGAGAAGCCCTGGCACCGGGTCGTGATCAAGACTCCCGCGAAAGACGAACGGATCGAGAGTGTCGCTGAGGCAGATCAGGAATACGCCACACGCGTGCATTATTTTAACTGGCTGGCGCAACCGTTGAGCAGCCTCACGCTTCAACGAACGACCACTGGTTCACTCAGCGAGTTTTACGAGCATCCTTCAACGGGCGTGGCAAGAAAGTGGTGGGCCGACGCCGTAGTCCGCCGGGCGGATGGACGCGTTGTGAGCATCCACTCGACCGAGAATATTCAGAGCTATCGCCACACAGCATTGGCAAATGACCCATCAAGTTGGGGTGAGTTGCAGTTTAAGTCGGATCAGGGGCTTGTCACGCTCTTTGATCGAATGCCCGCGACCGGTGGCGTCTTCTCAAGTCCCGAAGCGGAAGGGTTCGTCTTTGCCATTCGGACGGCCGAAGGCAACACTCCTACGACGACCCACACGGTTTCATCGGTTGAGTATGAGACCCAGAGGCTGCGACATCAGCTCGCTGTGGGGAGCACTACCTTTACTGTTAACCGTCCGTACGTCGCGGTTTCGCGTACGCACAAAGGTGATCCGGCCGGAGACAGTGGATGGGAGCCTTCTGATCTCACTGTCACGAACAAAATCGAGGGGCAGACGCTGACCGAGCTTACCGCTCACGACACGAGCGCCGCGACTGTGGGCGGCTTGGTTCCGACGCTTTCAAAGCTCACCGCACCGGTGGTGTCGGAAGAAAACAACGGAAGCGGAAGTAACGAGGTCGTTTCCTACAACCACTTCGATCTCGCCGGGCGTCTGGTTCAGTCGATGTCGGTCGACGGAAGGTTGACGCAGCGGCAGTATGACAGCTTAACCGGGCAGTTGTCGACGGAACTCTACGACGCGGCGACGGCAAACCCGATATCGGTTGCTGGGGTGAATTTCCAAACTTCTGCTTCAGCTGGAAACCCCGCACTCGAGATCTTGACGACAACAACCTACGACATGATGGGGCGGGTTTCAACCACGACAACTCCGAGCGCCTCACTCGGCACCAGAACGTCGATGGTTTCGTACAACCGTCTGTACGACCACCGAGCGGTTGTGGTTGGAGTGCCGCTGGTGGTCACGATCAGCGGCGAGCCCGCAGAGACACGGTTCTACGGTCCTTTCTCGGTCGACGTGATCAACCACGCGGGGCGAACCGAGATGAGTGCAACGGGAGGAATCACCCTTCCGAACCGCAAGTGGTATTCTGTCGACTCGCAGAGCGGGTATCTCGAGCCTATGCCCAATCAGGCTCTTTACGCGACGACCGATCCGTCGCGGTGGGTGAGTCTGAACCAGAATGGCGACTCGGTTCAACTCCGAGTTCTGAAGCTCTTCACGGGAGCGGACTTGGGTTCGGTTGGCCCCGGCGTTCAACTGCAGACCCGCGGCGCAAACACGAATCTATACGACGCGACTGGAACACGGCTGAATGAGTCGAGAACCTACTTCAACCAGCCACTGGCGCTCACAGGCGGCAACTTCCGGCATGTTGCCTATGACGCTTCTTTCCTGAAGTACGACTCCGCCGGCCGACTCCAGCGGATCGAGGACCCGACCAGCACGATCACCGAGGTTCGGCGCGACACGCTTGGGCGTCCGATCAGTACATCTGAGGGCATGTACATTCCGGAGGCGATTCCCGGCGTTGCTTCGGCCGCGGGCGAACGCATGTTTCAGAAGTCCAGGATGTACTACGACATCCCAGGCTACGGCCCGATGGGCACGTCATCTCCAAGTGAAGTCGTCACGCTGACCCAGGCGAAGCTGGATGAAGCACCAAACTCCCTCGTCACCAGCATCAAATCCGATTACCGGGGTACCCCCTTTGCTGTCGTTGGTCCGAAGCTCGGTGCCGAGCATGTGGTGACGGGTTTGGATTATCAAGGACGACCGCGCGCGGTGGGGTCATTCTCAATCGGGATCAACCAGTCAACGGGCCTGCCGTTGATAACGCGAGAGACACTGCTCGGTGGGACGACTCAGCAGTTTGCCCGCGATTTTGATCTGACGGCGGGTTCTGCAACATCGATGATTGGCAGCCTCAGCGGACAGCTCGGCTCGCTGCAACGGATCGCGTTCGATGAGATGGGCCGAGTATTCAAGGTTCGTCAGCCGAATTTGGTGATGAACGGCAACGAGGTAGAGGAACAGTCCAACGTCGAACTTGTGAATCAGCGTTGGATGGACCCGGTGGGAAGAACCACGCTTGTCGCCGGGCCGACGATCGAGAAGACGGAGTACGACCGCGCGTGTCGGCCTCAGATTGTGTACAGGGTTGCAGAAATGCCCGCGGCCAATGGTCGTGTCAGTTACCTGCACGCAACATCATCCGGCGTACCGCAGGGTGCTGCGATTGTTTCTCAGGCCGCGTACATCCGCGAGCCGAAGTCGGGCGCGGTTCGAGCAGTCATGAACGTCGAAGCGTGGCCTGATCAAAGCATCCGGGGTGGCGACTGCGCCCAGTCAGGCGGCATCAACATGCACCCGATTGAAAATCCTCAGCAGTTGCTGATGATTGCGCCAGCAACGGCGGGCGAGGGAATCCAACACGAGCTCAGTTGGCCGACACTTGGTCAGGGAAGCGGATTGATTGGCCTGCCAAAAGCGGTTTGGTACGACTTTGACCATCTCGATCGCCCGGTGCGCTCGGTGCAGGCCTTGATGCCCGAGGTACTGGTTTCCGTATCTTCTCAAAGCTCACTATCATTGCCCCAAGCGGCATCTACGCTCGCCCTCAAGCGTTTCGAGGCTGATCCATTTATACCAAGCAGGCGCGGGGCGAATGATGGTCCGGAGCGAGAACAGCGTACATGGTGGGACGACTTTGGTCGGGTTGTTGGCAAAATTGGTCCCGGCCTTGAAGCACAAATCACCGAACCGGATATCGATGGGAACGAGTACGATGGGTCGTACCTGGGCATTACTGAAATTGATCCCTGTTCAGGCGAGCTGAGAAAGGGACCCGCAAAGGTCACGCGCGTTAAAAAGGATGCCGGTCGGGTCACTCAGACCCAGGAAAAGCTCATCGGCGAGATCATGCTTACGCCGGAGGAAGTGAAGAAATGGGCGTACATGGATCAGATTCTGCGCGGGCCTCGGACGCCTGATCCGAACGACATCAACCTGGCACGGAAGTACGCAAATGTGCCGCCAGGGTTCGACCTTGAAGGTCGACCGTTGACTGGCCATCGGTCGTACTTTGACTACGAGCCGAGCAACTACAGCGAACGAATTGCGGCCATACCGGCGGGCGGCACCGAGCCGCCGGTGAAGGGGCGGTACTTGGACAACCAGGGTCGCTCGGTTGAAGAGCGTGACCAGCGCGGGATTCGCCGCGAAATCGATCACAAAGATATTGAAGCTTTCGAGCGACGGGCGCTGAAGATCTCGCCTCCGACCGAGTTCAATGGGCCAGGTTCGACACCGGCTCCGAGAGAGATTGAGTACGATTTTGGACCGGGCGAACGCGTGCGGATTAGGCCGCCTTCGGGTTCTCCGTTCGGAAGCGGTTTTGCGGGCGGGGGCCTCGAGTTCCGTGGTCCGCACGGGTTCGCCGGTGCTGGCGGGACGCTGTTCAATCCTTCGAGCGGGGTGCCGACGTTGCCTGGTAACGGTGAGCCGCACTTCCCCACGAACTTCCCTGCGGAACGAACGCTTCAGATGGCTTGGCCAGCGCGCGGCGGTGGCGGCGGTAGCGGGATTGATGGAAAGCTCTTGCCTTGGTCAATTCGGCAAGAGAGGTGGGAGCTGCCGGGTGGGTTCGATTTGCCACACCCGACGGGAACAGGGCTGGGTGGTGTGCCGTTGAACCCGAAGCCGGCACCTTTGTTCATGTATCCGGTGCCGATCCGTGTGTGCTTTGATGATCCGTTGATGCAGGACAAGCTGGCGGGAGGGCTGCCGATCCCGTCGCCGACGGGGAGCTTGGACTCGAAGCTTGGGCGCACGGGGATGTTGGCGATGTGGCCGATGGACTCGATGTCGGTGTCGCCACCATCTTCGGGTGTATTTGCACCGCCTGGTGATTATGTGCCGACGGGGAGTGGGATTGCCACCCGCTACGGCGGGTATCTCGGGATCGACACGTTGCCTTGGGGTGATTTGCCCGGGCCGAAGATGGTGAATCCGGGGCTTGATCCGTACTTCGCGCCGCCATTGCCCGATCTGCGTGGCCCGACGCGACCGGCGGAATGGCCGGACTTTGAGCCGTTCAATCCGTCGAAGCGGATGATTCTCAATCGCTACTACGAACAGCAGGAGATGTCCTGGCTGTACAACTCGGAGTCGAAGAGCTTCTACGACAAGAACTCCGGCGGAGCCAACACCCCCGGCGGCGGGGCCATGCACGCTGTCCACTTTGAAGAGTGGGACCGGAATCGCTTCACCGGCGCGCCCCGGGCGATCAGCACGACGAGCTTCCCGCAGGAAACTATGCGGCTGGGCACGCCCTGCAAGGACGAACGCTTCGAAAAGCCTGTGTACTGGCTGTGCAGTACCGGCGCTGTGGCCGGTGGAAACACCAGTGGTGAGGGATGGGAGGATGAATGGGCGATGCTGGCATCGAGCATGGCGGAGATGGACCCGCCACCTCCGCCGACTTTGGTCGCTCCGGTTCGTGAATCCGAACGCTTCGATTTCTCAGATCGAGGCAACCTCCGGCGGTACGAGCGCAAGCGCTCGTACAACCAGATGTCCAATGGCGCCGAGTTGGGTGCGCAGAACGTCCTGACCATCGGCGGACCGACGACGATCTCGGGTGGTCCTAACTGGGGCTCACTTGGGGCCGCTCACTTCAGCGGCGAGAAGCCGCCGACGGGTTCCCCGTTGTCGAACTGGACCTCCGAGAACAGCGGCGGCGACAACCGGCTGATGGAGAAGCACACCAAGCGTGGCGATGTACCGAACCAAGCAGTTTCGAACCACACACCGCTGTACAACGCCTGGGGCCTCATGCTCCTCGATGGCGAGCGGTTCCGTTATCGCTACGACGCGATGGGCCGACTGGAACAGGTCGATCGCGACATGAATCAGCCATACTGGGGAACACCCGGGAACTTGCAGTTTGAGAACCCCGCTCGCTTCAAGCCCTTCGCGAAGTTCACCTACGACCTTTTGGGTCGGCGGACCTCGGCGGTCTACGACCTGAATGGCTTCAACGGCGACTTCCGCGACGAGCTGGTGGAGTTCTTCATCTACGACTCGCAGTGGCGGGTGATCGCGACGTATCGGCAGGCGCCGGCGGGGCGGTATGCGGTCGATCCGAACACGCCGGACATGAGCAAGTCCGACGTTCGTCCCACGGCCTTGCTCTACGAGCGGTACGTCTACCACGCGCGGGGGCTCGACGGCGCGACGGACATCAAGGGCCAGGACCAGCCGGTGCTTCGGCAGCGGTTCCGGTACTACGGCCCGCGGCAGCCGAAGGACCCTGTGACCGGGGAAGAGATCCCCGGCGAGCCGGTCATTGAAGAGGTCTACGCCCCGGGTATGGGCTCGGCGAACGAACTGACGCCGCAGAACAGTTATACTCGGGTGGACCAGGAGACGGTCTACTACGTGCAGAACCTCCGCGGCGACGTGGTCTCTTTGGCAAGTGAAGAGTTTGTGGGAGAAGGCGAGAACCGCCAGCGGGTTCAGGGTCGGATCCTCGAGACGGTGCGGTACACGGCGTTTGGTGTGCCGCAGGTCTTCCGCCGGCTGGCGGCGGACATCGCCGACGACCAGGGGACGCCGCTGGATCACGGGCAGCGGACGCTGGCGAATGTGGGCAACAGCGGCGTGAACGACGGCGATTACAACGCCTTCTTCGCGGCCGACGGGTTCTTCTACCAAAGCAATCAAGGCGCGGCGGCGATTGGTGCTTCGTGCGACATCGCCGACGACGCGGGTGAGCCGCTGTCGAACGGGATGCCCGTCGGCGGATCGAGCAACAGCGGCGTGAATGAAGGAGATTACAACTGCTTCTTCAACTACTTCGGCGACAGTCGCCGAGTGAGCACGGAGCAGCTCTACAACAGCGCCGACCCGAACTCGGCGGGCTCAACGCTGTACGAGTACGGCGAGCTGAGCTTCCCGGAGAACAACAACCGCATCGGCTACTGCGGCTACTGGTGGGACCCGCACCTGCAGATGTACCTAGTGCGGAACCGCTGGTACACGCCGCGGGAGGGAAGATGGCTGACGCCGGACCCGATCGGGTACGCCGGTGGGCGGAACCTGTACCAGTATTGCGAGAACCAGCCTTGGTTGTATACGGATCCGATGGGGTTGGCGACGTGGTTTGGTAACGTGCTGCGTGGGGTTGGGCTTGACTCATTCGGAGATGGTGTTGACGAGGGCTGGGACTTGCTCACCGGCAAGGCGCAGGAAGAAGACGCAAACTGGGAAGCGAACATGCGCAAGGCGTACGCCAAGTGCATGGAGCAGGCGAAGGCCGACGCGGCGTCAGGGAAGATCTGCGATTCGGACGTGCGCTGCCGGTGTGAGCATCTCCGCAAGAACACGGATGCCGCGGTCACGCAACTCAGGAACCTGCGGGAAAACGAATGGAATGCAGTTGGAGATACTATACGAAGTGTTTCTGTGGCTCTCCCCACCGTCCTATTTGCGCCTGCAACGCTACTCGGCCAATTGGCTTTTGGAATTGGCGGAAATGTACTCGCAGAACTCACTTATGGCGGAGGCGATGCATATGAAGCTGCCAAAGAAGGTGCACTATCAGGCTTGTTTGGGTGGGGAATCGGCAAGGTACTTAAAGGTGTTGGAGGAGCATTCAGAAGCGGCTCAGCAAAGGAAATTGCGGAATATATGAAACGCGGTTTCACAGAGTCACAAGCAAAGTACCTCGCTCAGCCGTATAAGGGAATGGGACATCATTTTCTACCACGTCGCCTCGGGCTACCGCGATGGATCACAGAAAGTCCATTGAATATTGTATCTGGACGCGGCATGTCTCGAGGAGAGTTCTACCGAAGACACTATCTTGCCGATCCGAGTTTTCATGGAGCTCGTCTCCCTGGTAGCGTGGGTGGTGGGAGTTGGAGCGGTTCCATGATGGGATTGACTAAGCCGAATGCTGCCCAGCAACTTTGGTATGCAGCACCCAACTGGCTCAGAAATGGAGCAGCGGGCAGCGCAACTGCCGGTGGCGGAATAGGGTTGGCTGTCGGGCGTAATAGGCAGATAAACAATGAGTAGAACCATAGCTCGCATTGAATTTTGTCAAGAGGAGTACAATGACCAACTTGAGATTGGAGGGCAAATTATATGTCCTGCGGGTCGACGGCTGCTCGAGCATATTGCGAGTGCAATGTATCGCTACGGCGCGACTCCAATTGGACTCGAAACGCAAGAATATTATGGGTGGAGACTGCGAATTGAGCTCCATGACGTACAATTAGATTTATTTCTTCAGTTGGTAGATAAATGGATCATGCTTGTGCAAGATGCGACTCCATGGCTGACTCGTCTCAACTTAAATCATAAGTACAAAATTAGGAAGTGCATCACACATATGTACGAACTTTTGCGCAATATGTCCCTTAATAATATATCTTTTGATCCTGTGCAATAAATATATATCGCAAACGCGATCTGTCGATGTGTATTTGTTTTGTCGGATCATCTGGTCGATTCGGGTCCGGCCTGTTGACGGGAACGCAGGAGGAGCGTCAGGTCGAGGTCTACGCCCCCGGGATGGGCTCGGCGAACGAACTGACGCCGCAGAACAGTTATACTCGGGTGGACCAGGAGACGGTCTACTACGTGCAGAACCTCCGCGGCGACGTGGTCTCTTTGGCAAGTGAAGAGTTTGTGGGAGAAGGCGAGAACCGCCAGCGGGTTCAGGGTCGGATCCTCGAGACGGTGCGGTACACGGCGTTTGGTGTGCCGCAGGTCTTCCGCCGGCTGGCGGCGGACATCGCCGACGACCAGGGGACGCCGCTGGATCACGGGCAGCGGACGCTGGCGAATGTGGGCAACAGCGGCGTGAACGACGGCGATTACAACGCCTTCTTCGCGGCCGACGGGTTCTTCTACCAAAGCAATCAAGGCGCGGCGGCGATTGGTGCTTCGTGCGACATCGCCGACGACGCGGGTGAGCCGCTGTCGAACGGGATGCCCGTCGGCGGATCGAGCAACAGCGGCGTGAATGAAGGAGATTACAACTGCTTCTTCAACTACTTCGGCGACAGTCGCCGAGTGAGCACGGAGCAGCTCTACAACAGCGCCGACCCGAACTCGGCGGGCTCAACGCTGTACGAGTACGGCGAGCTGAGCTTCCCGGAGAACAACAACCGCATCGGCTACTGCGGCTACTGGTGGGACCCGCACCTGCAGATGTACCTAGTGCGGAACCGCTGGTACACGCCGCGGGAGGGAAGATGGCTGACGCCGGACCCGATCGGGTACGCCGGTGGGCGGAACCTGTACCAGTATTGCGAGAACCAGCCTTGGTTGTATACGGATCCGATGGGGTTGTTCAGTGTGTTCGGGGTAGAAATCAATCCGTTTGACAGCGATGGCTGGGCAGCGGTGGGTGACTTCTTTAGGTCGAATCCGTCATCCGTTGCGCGCGGTGCTGCAAAGGGGGTTGCTACAGGAGTTGTCGTTACTCTTGGAATTGTTGCAGCTGCGAATGTATGGAACCCTCTTGGATGGATTGTCGGCGGTGCGGTAGCGGTTTACTCAGTCGTATCAACGATTGAGGTTGCAGATCAGATTGCTGCAGGCAAAGTCACACAAGAAGATCAAGCTGAGATTGTCGGCAATATGATTGGCAGTATTGTGGGTGGATTCCTGGGCGTGTCAACTATACGAGCAAGACCGCGAGATTTTCGCGCAGGCCTCCCCAAAGGCATGCTTGACACGTTGCTGAGAATTGCGGCGGAGTCTGATACTGCACCATCGAGTAAATCCGCAGCGAACACATGCGGTGAGGGAAATGCGCGAGGCAACGGTTCGAGAGCATGCCCGGATGAGCCACAAGCATCTTCTCGAGGAAATCAGGCGACCAATGAGCCGACGAAAGCTGCATCGCGTCCGAATGCTGCGAACGAAGTTGGTGCGTTACGTGAACAAGCGGTTGCGGATATCGTGGGCGGAAGGCGTAGTGGACAGAGAATTAAGAATGACGTAGGAAGTACCGATGTTGATGTCATAGGACCCAATGGAGAGCTGATTCAGGTCGGCGGTCCCTCAAAGGCGCACAGTACTAAAACATTAGATAGTTGGAATCAACAGCTTAGGGTCACGAAGGAGCATGCACGTCTTTTGGGCGTTCGTGTAATGGCTTACCTTACCGAGGGAACACTGAAGTCAGCGATTGATTTAGCCATCAAGGAATTGGGATCAGATAATGTAAAGACATTCCCTGAGCCCCAAAGTGGAGGCAGTGGACCATGTCAGGGCGCGCAATAGTGATTCGAATGTTTGATAAGGAAAAGCTTGCACTTCAGGAAACTATTAGTTGCTTAACCGAAAAGTCGATCACGCTTATCAATCCGCATACCAAAACAGTTCGATCATTCGACGGTTCCATAGGCGATTTCGTTGATACAAACATTAGTGCATTGATTGGAAAATACAAGAATATGGAGCGCGGAAATGTGACCGCATGGTGTAATGCGGACTGCTTAATGAACATTTCCTGGACTTTTCAAGTTGGCGGCCGGAGCTTAATAAACATTGAGATTTCAAGGGACGAAGACGACGACGATATTTATGAATATATGGCAGAGAGTCTATTGCATATATACCTTAAATTGGCTCGATTAGATCGGCGAAATATCGATAAATGGTCTGGTTCGTATTACATAATATGTGATGGCTCATATTACGATGAGGCGGAACTTGAAGATGTATAGTAATTAATCGGCAGGGAAGATATACAGTACTTTTCTTTGAGCCGCTTACGTACTTGGTGAGTACGATCTTGACGGCGCGACCGACATCAAGGGCCAGGACCAGCCGGTGCTTCGGCAGCGGTTCCGGTACTACGGCCCGCGCATGGTGGCGGTGATCGATCCGGAGACCGGCGAGCCAACGGGTACGCAGGAGGAGCGTCAGGTCGAGGTCTTTGCCCCCGGGATGGGCTCGGCGAATGAACTGACGCCGCAGAACAGTTATACTCGTGTGGACCGGGAGACGGTCTACTACGTCCAGAACCTCCGCGGCGACGTGGTCTCTTTGGCAAGTGAAGAGTTTGTGGGAGAAGGCGAGAACCGCCATCGGGTTGAGGGTCGGATCCTCGAGACGGTGCGGTACACGGCGTTTGGTGTGCCGCAGGTTTTCCGGCGGCTGGCGGCGGACATCGCCGACGATACCGGCGTGCCGCTGGATCACGGGCAGCGGACGCTGGCGAATGTGGGCAACAGCGGCGCGAACGACGGCGATTACAACGCCTTCTTCGCGGCCGATGGGTACTTCGAAGGACCGAGCGTGAGAAAAGAGATTGTTCCGAACGGCGACATATACCGGACGGACACACCCCAACGTACTCCGACGCGAACATGCTGACCTCTAACGGGCGGCACTCCACGTACACCTACGACATGCTGGGGCGGGTGGTGACGGCGAAGGAATCCACCGCGACCACGACGATCAAGGAGTACAAATGGGACCCCTGGTGCACGCTGCTGGCCTGGCGTGAGGACGTGAGCGTACCGGCGGACGGGCTGGACGGGTCGGACGTGTGTTGCTTCTCGCGCACAGATAGTCAATCGTTCGGGCACACTTTCTAAGAGCATTTGACTCCCGATCACTCTGTGCGGTGCCGAGCGAGTGGGCGGTGCCCGGGCGCGGGGAATGACGTGGTTCGGAGAAGATTGTGGCGAAGAAGTCCAGCAAGACGACCGGCAAAAAGAGCGATCAGGAGCGGTTAGCCGCCTCAAGCGGTCGTGGCCTGCCGATGGGCGACCTCCACCACCCCGCTGCCAAGCGGAAGAACAATCCACAGGCCAAGATCGCCGCCGAGGGCAACGGTCTCGGTTATCGCTAAGGCCGAGTACGCCTACAACCCGCACCTCGCTGCGTGTATCGCTTTTGTGGTAGAGCGATACAAACATCGATGCGGGCGCACCGCATTGCCCGTGGGCAGTCAATGGAAGTCCCGCGACCGGACAAGAGGCCTTCTGGCGGATACCACGCTCGTAGAACCGGTCAACGCGTCGAGGCTGCGGAGTTTCGTGACGATCACGTGTACGACCTCGCCCTGACGCTGGACGCGCCCGATGGCGAGGACCGTGCCTGTGCGGGCCTGCTTGCGGTAGCGCTGATAGACGCGTTGCCAGATGATGAGGTTGGCGATGCCGGTTTCGTCTTCGAGCGTCATAAAAGTCACGCCGCCGGCGGTGCCCGGGCGTTGACGCATGAGGACGATGCCCGCGACGCGGACCGCCAGGCCGTCGGGTGTCTTTGTCGCGTCGCTGAGCCAGCCGCAGGGCACCGCGCCCGCGGCACGCACCTCGTCGCACCGCGATTGCATCGGGTGCCCCTTCAGCGAGAGCCCGATGGTTTGGTAGTCCTGCACCACGGCACCGCGGGCGGTGATCTCCGGGATCGACGCACGCTCCGCATCGCTCGGCGGCGGTTCGCTGAGCCCCGCGAACAGCGGCATCGGGTCGTCGCGCAGCAGGCGCGCCTGCCAGATCGCCTCGCGCCGCTTCAGACCCATGGACTCGAACGCGTCCGCAGAGGCGAGGCGGCGCAGGGCCTTGGCGCTGACGCCGCTGATGCGCCACAATGTCGTGAGGTCCTTCATCGCGCCGCGTTGAACGACCGCACCGCGGATCAGATCTGCATCGGGCTTGCCCAGGCCATTGACCAGTCGCATGCCCAGGCGCATCGCGCCGCGTTCGATGGTGCAATCCCACGCGCTGCGGTTGACGTCGATGGGCAGCACGCGCACGCCGTGGGCTTTGACGTCCCGCACGATCTGCGCCGGCGCATAGAAGCCCATGGGCTGGCTGTTCAAGAGCGCCGCGGCGAACTCCGCCGGGTGGTGCTTCTTCAGCCAGCACGAGGCGTAGACCAGCAGCGCGAAACTCGCGGCGTGGCTTTCGGGGAAGCCGTACTCGCTAAATCCCTTGATCTGTTCGAAGCACCGCTCGGCAAACTCGCGCGGGATGCCGTTGCTCATCATCCCGTCGATGAGCTGCATCCCGAAGCGGTGGATGAGGTGGCCCTTGCGTTTCCACGCCGCCATCGATCGGCGGAGTTCGTCCGCCTGCCCGGGTGTAAACCCCGCCGCCTTCACCGCCAGGGCCATGCACTGCTCTTGAAACAGCGGCACGCCGAGCGTCTTCTTCAGCACCTGCTCGATCGCCGGGTGCGCGTATTCCACGGGCTCCTCGCCGTTGCGACGACGCAGGTACGGGTGCACCATGTCGCCCTGGATCGGCCCCGGACGAACGATGGCGACTTCGATGACCAGATCGTAAAACTCCCGCGGCTTCAGCCTCGGCAGCATCGACATCTGCGCCCGGCTCTCGATCTGAAAGACCCCCAGCGTGTCGGCCTTCTGGATCATCGCGTACGTCGCGGGGTCCTCGGGCGGGATCGTCGCGAGCGTCAGCGCAGGTTGCGCGGGCGATTCGCGCGCACGCTTGTTGTTCACCAGCGCCAGCGCCTTGCGGATGCACGTGAGCATCCCCAGCCCCAGCACGTCGACCTTCAGCATCCCCATCGCGTCGATGTCGTCCTTGTCCCATTCCACCACCGTGCGGTCGGGCATGGCGGCGTTCTCGATGGGCACCAGCTCGCACAGCGGCGTGCGCGTGATGACGAACCCGCCGACGTGCTGCGAGCGGTGGCGCGGAAAGCCGAGGATCTCTTTCGTCAGCCGCGCCAGCCACTGCAGCGCGGGGTCGTCGGGGTTGAGCCCGAGGGCTTTGAGCTTCGCACCGTTCACGCCGCCCTCGTCCCACCATTCGATGTCCTTCGCGAGGCGATCGACAAGGTCGAGCGAGAGTCCCAGCGCTTTGCCCACGTCGCGCACGGCACTTCGCGGCCTGTACGTGATGACCTCCGCCGTGAGCGCGGCGCGGTCGCGCCCGTACTTGCGGTAGATGTACTGGATCACCTCCTCACGCCGCTCGTGCTCGAAATCGATATCGATATCCGGCGGCTCGTTGCGTTCCTTGCTGATGAAGCGCTCGAAGAGCACGTCGATCCGCGCCGGGTCCACCGCGGTGACGCCCAGGCAGTAACACACCGCCGAGTTCGCCGCCGCCCCGCGACCTTGGCAGAGTATCTCGCCCTGCCAGCCCTGCGGAGGGTCAGCGCCTGGGTTTTCAGCGCCGGAGCGGGCGAACCGCACCAGGTCGTAGACGGTCAGGAAATACCGGGCATAGTCGAGGTCCTCGATCAGCTCCATCTCGTGCTCGATCTGCGCTCGAACCTTCGCCGGGACGCCGCCCGGGTAGCGTTCGCGTGTACCCTGCTCGGTGAGGTCGCGGAGATGCCCCATCGGCGTGCATCCGGCGGGGACGACCTCGTCGGGATATTGGTACCGCAGTTCGTCGAGCGAGAACCCCCGCGCCCTCTCGGCGATCGCGACCGATCGAGCAACCGCGTCGGGGTCGCCTGAAAAAAGCCGCGCCATCTCGTCGGGGTGTTTGAGGTGGCGTTCGCTGTTGGGGTGGAGCCTGCGTCCGGCCTCGGCGAGCGAGCAGCGAAGGCGGATGCAGGTCAGCACGTCCTGGAGCATGCGCCGGTCAGCCCGGTTGGCGTGCGGGTCGTTGGTGGCCACGAGCGGCACGCCGCACGCTTGGCTGGTCAGTTGGAGGAGTTCCAGCCGATCGACGTCATCGTGACGGAAGCTCATGCGAGCCCCCAGGGAGAGGCGATCGTCGTCGTAGATCGATGCCAGCGCCCGGAGGTGGGCACGGAGCGGCTCCATGCTGAGTGAATCGTCCGGCATCGCGATCGCCAGAAGCCCCGCCGAGAAGTCGCGCAGGTCGTCGCTCGTGAGCGTGCATTGCCCCTTGGCCGCGCGGCGCTTGCCGATGGTCAGCATTCGGCAGAGCCGTCGGTAGGCCGCCATATCGGTGGGGTAGAGGCAGACGGCGAGGCCGTCCATATCGGTGGGCCGCACTCGAGCGGCCGGTACGAACCGCGTGCGGGCGTGCTCAGGCAGTTCCTTGGCGGCCACGTGCGCCCGAACGATGCCGCCGAGCGTGTGCAGGTCCGCCACCGCCAGGGCTTCATACCCGAGCGAAGCCGCTTCGCGGATGAACTCTTCCGGGTGGCTTGCACCGGTCAGGAATGTGGCGTTGCTCGTCACGCACAGCTCGGCGAACCGCGTGTACGGTCGAGGTGCCCCGCCCGGGGAGAGCGCACCGTCCGTGTGAGCGGTTCGGTGCGGGTGCGGGACGTGCTTGCCGGGCTCGCTGGCGGGCATCAGCACCACTCCCCGTGAACGAACCACGCCGAGCGAGAGGACGCTGGAGGTGCGACATGATCCGAGCCGTCGGCGCAGCTCGTGGAGGTGGACGGCTCGCTGATCGCGGCGCGGTAGACCCACAGCCAGCGTCCCCCTTCGATCTGCACCGAGAAGTAATCCCGGGCGGGAGGCATGGCCGAGGGTGTATGGCGCAGGCGTGTGCGTTGCCGTCCGGATGGTTGTTCGTCGTGATCGGGCGGAGACTCCCACCTCCACCACTCCGGCTCGATCTTTTCGGGACCCACGCACGCGGTAACGGCGTAGTCGTGGCCGTGCCAGCGCAGGCGCGTGACCGGGCCGTCGGGGGTGAGGGCCATCACCGCGGCCCGCTGGGCCACCTCAAAGAGTCGAGCGGGCCTCGGCGGGGGCAACTTTTCACCGGCACGCGGCGTGATGCGTTCCGGATACGGGCTCATCACGCTCTCGAAGATCACGGCCTGCTCGGGGATGTGCGTTGAGGCGTCCTTGAACCGCAGGACGCGGTCCGCGCCAAGCCGCTGCACGAGGGTGTCAATCACTTCACCCAAGCTCGCCTCGGCGGCGTGATCATCGGTTGAGCCCAAGCGCCCATCGACGGCTTGCCGGGCGCGGAGTACCGCCGTGCGTGATGCGATCAGTGTCACCCCCTCGATCCCTGTTGGCGCGGTGCTGTCGGGCGCACCGCCGCCCAAGTCAACCCCCTCCAGGCGTGCGCGGAGCAGCGACCACAGGTGTTTCTCGTTCGCACTTGCCCTGCTGAGGGTGATGGTGAGTTGCTCGTTCACACGGTCGGGACGGGCAAGGTGAACATCCAGCCGCCGCACCCCGCGTTGATGCCGGCGCAGGTGATCGAGGAGTTCCGTCAGCGTTCGTCGCCCGGCGAGTTCAAGCGCCTCCCACCGGTCGCTGGGACCGTCAAAGACCATCTCCGCGCGGATGGGCTCCCTTGGTCGGATTGGGTCGATCTGTTCGTCGAGTTGTCCAACCAGCCGATCGATGCGGGCGAGGATGTCCGGACCGAACCGCGCGGCCAGGGGTGTGCGGGGCATTGCCAGGACCTGCCCGAGCCGCACAATCCCAAGTTCACGCAGCCCCTCGATGGTGGCCGGATCAATCCGTAGCGCCGCGATGGGGTACTCCCGATTCCATGCACGCTCCTGCCCGGCGGGCACAACCGTGACCGCATCAGAGCTGTACCGCGCTGCTGCCCAGGCACAGGCGAATGTGGATGCCGCCGCGACACGCACGGCGAAGCCGAGCCTGTTGATCCCTTGCGCCACGGAACGCACGACGCGCGGCTCACCGCGATAGAGCCTCTGCGTGCCGGTGATGTCGATCAGCAAGCCGTCCGGTGCGTCGGCCGCGACTGTCGGTGCAACCCGTAGCGCCCAGCGGGCCAATCGCAGCAATGCCTCTTCGTCGTGGTGCGGTTCGTGGGCCTGCACGAGCAGTTCCGCTCGCGGGGGTAAGAGCGATCGCGCATGGGCGAGGGTCATGCCGCACGAGACGCCTTCCTGCCTCGCGCGCAGGCAGCAGCGTTCGACCTGCTCGATGCCCCCGCGCTTGGAGGTCAGCAGCACAAGCGGGAGACGGCGTTCGCGCGTCTTACCCCACGCTGCTCCGCCAGCGCCGTGCAGCATCGCCCTGACTATCCGGTCCGTTGAGAACGTCGGCAACCAGACGGCAAGCACCCGCCGCATGATCTTCCTCCACCTGCCAGTTCCACGCGGGCAGGTCCGTAGGCCGCAATCCCTTGCAGCGCAGCAGGTCGACGCTCCATCGCTGAACCACTCGCCCAACGCGCAGGCCGCGGCGAGGTTGGGTGTACTCACGCGGCGCAGGTCGGACGCGCCATCGCGTGCACGCCGAGGAAAGCTCCCGCTCTTCCCACGGTGGGCGTGCCAAGACGCACGCGGTGTGCCCACTCTCACACGCCAGTTGCAGGCGTCGGGTCGAGGCGAGGTCCAGCCCGGTGCCGTCGGCGATGACGACGCCAAACGCACCGCTACGAAGCGCCAGGTCCGCCGCCCAGAGGCGCTGGGCCGGTGCATCGGCATCGATCAGGTCCATCCTCTGGTTATCGAGGGCTGATACGTCGGGGGTGCCGCCTGCACCACCGCGCCCCCAGGGCCAGACGCTTCGGCCGATGGCGATCATGGTGCCGGCGCGAGTCCGATCGATGCCCCCTTGCGGCATCGTGCTGGACTGCTCGGCGAAGCAGGACGCCGCGCGAAGCAGGAGCGTCATGGGCGGCACCCATGCTCTTCGCGCCTCGGCGGCTCTTGGCGCTTCCAGTTGCTCGCACGGCTGAGCATCGGCCCATCCGAACCACTCATGCACGGCGGGAACACGAAGCCGCTCGACGAGCACGAGATCATGGTTCCCCAACCACAGCCTGCCCGTCAGCTCTGCCGCCGAGTCGTCACGGGTGTGGTAGCCGCAGAGCATCCGCAGCTGCGCGAGCTGTTCTTCGCGCACCGCATCGGCGTCGGTTGAGCCGCTCGAGGCTGTTGGGCTGCGGGTAAATGTTTGGTGTTTGTACACATCAACAGGGTACACCCAAACGGATGCCTGTCAAGGGTTGTGTGGGGTATGTTGAATGAAAAAAACAAGCCTGAACGGCTTGTTGTGGTAGGTGGGGGGTGATCTGGCGATGGTTGCGACCGCAGAAGAACCGCCAAAAGACCGTTCAATGTGTTGCCGCGAAGAGCCCGCGTTCGAGCTTCTTGAAGCGGGCCTTGTCGCCCTTGCTCGCGATCTCGCGCGTGATCGCAGCGTAGAGCGTGGCCTCGGGGGTTTGCCCGCCGGGGGAGGACCAGAGACCTCGGCTCTGCATCTCGGCGATGAGTTCCTTCGCCCGCATGGGCCCGGGGGCGTTGGCGAGGACCTCGGCCGCGGCGTCGAGGGCGCTACGACGCTTGGGTTTGGTTGGTGCGTTCGATGTGGATGTCGACGCCGACGCGGCGGGTGATCCGCTGGCGGCGGCGGGCGGGCTTATCTCGTCCGTTGGCGTGCGGTCGATGCGGGCGTTGATCTCGGCGAGGGCGGCCTTGCGGAGGCGTTCCGTGCTCGACGCGGCGGCGTCGGGCTTGCGCCTTGTCGAGCGTTTGCCGCCGAGGCCGACGGCTCGCTTCATTGGCTGAGTGCCGGTGGTCTTTGTGGTCTTCGTGCTCATGGATATCTCCGAACGGGGGTTTGGAATCCCGCCGCACATCGCGGCGGCGAAACGCGAGCCGCACGGTTCCCCGCGTCGTCGCGTCGGTTCAACAACGAAGCCCGCATCAGGCGGGCTTCAGGTCGTCGGGTGGTTGTTGTTCTTGCGGTCCCAACTCGTCGTGCCTTTGGGCTGGCCAACCACCCGCAAGTAGTCGATCAGTTCGTCGATGGTCCAGGTGTCGCCGTCGATGGCGTCGTGCTCGTTGGGGGCGTCGTCGTTCTCGCGGTCGATCTCGAAGAGGCGGAACCCACCGAGCGCGCCGGGGCGTGGGCCCCAGTGTCCGTCGAGGTGCCGGCCTCGACCTGCGGGGACCGTGGCGATGTTCCAGCAGCGCCCGTCGGGCGTGTGGATCTCGATGGCGGGGATGTGGAACCCGCTCTTTGCGAGCGTCTTGGCGAGGTCGAGCGTGGTCTTCGTGGTGGCGTTCATGTTCGTGTCTCCGTTGCGGGCGGTTGCCCCGCGTGTGACACACACATTGGCATGCACGCGGGGAACAGCAAGGCCACGCGGCGGTGATTTCGCGAGCCTTCGCACATCGAGGGGATGTCCTGCAATCGCGGCGTTCGGCGGAACTGCGCTGGCGTTGAACGCCCGTTGAGGTAGTGGTGTTTGTATCGCTTTGCCACCAAAGCGGTACGAACATGGATCGGTCGCGGGCGGAGCGGGCAAGCCCTCGGCGCTCGACGCCGAGACGATTGGTGTACGCGCGTGGGCCGCGACGGCGGGTCGTGGGCGAGCCTGGCGTACCGGGTGCGAGGTGCCCCGGGACTACGGGCAGACGAGAACGGTGGCGACTGTACGGGAGGCCGCGCATCGGCAAACACGGAGGTGGCCGACGGGCGTCGGGAGACGGGGGACTTTGGGTACGTACGACGCATCTGCCGCACGCGAACAGGAGGTTCCTTCAATGCCAACAACAACGTACGGGCGGACCTTCCCGCCGGAGATCCTCACGCCGGATGAGGTGCGCCGGCTGCTCGATGCCCTCGCGGGCGACCGCTGGGCGTGCGTGCGCGATCGGGCGCTCATCGCGGTGCTTTACCGCACGGGCTTGCGGGTGAGCGAAGCGCTGGCGCTGCGCGAGAAGGATGTGGACGAGGCAAGGCACGCCGTGCGCGTGATGCGCGGCAAGGGTGGGCGATCACGCACCGTCGGCATCGACGACGGCGCGTTGCGGGTGCTGAACCAATGGCTTCAGAGGATTATGCGTTTCACGCGGGTTTTCTGAGAGATCGGGCTTCAAGTCTGAGTTCGGAGAGCACGAGTTTGGCCTGCACCCAGAGGCGTACTCGGGTATAGGTGCGCACCCATGAGGGCAGGTTCG